>JAKALO010000118.1 GCA_021824125.1 Deltaproteobacteria bacterium | reverse complement strand
GAAGCTGCATACCTCGGCGTATGTGGGCGCGCCGCAGGTCCCGCACAAACCGGGGGTGGAGTTTCCGGGAAAGTTCCTGTTCTTAAGGTCGGAGTTTTTAAGAACGTCCCTGTTTTTGAGAAATTCCTGGTAGAACTTGCGGCGGGTTCCCGGCATATGTTCCTCGATCAGGGAAAGCGCCTCCTTGTAGACGAGAGACGTGGCGTCGATGCTCATCGGGCATTCCTCGGTCACGTAATCGATACCCTTGAGGAAGCCGTACGCGGCAGTCTCCATCTCGCTGACTCTCCACAGCGGCTTGACCTTCCGGACGAGCCCTCCCTCGACCTCGGGGAGCAGGGGATGCTGGCGGGAGAGATGGTCCTCGTCCCAGTGGAGCAGGTTGCCCAGGAGACGCGCCGCCTCGTCGTCGAGGTTGTGACCCGTGGCGACGACGGTGAACCCCCTCTCCGCGGCGACCCGGTTGAAGAAATACCGCTTCACCGTTCCGCAGACCGCGCACTCTTCCTTGCGTGCCCTTTTCGCCGCCTCCGGTATCGGGACCCCCTCGGCACGGAGGTCCGCCACGATCGGCTCCTTCCCGCGGGCGGCGGCATAGGCAAGCACTTTCTCACGCGAACGGTCGGAATACCCTTCGATCCCGAGGTCGATGTGAAGACCTTCCGTGCGGTATCCGAGCTCCATCAGGATGTCCCACAGGACCAGGCTGTCCTTCCCTCCCGAGACACAGACCAGGACGCGGTCGCCGGCGGATAGCAGGCGGAACTTGCGGATCCCTTCCTCCACCTGCCTTCGGAAAAAAAAGAAGAAGCATTCGGGGCAGAAGGCGGAGTGGTGGCTCGGCAGGTCTACCGCGGCCTCGGTTTTCCGGCACCGCTTGCACTTCACGTGAAAACTATCCCCCCGACACCACCGACAGGATGTCGATGGTCTCCCCGTCCTCGACGCGCTGGTCCTTCGTGAGCAGCTGTTTCCCCCTGGTCACGATCACGGTGGTCGGCCGGACGCCGGCCTCGACCAGGATGTCCCCCACCCGCCTGGGCCCGGGGATTTCCAGCTCGCGCTTCTTCTGCGGCATGCGGACGCGGATCATGACCATCGATTATACACGGAATCGGTTGTCTGCCCCCCCTGAGCGGCTGTAGAATGAATCGAAATCGTCGCCAAGAAGGAGTTTGCACATGCGCATGCGGACAGGGGTAGTTACCGTCGTCATCCTGTTCATGATGGCCTTCGCATCGGGATGTTCCAAGGCCGATGCTCCAAAGCCGGCCGCAACGCCCGGCGCCCCCGCGGTCTCCGCGGCGGCCGAAGGGAAGACGCTCTTCGAGCAGAAGTGCAGCGTCTGCCACGACATCGGACGTGCGACCGCGCGGCAGGAAACGAAGGAGCATTGGACGGAGATCGTCAAGGCGATGCAGGGTAAAAAGGCGGACTGGATCTCCGACGCGGACGGCGCCAAGATAGTGGAGTTCCTCGCCTCGGAGCACGGCAGGAAATAAATTTCCGCAAGGAGGCGCGAATGCCGGGAAAAAGGGTCATCATTGCGCTCTTTACGTGCGTTTTTCTTCTTGCCGGTTCGGCTTACGCGCAGAAGGAAAGCGGTGGGCAGGGGGAGGACCGGGGCAAGGCGCTGTTCGAGGGGAAGTGCAGCGACTGCCACGCGTTGAGCCGGCCCCTGAACAAGACGAAGGACCGCGACGGATGGACGGCCACGGTCACGAGGATGCAGAAGGTCAACGGCTGCCGCATAACGGACGCGGAGGCGGTTGAGATCGTCAATTACCTGGTGAAGGTTCGCGGACCGAAGTAACCAGGCAGACCGGTTGCCCGCTCGCGGAGCCTGACCATACTCTGAGGGCGGCCCCTCCTTGGGCGGGGCCGCCTTTTTTTCGGCGGGCAGGGAAGACGCGGAGGCCCGCAGGGCGGAGACGTAATGGACATCCTTCAGTCGGTGTTTCCGGTGTTCCTGGTCATCGCCATCGGGGCGACGGCCCGCCGGTACCGGTTCATCGACGAGCCCTTCGTGCATACCGCGAACGCCCTGGTCTATTACCTGCTGCTCCCGGCCCTCCTGTTCCACGAGATCGGCACGTCCGACTTCCTGCAGGCGTTCAGCGCTCCTCTCGTGATAGGCGGGTACGCGGCCACCACGACCGTCTTCCTCCTCGCGTTCCCTCTTTCGCGCCGGATGGGCCTTGTGCCGGCGGAACGCGGCGCTTTCATCCAGGGGGCGTTCCGCGCGAACCTCGCCTATGTCGGACTGCCGATCGTACTGAACGCGGTGGGCGTCGAGGGGCTGCGGAAGGCCGGGATCCTGCTGGGGTTCATGGTCCCCCTTCTCAACGTCCTCGCGATAATGGCGCTCCTTCTCCCCCACAAGGAAAGGCTTGAGGGACGGGCGTGGGAGCGCACGCGGAACGTTTCCATTCAGATTGTCACAAATCCCCTGATCATCGCTTCCTTCCTGGGGATCGCGTGGAGCCTCTTCCGGCTGCCGTTGCCGGGACTGTTCCGGAACACGCTCAAGATCCTGTCTTCGGCCACGTTGCCCTTGTCGCTCCTCTGCCTCGGAGGGTCGATCTCCTTCGAGCGGGCGAGGACGGGATTTTCCACGGCGGCCGCGGCAGCGGCCATGAAGGTCGTCCTGCTGACGGGCCTGGGGTTGGCGGCTTACCGGTGGATGGGAGTCTCGGGCGACGATCTTCGGATCGGGGCGATCATGCTGGGCTGCCCGACGGCCGTTATCACCTACGTGATGGCGACCCAGCTGAAGGGGGACCCCGACCTCGCCGCGACGATAATCGTCGTGTCCACGGCGGCCTCCGCCTTCACGATCACCGGCTGGCTCTTCTTTCTCAGGGGTATGGGCTGGTAAGAAGGACGGCGATCATTTTTTTCGGGCCGTGGGCGCCGATCGTCAGCGTCTGCTCGATGTCGCCGGTGCGGCTCGGGCCCGTGATGAAGGAGATATTGCGGGGGGGGTCATCCGGCGGTGGAGCCAGGATATCGTCCAGCCGGTCCACGAAGAGCGAAGGCGCCAGCAGGGCGACGTGGACGTCGGTGATAAGCCCGGGGAGAAGCGTCTTGCCGCCCCGGCTTGTCTGGACGATCGAGCCGGTTTCGACGACGGCGCTCTCCGCGGTCTGCACGCCCGCTGTTCCGGGAGCGGACGGCTGCCGGGCCTCGGAAGACGAGACGATCGAGAAGGGGCCGAACGGCGCGAGGGTCTCCGCCACCAGGCGTGCCCCCGCGTCCTCCTCGGGGAACAGGATCGCGGTGATCCCCGCCAGGCGAAGCTCCTCGCCCAGAACGGGGAGCAGGGGCTCGAGCGCCGCCCCCTCCAGCAAGCTTCCGCCCTGCTCCTCGAACCGTTCACGAAAAAGGGCTGTCCTGACAGTTTGATCGAGCGATTCCGCGTGTGCTCTCACGGGAGTAGGTGCGGTTATTACGCCCTCCCGCCCCCGGAGCGCGCCGGCTACCCGCCGGATCAGCTCTTCCTTCCGGCCCGCCGCCGGCCTGGGATGGTCTGGCGCCGCCGAATCCGCCGACGGCGGGAGCGGCCGGGTCCACGGCCGGATACCTCGCTGCTTCTTCCAGAGCTTCCGGAACGGCTGCTCGGCCGGGGCCGGGAAATCCCGCCGTTCGGTCCATGCCGAGAAACCCAGGGGAAGCCAGGCGCCTTTCCCCTCCTTGTGGAAAAGTTGGGAAACGACGCCGATGATCCGCTCCAGCGCTTCCAGTATCCCCGCGCGACTCATCACGGCCGCAAAGCCCTTGATCGCGAGGATCTCGTCGGGGGTCTTCAATCCCTGGTCCCGCTCGTCCCCCCGCAGCTCCAGCAGAAGCTCAGGGAGCGGGATCTTTACCGGGCACACTTCCCTGCAGGCGCCGCAAAGGGTGCTGGCGTTGGGCAGGGGCGCACCTTCATAAAGGCCGTCAAGCAGGGGAGTGAGCACGGAGCCCACCGGCCCGGCGTAAACTCCCCCGTAGGCGTGCCCGCCGACGCTCCGGTACACCGGACAGATGTTGAGACACGCCCCGCACCGGATGCACTTAAGTATTTCCCGGTACTTCCCCTGGAGGATCCCCGTCCTTCCGTTGTCCACGAGGATGATGTGGAGCTTTTCCGGCCCTTCGGGATCCCTCTCCCGCCGACTTCCGGTCAGCACGGAAACGTACGTGGAGATGATCTGACCCGTGGCGCTGCGGGGAAGTATGCGGAGGAAGACGGGTAGATCGGCAAGCCTCGGGATGACTTTCTCGATTCCGGCCACCACGAGGTGGACGCGGGGGAGGATCGTACCCATGCGGCCGTTTCCCTCGTTGGTGACGAGCACGACGGAGCCGGTGTCGGCGCACAGGAAGTTCGCGCCCGTAACCCCCATCCCGGCGGCGACGAACTTACGCCGCATATGCGCGCACGCGATCCGCACGAGCTCCGGGATATTACCGGCGCAGTCCGCGCCGAGCTTCTCCCGGAAGAGCCGGGAGACCTGTTCCCGCGTCTTGTGGACCGCCGGGGCGATGATGTGGGAGGGGGATTCGCACGCGAGCTGGACGATGAATTCCCCGAGGTCCGACTCCACCACCTCCACGCCTGCCGCCTCCAGGGCGGTGGTCAGGCCCACTTCCTCGGCCGCCATCGATTTGGACTTTACGGCCAGGGAGACTCCTTCCTCCATGGCGATTCGCGCCGCCATATCCCGGGCCGCCGCGGCGTCCCGCGCCACGTGGATGACGGCGCCGCGCCTTTCGGCTTCCGCTATGAAGCGGGCGAGATGACGGTCGAGGTTCTCGAGGGCGTCCGCCTTGATCCGGGCCCCCTGTTCCCGCGCGGCCTCGAACCCGGGGAAGGCGGCGACCGACTCGGCCCGGGCCTCGACGAACTTAGCCGTCGCCCGGGAGAGTGCGGCCTGCAGGACGGGGTCGGCGAGCGCCTTCTCCGAGTTCCGGTAAAAGGAACGCGATCGCGTTTCCATCAGCGGGGCCTCTCGAAATCCCCGGCGAGGATCTCCGCCAGGTGGACCGCGCGCACCGGGTAGCCCGACCGGGAGATCATCCCCCCGATGTTCATCAGGCACCCCAGGTCCCCGGATGTGACCACCTGGGCTCCCGTCGCAAGGATGCGCTCGATCTTGTCCTCGACCATCCGGCAGGAGATGTGGGGGTATTTCACGGAGAAGACCCCGCCGAAGCCGCAGCACCGGTCGCTCTCCTCCATCTCGACCAGGGACACGCCCGGGATGGCGCGGAGCAGCTTGCGAGGCGCCTCGAAGACGCCCAGGCCGCGCTTCAGGTGGCAGGAGTCGTGATATGTCACCTTACCCTTGAAGGAGGATTGCGGGTCGGTCACTCCCAGCACTTCCACGAGGAACTCGGAGAGCTCGTATAGCCGTTCGCCGGCCAGCGAGGCGAGGGCGAGCATTTTCGGCTCGTCGCGGAACAGGACCGGGTATTCGTTCCTGACCATCGATGCGCAGGATCCGGAAGGGGTCACGATGTACCCCTCCCCCGCGAAGGCGGAGAGGAACCTGCGCGCCATTTTCCGCGCCTCCTTCCGGTTGCCGGAATTGAACGCGGGCTGGCCGCAGCACGTCTGGGAGAGCGGAACGCGCACCTCCGCGCCGAAACGTTCGAGGACGGCGACGGTGGCGAAGCAGACGTCCGGATAGAACGCGTCGGCCAGGCAGGTGAAGAAAAGTGATACGGGGATGGGCCGGTTCAGCGCCATCCCCCAAGTATACTCAATAACCGCAACTCAAAAACAGGGACCTCAAAAACAGGCTCAAAAACAGGGACGTTCTTAAAAACTCGGGGGGGGGTAAATCGGGCAATATTTCGTATCCGACCGCCGTCAAATCGAGTTTTTAAGAACGTCCCTGTTTTTGAGGTCCCTGTTTTTTACGCCTACAAGGTGTATCCCGCCTCACCGTGCATCGAGAGGTCGAGCCCCATGACCTCGTCCTCCTTCTCGACCCGAAGCCCCATCGTTTTGTCGAGGATCTTCAGGAGGAGGAAACTTACCCCGAAGGAATACGCGAGGGTCACGATGACCGCCAGGGCCTGGATGGCAAGCTGTTTGGGGTTGCCGTAAAAGAGGCCGTCGGCCCCACCCGCGTTGACCGCCGTCGTCGCGAGCAGCCCGGTGGCCAGCGCCCCGAGCGTTCCGCCTACACAGTGCACTCCAACGACGTCCAGCGAGTCGTCGTACCCGAATTTACCCTTGAGCATCACCGCGCAGTAGCAGAGGACGCCCGCGACAAGGCCGATGAAAAGAGCGCCCATCGGCTGCACGAATCCCGCGGCGGGAGTGATCGCGACCAGCCCGGCGACGCACCCGGATGCGGCCCCGAGGACCGTGGGCTTTCCGCGGTGGATCCACTCCGCGAACACCCAGGACAGCGTCGCCATCGCCGCGGCCGAATGGGTCGTCACGAACGCGCTCGTTGACAGGTCCCCCGCGGAAAGGGCGCTCCCGGCGTTGAACCCGAACCAGCCGAACCAGAGGATGGCCGCCCCGAGCACCGTCATGGGGAGGTTGTGGGGGGCCATGTTCTCGGAGCCGAACCCCTTTCGCTTTCCGACGACGAACGCCGCCGCCAGGGCGCTGACCCCGGAGGTTATGTGGACGACCGTGCCCCCGGCGAAGTCCAGCGCCCCCAGGTTGCGGATCCATCCGCCGATCCCCCAGACCCAGTGCGCCACGGGGTTGTAGACCAGCAGCGCCCACAGGAGGGTGAACACGATGAAGGTCGAAAATTTGAACCGCTCCGCGAACGCCCCGGTGATGAGCGCGGGCGTGATGACCGCGAACATCATCTGGTAGACCATGAACGCCTGGTGCGGGACTGTCGCCGCGTACTCCTTGAAGGGGGTCAGACCGACGCCGCGGAGACCGAACCAGGAAAGATCCCCGATGATCCCCCAGCAATCCGGCCCGAAGGCGAAGCTGTAGCCCACGAGGATCCACTCCACGCTGATCAGGCCGATGATGATGAACGACTGCATGATCGTCCCGAGTATGTTCTTCCTACGGACCATCCCCCCGTAGAAAAGCGCCAGCCCGGGCGTCATGAGCATGACGAGCGCCGCCGAAACCAGCAGCCACGCCGTGTCGCCGGCGTTGACGGCCGGTGGCGGGGCCGCGGGGGCCGATTCCGCCGCAATCGCCGGCATTGCCGCGCAGGCGGCCAGGAACAAGACGAGTGGAAGAACGATGCGTGGCAGGCAGCGGA
>JAKALO010000117.1 GCA_021824125.1 Deltaproteobacteria bacterium | reverse complement strand
CTCGCAGCTGCGCGGCGGACAGGCCCTCCCCGCCGCGCAGGTTCTTTTCCAGGATCAACGAGAAGTCGAATCGGAGCTCCAAATCCATTGCCAGATTTCCACCTTTCGGCGCCAGGGGGCGGGACCGTTCATCCGCCCCCCTCCCGCCAACTATCGGATTTACGCCTTGACCTCTTCCTTCCCATGAATCACGCGGAAACGGGTATCCATCTTCTTCAGGCGATCGACTATCCCGCCGTATTCCAGCTCGCTGTAAGGCAGCATCGCCGGCCCGAAGAAGCCCTGCCGGCGCAGGTCCTCGGACTTCGCCGACACCTTCGTGCGGACGTATTCCCAGTACGGGTGGTCGAAGGCGTCCGCGGGCTCCGTCAGCTTGCCGTTTTTTACGCAGAACGCCAGGCAGGAGACGATAGGCGGTCCGTCGAAGAAGGAGATGCCGGTGTTCCGCGTCACCGGCATCAACGCGCCGTGGTGGCTTCCCCGCATGAAGCCGGCGACCAGGTGGCCGATGGTGAACGGCGACAGGACCTCGCCGGTGGCGGGGAAATTCCCCTGGACCCGCACAAGCATCACCGGGTCGTCCTTGCCGGTGTATTTCCCCGCGATGTTGTGCAGCCGGGTCGTGCTCACGGACACGGCGATGTCCCCTCCGGCCCTGGAATGTATCGACTCGACGACGAACCTCTCCTGGTCGCGGAGCAGCGCGGCGATGTCGTAGAGGTCCTCCGGAGCGTTGAGGTCGATGACCCTGTCGCCGTCGGTGTTCTCGACGTCCATTATCCTGAAGGTGAACCCGGCGCCCACCTTAGGGGAAAGGATGAGTCCCGAGTTGTGCATGGGATCGGCGAACGCGAGGTAGCACGGCAGGTTGTAGGCGCCGGGATCGGTCTTGTCTGCGGCGAACATCAGGAACGGCTCGTTGGGCCGCTCGTCGAACGTCATCTCCGCGACGGCGGGGCCCATCCCCTTGACGTTTCCGGAGAAGGAGTCCTTGAGCAGGTCCTGGCCCGCGCCGTAGAGCCCCTGGGCCTTGGCGACCTCCGTCCCCGCGAGGAAGGTGTCCCAGGCCAGCTTGTGGACCTTCTCGTCCAGGTTGCCCCGGGTGTGCGTCATCAGGATCGCGATGTCGTCCCCGGTGTACCCCACATAGGAGTCGATCAGCAGGCCCTTCCCCAGCTCGGAGACCTTGCGCCGGACCTCCTCGAGGAGCTGCCTGCTCGGCTGGATGTGGCCCCCGATGGATCCGATATCCGCCTTGATGACCGATAATGTGATCTTCATCGTCTGCCCTCCTCCTTCAGGATTTTTTTGTTCCGGTGACGTTCCTGTACCACTGGACGAAATTCCGGACGCCGGCCTCCACCGGCGTCTTCGGGTCGTACCCGATCTCGGCCCGGGCCCGGGATATGTCGGCAAAGGTCACGGGGACATCCCCGGGCTGGAGAGGCAGCCGTTTGCATTTCGCGCGGACGCCGGTGGCGCGCTCCAGCAGGGCCACGAGGTCGGAGAGGGAGATGGTGGCGGACTCCCCGAGGTTGTAGACCCGGTAGCCAGTAGGCGCGGCGAGCGCCCCCAGGACACCGCTCACGATGTCGTCGATGTAGGTGTAGTCCCTCCTCGTCGTCCCGTCGCCGAAGATCCCGATCTCCTTCCCTTCGAGCATGCGCCGGGTGAACTTGTGTATGGCCATCTCCGGCCGCTGCGCAGGGCCGTAGACGGTGAAAAACCTCAACGAGACGACGTTCATGCCGTACAGGTGGCACCAGGTGTGGCAAAGAAGCTCGCCCGCCTTCTTCGTCGCGGCGTAAGGGCTCACGGGGCGGTCGACGAAATCGTCCTCCGCGAAGGGGATTTTCGTGTTGCCGCCGTAAACGGAAGAGGAAGACGCGAACAGGACACGCGGGACCGACCGCTCCCTTGCCCACTCGAGAACCCTGACGGTACCCATGACGTTCACGTCCGCATAGCCGGCGGGGTCCGCGACCGACGGCCGGACGCCGGCCTTCGCGGCCAGGTGGATCAGCGCGGAGGGGGTTTCCCCCGCCCCCCACCCCGAGAGGGCGGCCGCGTCCCGGATGTCCGCCTCCAGGAAACGGAAGCCGGGGTGCGCAGCAAGCCCCGCGAGGTTGCGTTCCTTGATAGCCCTGTCGTAGAAGGGATCGAAGTTGTCGAGGCCGAAGACCAGGTCGCCCTGCCGAAGCAACGCCGAGGCCACGTGGGAGCCTATGAAGCCGGCGACTCCCGTTATGAAGACGGTTCTCTGCAACCTGAGGCCTCCTTCGTTCGATAGAGGCATCCGGGGATGCCCCATACTAACACCAAAACATGGTTTGGGCGCAAGGCTCGCGGCGTCTTGGCAGTCGCGCTCCCAACAGTCCCGCTTGACACGCGAAAGGCATCCGGCCGAGAATACCCGGTACGGCGGCATAGCCAAGCGGTAAGGCAGAGGACTGCAAATCCTTCATCCCCGGTTCAAATCCGGGTGCCGCCTCCATTCCTCCTTCCCCCGAACACAAAAACAGGGACGTTCTTAAAAACTCCCCTTAAAAACAGGGACGTTCTTAAAAACTCGACTTGCCGTCGGTCGGATACGAAATATTGCCCGATTCCCCCACCCCCCGAGTTTTTAAGAACGTCCCTGTTTTTAACCTGTTTATAAGGGGAGTTTTTAAGAACGTCCCTGTTTTTGTGCTATGTTTTGACAGGTGCGCCCGGGTGGCGGAACTGGCAGACGCACGGGACTTAAAATCCCGAGGCTGAATAAGCCGTGGGGGTTCAATTCCCCCCCCGGGCACCAACGGATTCATCCGGCGTGCTTTGCGGGGGAATTGAACCGGCGAGGTGCGCCGACCGATCAGGGAGGAAGAGCGCGACCTTGTGGAGCGCGGCAGCACCGAGCCGAGCCGCAGGGGCCGATGGCGTGATCGCCGAGGCTGATCGGGCAATTCCCCCCCCCGGGCACCATCCGCCTTCGCTCGAAATTCGCTCGGGAAGCGCCGGGAATTTCGAGCTACGGCGGATGCCCGCCAAAGCCTTGGCGAAGGTGGACATATTGTAAAAAAGGAGGTTTATCATGTCCCGGTCCATCCGTTTCCTCTGCCTGGCGTCGATGCTCGGGTTCGCCCTGGTTTTCATGGGCGCGGCCAAGGACGCGCACAAAGCGTCGCCGCCCGCCAGGACCAGGAAGCCGCCGGTCGACGCGAAGATCGGGGTGATCTCCATCATCACGGGCCAGGGCGCGGGGTACGGCGAAGCGATCACGAACGGGTTCAAGCTGGCCAGGGACGAGGTCAACGCCAAAGGGAACGTCAAAATAGAGCTGGTCATCGAGGATTCCTCCGGGAAACAGGAGCAGGCGCTCGCCGCGGCCCAGAAACTCATCAACTCCTCCCAGGTCGTCGCGATTCTCGGTCCTACTCTCTCCACGGAGATGAAGGTCGTGGGCCCGGAGGCCAACGCAAGCGGCGTCCCCATCATGGGAACCTCGACCACCGCCGCAGGGATCACGCAGATCGGGAAGTACGTCTTCCGGAACTCTCTACCGGAATCGCTCGCCATCCCGGCCTCCGTCAGGAAGGCGGTGAAGAAGTACAACATCAGGAAAGTCGCGATCCTGTACGGGAACGACGACGTGTTCACCAAGTCCGGCTTCGACTCGATGAAGAAGGCGTCCGAGGACCTGAAGCTCGACATCCTGACCGTCGAAACGTTCCAGAAAGGGCAGGCGGACTACAAGGCCCAGCTGACCAAGATCAAGAACCTTTCCCCCGACGCGGTCTTCTGCTCGGCCCTCTACGAGGAAGGGGCGGTCATCCTGTCGCAGGCAAGGAAGATAGGGATCAAGACCCCCTTCGTCGGCGGGAACGGCTTCAACTCCCCCAAGGTGATCGAGATCGCGAAGGGAGCCGCCGAAGGACTCGTGGTCGCGACGCCCTGGTTCGCCGACAGAAACACTCCGAAGGTTACGGCCTTCGTCGCCCGATACGAGAAGGCGTACGGGAAAAAGCCGGACCAGTTCGCCGCGCAGGCTTACGACGCCCTCTACATAATGGCGGAAGCGCTCGGGAATGCCGGGAAGGCGGACCGGAAGCTCTTGAGGGACTCCCTGGCGGGGATCCGGAACTTCGACGGGGTCCTGGGTAAATTCTCCTTCGACGCGGAGAGGGACGTCGTCATGGAGCCGAACGTCCTGATCATCAAGGGCGGCAAATTCCAGATGTTCAAGTAGACACAGTCCCGGGCGAAACAAGTCATTGTTCGCTGAGCAACTGATCAACGGCATCACCCTGGGCAGCATCTACGCCGTCGTGGCGCTGGGGTACACGCTCGTCTTCGGCGTCCTCGACATCATCAACATGGCCCACGGCGAGATCTTCATGTTCGGGGCATTCGTCGGGATGCTTATCGTGACGAAGGTCCATTCCTCACTGGGGATCGCGTTCGCAGGAGCGATCGCATCGACCGCCGCGATGGGATACCTGCTCGAGCGGTTCGCCCTCCGCCCGCTCCGGGGAAAGTCCGGCGGCTCCCCCCTGGCGCCTCTCATCAGTACGATCGGCGTTTCCATCATCCTGGAAAACGTCGCACACAAACTGTTCGGGGCCGGGAACCACCTCTTCGAGACCCCTTTCGCGGAGATCCGGTTCGATGTCGGGCCCGTCACCGTCTACCTGGTGCAGGTCGTGATCCTGGCGATTTCCATCCTCCTCATGGCAGGCCTCTCCCTGTGGCTCCGCAAGACGCGGGCCGGAAAGGCGCTCCGGGCGACCGCCGAAAACCTGGAGACCGCCGCCCTCATGGGCGTCGCCACGAACCGCATCATCACGGCAACGGTCGTCATCGCCTCCGCGATGGGGGGCGTCGCGGGAGTCCTGGTCGGAATGGCCTTCAACTACATCAACAACCAGATGGGCCTGGCGATGGGGCTTAAGGGACTGGCCATCATCATCTTCGGAGGGATGGGGAGCGTCGGCGGCGCCATGGCCGGGGGCCTGATCCTCGGCCTCTCCGAAACGCTCGTCGTCGCCTACGGAAGTTCCGGGTACCGGGACGCCATCGCCTTCGTCGCCATCATCGTCGTACTGCTGATAAAACCGCAGGGGCTGTTCGGGCAGGCGCTGCCGGGGACGGAGCGGTAGCTCCATGCCGTTCGACTGGCTGAACCCATACCACCTGCAGGTCGCGTCCTTCATACTGATCAACGTCATCCTCGGCGTGAGCATCTACGTCACCCTCGCAACGGGACAGCTCTCCCTGGGAAACGCCGGGTTCATGAGCATCGGGGCGTACACCTCCGCCATCCTCACGACCGGGCACGGGGTCCCGATGGTCGCGGGGATCGTCTCGGGCTCGCTCCTCGCGGGCGTTTCGGGGATCCTCGTCGGGATTCCCGCGCTGCGCCTTTCCGGGGTATACCTGGCCATCGCGACGCTGGGGTTCGGCGAAGTGGTCCGCGTCGTGTTCATCAACTGGGAGTCGCTCACCGGGGGCGCCGTCGGGATCGCCGCGATCCCCCAGATGGGCAGGGAGATACTCGCCGCCCTCCGGGATGCCGGGTTCTCCCCCGAATCCCTTGGGCTGCAGAACAACCAGTTCATCAGCCTGGCCGTCTTCGTCATCCTGTCCGTCACCACCCTGGCCGTGATCCTGTTTTTCCTGCGCCTCGCGAATTCGCGCGTCGGAAGGGCGTACGGCGCCATCCGCATGGACGAGGCGGCCGCGGAGGCGACGGGGATCGACACCACGTATTACAAGGTCCTCGCCTTCAGCCAGGGCGCGCTGCTGTCCGGGTTGGCCGGGGCCCTGTACGCACACGCGACCTCCTACGTCAGCCCCGCGGACTTCACCTACCACCGGGCGGTGGAGATCCTCGTCTTCGCCGTCTTCGGCGGCAGCGAGCACCTGCTGGGGCCCGTCTTCGGCGCGATGTTCCTGACCGTCATCCCGGAGGTTCTCCGGTTCGTCAACGACTACCGGCACATCATCTACGGTACCCTCCTGGTCCTCATGATGGTCTTCCGGCCGCAGGGGGTGATCGATCCACCCCTGCTGGACCGGCTGTCGGGACGCGAACCCGCGGAGGGACATTAGATGGCGCTGCTTGAACTCGCGGGCGTCTCCAAGAGCTTCGGCGGCCTCGCAGCGGTGAGCGACGTGTCCTTCTCGATCGCCGAGGGCGGAATCGTCGGCCTGATCGGCCCGAACGGCGCAGGCAAGACCACCCTTTTCAACGTAATCACCGCGATGTTCCGGCCGACCGCGGGCCGCGTGTTCTTCCGGGGAGAGGACATCGCGGGCCGTAAGCCCCACTCCGTAACCCGGATGGGGATCGGCAGGACGTTCCAGAACATCCGCCTGTTCCCGCGGATGACCGCGCGGGAAAACGTCATGGTCGGGAGGCACGTGAAAACCCGCTCGGGTATCTGGGGGAGCGTACTACGTACAAGGTCACAGAGGGCCGAGGAGGATCGCATCCGGGGAAAGACGGACGAGCTTCTGGCCCTTACCGGCCTGTCGGGGCAGGAGGAACACTTCGCGGGAAAGCTCCCTTACGGCCACCAGAGGCGACTGGAAATCGCGCGTGCGCTGGCGACCGAACCGGGCCTCCTTCTCCTGGACGAACCCGTAGCCGGCATGAACGAGAGCGAGACCGGAGAGATGCACCGGCTTATCAGGAAAATTCGAGAGCTCGGCGTCACCGTCCTTTTGATCGAGCACGACATGTCGCTGGTCATGAGCGTGTGCGACCGGCTTGTCGTCCTGAACTTCGGCCGGAAGATCGCGGAAGGTGATCCCGGGGAGGTCCGCAACGACCCGGAAGTGATCGAGGCCTACCTCGGCAGGGAGGAGGACGGCCGGGATGCTTGAAGTCCGGGGGCTCGCTACCTGTTACGGGAACGTCAAGGCGTTGAAGGAGATCGATCTCGACGTCCAGGAGGGCGGGATCGTCTGCATCCTGGGCGCCAACGGCGCGGGAAAGACGACATTCATGAAAACGGTTTCCGGGGTCCTGAAACCCGCGGCCGGGAGCATCACGTTCCGGGGGGAAGACATCACGGCGCTATCCCCCGACCGGGTCGTCCGCGCGGGGATCGTGCTGGTCCCGGAAGGGAGGGCTATCCTGACCCGCATGACCGTCCTGGAGAACCTGGAGATGGGGGCCTACCAGCGGAAGGACGGCCGGGTCCGGAAGGACATCGACGGCGTCCTGAAGCGATTCCCGATCCTCGAATCCCGCAAGGGACAGCTCGGTGGCTCCCTGTCCG
>JAKALO010000116.1 GCA_021824125.1 Deltaproteobacteria bacterium | reverse complement strand
CGGAGGCGTAACTGTCGCCGACCAGGGTCGTGGAACCTCCCTCCCGGTCGCCTAAGTGCATCCCTTTCAGGCGCGACAGGATCTCGGTCCTGACCTTGGCCGGAACGTTTCCGCTCAACGCAACGATCCCCGCGGGGCCCACGAGGAAGAGCGACGCCTCCGGCGCGCGTCTTTTCCGTACGCTTTCGAGGATCTTCCCGGCCTTCTCCGCGCCGACCCTCCCGGGCATTCGCAGAACGGCCTCGTCCACCGCTCCCGAAAGGGAGCGCGCCTCGGCCTCCAGCTTGCCGTGCGCCATCCCCAGAGCCCCCGTCAGCGCGACGCCGACACGCCCCCCGATCCAGGACTTGATGCTGGTGGTGGTGATGTTCGCGGCCGCCACGAAAAGAAGGATGGTGGGCGCGAGCGAAAAACCGATGAAGATGAGCACCAGCCGGGACCGGATCTTCGCGCCCAGGATGTTCCGCTTGCGGTCCAGGACCAGCTTGAACAGGTTGCGGGTCACCAGGAAGATGAGCAGCACGATCAGGACGACGTTGATGTTGATCAACGCGAAGATGATGATGTTGCTGGTGAAGGCGACCGAGCCGCCGAGCGCCGCGTACCTGGCTTCGAACAGGGTCAGCCCCGCCACGAGTGCCGCGACGATTCCGATCGCGATCCGTTCCCGGCGCCGCCTGGTGCGCTCCCCCTCGCGAATGCTTTCCGCGGTCTGTACCGGTGGTGTCTTCATGGGGCGGCGAGGGAGCCCTTGGCCCACTCCGTTTCGACGTCCCAGAGCGAGGAGAAGAAGAAGATCGACCGCAGCGGCTCCGACAGCCCGACCCTGTCCAGGCGCGTGCGGACATAGGCGCGGTAGTGCTTTCCCCCTTCCGCGACGACGGTGAGCGGGACCTTGACGTCGTACCGGGTCATCCCGGAAAGCGCGGATTGGATGTCCGGCAGGAGTTCCCCGCCCGTCTCCCTCTGGAGCCGATAAACCTGTGAAAGGGCGTCGTACCGTACCGAGCGCGTGAACTGCAGCTCACCGACCGGCGCGTCGAACCAGTTCCGGTGGACCCTCTCCACGCGAACGACGGTCTTGAAGGAGATCTCGATGCCGCTTTTCAGCGCCTCCACCATCTCGGGGGTGAAGGCGTACCCCAGGGTGAAGAAAACGTGCGCTTCACGGCCCCGGACCTGCCCCTTGACGTCGACGATTTGCGGCTTGGGGGATGCAAGGGAGATGTTCGCCGAAAAAACAATCGCGAACAGGGTCAGGGGAATCGCGAATCGGCGCAAGACGACCTCCCCCGACATTATAGCCGGATGAGGCATATCTGCAACAGCAGGAAAAGTCTTAAGGGCTAAGCAGTTACCTGAAGCCGGACACCTTCCGTGCAGGATGTTTCGGCTTCGTGGCCGGGACCGTCAAAACCCGACAGGTATTCCACGAGGCTCCGGTTCAAGGTGTGCCCCGGCCGCACCGCAAGGAAAAATCCATGGACCGGGCGGCCAAGCAGCGCAAGGTCCCCGATCAGGTCAAGGATCTTGTGACGCACGAACTCGTCATGGAAACGGAGCCCTTCCTCGTTGTGAACCCTGTCTCCTTCGACGACGATGGCGTTTTCCAACGATCCTCCCCTTGCAAGCCCGGCCGCCCAAAGGGCATCGATCTGCTCCCGCAGGACGAAGGTCCGGGCGGGTGCGATCTCTTTCAGGAAACTCCCGGGCGTCAGGGTGAACTTCAACCACTGCTTCCCTATGAGGGTCCCGGGGAAGTCTACCGTCGCAAGGATATCGAGTCCCTCGGATTGAGAAACCGCCACCATCGATCCGTTAAGGTGGAGTTTCTCTTTCCCGTAGACCCAAAGGAAACGACGGCGCACATTCGACTCCTCCGTCCCGACGAAATCGATCGCCTCGGCCACCCGCAGGGCGCTACCGTCCAGGATCGGCAGCTCCGGTCCGTCCACCTCCACGATCGCGTTGTCGACCTCCATGCCGCACAGCGCCGAAAGGAAATGCTCGACCGTCGAGATCTTCGCGCCGCCGGCCGACAGCACGGTCGCGTAAGCCGTGTCGACCACGTTTTCGATGGTCGCCGGTATATCCGCCCCTATGTCGGTGCGGCGGAACACAATGCCGGTGTCGGGCGGGGCGGGAAGGATCCGCGCGAACGACGGCAACCCGCCGTGCAGTCCCGTCCCGGAAAACTGGACCCACGTGGAAAGCGTTCTCTGGTAGATTCTCATCGGGATCCTCCATTCGGTCTCCCCGAAAGAACAGCAATCCCCATACCAACCAGGCAAATATAATTATCCAATGTTATCGATATGATATGGCTTCGACCCTCCCCCACCCCAACCCGGATGTGGCGTAAATGCAACAGGAGGTGTGGCCCTGCGGCAACAGTATGCCGGCTATTTTCGAAATAGCCAGAAAATCAGCGAGAGGATCACGCTGACGAGGATGCAGGTCCCGAGGGGGAAGTAAAACGTGAACGTGTCACGCTTGACGGTAATGTCCCCCGGCATTTTTCCAAGCCAGGGGACCTTGTCCGCCAGCAGGAACAGCAACCCCGCTCCGACCAGGACCAGCCCGGAAACGATTAGAAGTTTCGCGATAGGGTTCATAGCCGGATTCTATTTTTTTCCGAAGACCGCCTTGAGCAGGTCGGTGACCCGCGCGGCCGGATCGGTCCGGATCTTCTTCTCCTCGAGCCCGACCATGTAGAAAAGACCTTCCAGTGCCTTGTTCGTCACGTGATGGTCTAGGTCGACCGACTCGGCCTTCGTGAACGGCAGCGCGGTGTACCGTCCCATCATCTCCTTGTACTTCCGGGTCGCCCCGACGTTGTCCATGCTGACCGACACGATCGGCTTGAACGCCTCGTACAGTTTTCCGGATGTCTTCGCCTTGAAGAATTCGGTCGCGGCCGTGTCGCCGCCATTCAGGATCTTCTTCGCGTCTTCGAAGGTCATCTCCTTTATAGCGGAAACGAAGATCGACTTCGCCTGCGGCGCGGATTTTTCCGCGGCGCGGTTCATGCTCAGGACGAAATCGTCCACCTGCTTCCGGTACCCCACCTTGCCCAGCACGTCCGCGACCTTTCGCACCTTCTCCGGCATCAGTATCTTTATTGCCTGGTTGCCGAAATAGCCGTCCGTCAGGGAAACGAGGCCCACCGCGTTGTCCGTGCCTATCGTCAGGGCCTCCTTGAGCCCGGCGACTATATCCGGGCCGTCGGCGGGGCCGGTCTTCGTCGCCACGCCGCCGATCCCTTTCACGATGTCGTCGAAAAGGCCGGCGTGGGAAGGGATCGCGATCAGCGTGAAGCAGCATGCTATCAAAATAGCGGCCCGTTTCATCTCGTCACCCCCTGTAGACGTCTTATGCAGGTTGGGTTGACCTGTTACGTGTCGGACAGGCGATCCCGCCGTTCATCCGTCTCCGAACAGGCCTTCCTGCTGAGGGGGCCGCTTCGGAGGGGCCAGGCCGAGGTGACGGTACGCGGATGGCGTCGCGACCCTCCCTCTTGGCGTTCGTTTCAGAAACCCCTGCTGGAGAAGGAACGGCTCGTAGACGTCCTCGATCGTGTCGCGTTCCTCGCTGATCGAGGCGGAAATCGTGTCAACCCCCACCGGGCCGCCCTGGAACTTCTCGACGATCACGCGGAGGATCTTCCGGTCCATGATGTCCAGGCCCTCGCGGTCGACTTCCATCTTCAGGAGCGCGTGATCCGCGATCTTCCGGTTGATCCTGCCGTCGCCGTCGACCTGCGCGAAGTCACGGACCCGCCGGAGGAGCCGGTTCGCCACGCGGGGGGTTCCGCGGGACCTGCGGGCGATCTCCTTTGCGCCCTCGTCGTCGACGGGTATTGAGAGCACCTTCGCCGACCGCCGGATCACCTCCTCCAGGTCCTCCGGCCGGTAGAACTCGAGCCGGAAGGTGACGCCGAACCGGTCCCGGAGCGGCGAGGTCAGGAGCCCGGTGCGCGTCGTAGCCCCCACGAGGGTGAAGCGCGGGAGCGGAAGCCGGATCGACTTCGCCGACGGACCCTGCCCAAGGATTATGTCGAGGGCGAAATCCTCCATCGCGGAGTACAGAAGCTCCTCCACGACACGGTTCAGGCGGTGGATCTCGTCGATGAACAGCACGTCGCAGGGCTCGAGCGCGGTCAGGATGGCCGCGATGTCCCCCTTGCGCTCGATCGCGGGGCCGGAGGTGATCCGGACCCCGACCCCCATCTCGTTGGCGACAATGTGGGCAAGCGTCGTCTTTCCCAGGCCCGGCGGACCCGAGAGGAGCACGTGGTCGAGCGGCTCGTTCCGGTTTTTCGCCGCGTCGATGAAGGTCCTAAGGTTCGACACGACCTGGCGCTGGCCGATGAAGTCGGTGAGGAGCTTCGGCCGCAACGACAGGTCGAGCGCCCCGTCCTCGGCGCCGACCTTCGTGTCGACAACGCGTTTTTCCACTCTTCCTCCCCGCCGTCTTTCCTGCGCCTCTCCGGCTCCGTGCTACCCGTGCCTGGGAGGGGACAACCGCTTCAGGGCCTGCCGGACCAGGACCTCGGCCGTGGGATCGCCCCCTATTTCCCTGCGCGAAGCGGAAACGGCGACCTGCGCCTCCGTGCGGGAAAATCCGAGGGCGACCAGGGCCATCGCGGCCTCGGCCTCCGGAGCCGACGGGGGAGCATCCCCCACCCCTGCGACGGCCGGCGAAAACTCTACCGAAACCTTCCGGAGCCGGTCCGGCAACTCCATGGCGATGCGCTGCGCAAGCTTCTTCCCGATGCCCGGCACGCGTGTGAACGCTACCGCGTCCTCCCTGGCGCACGCCGCGAGGACCCCGGAAACCCCGAGGACGGAAAGGACCGCGAGGGCCGATTTCGGCCCCACGCCGCTGACGCCTGTCGCTGCGAGGAAAATCTCACGCTCGGTTTCCGATGAAAATCCGTACAGGTCGGCGCCCCCGTCCCTGAAATGCGGGTGCGTCCGGAGGAAGCAGGTCTCCCCGTCAGGAGGAAGCTCGTTGCGGGTCGATGCGGAGACGTGCACGCGGAACCCGATTCCCGCGCACTCCACCACCACGAAATCCTTGCCGCCTCCCGCGAGGCGCCCGCGCAGGTGATCGATCATATGAACGGAATCATACCACGATCCGCGAATCACCCGAAGCGGCGAGGGTCGAAGACTAAGGGACGATCTTCCTCGTCACCGCCCTGCAAAAGGCCATCGCCAGTGCGTCGGAGGCGTCCGGGGGAACCGCCTCCCGGATGTCGAGCAGGCGGCACACCATCCCGCCGACCTGCTCCTTCGACGCGGCGCCGTAGCCGGTGGCGGCCGTCTTGATCTCCTTCGCGCCGTATTCGTGGACCGGGACGCCGTGAATCCGGCAGGTGACGATCGCCGCGCCGCGCGCCTGTCCCAGCTTCAGGGCCGACGCCGCGTTCTTGGCAAGGAAGACGTTCTCCACGGCCGCTTCCGTCGGCTTGTGCAGTAGGATCAACTCGGAGAGCTTTTCGTGGATGTGGTAGAGTCGGTCGGGGAAGGAGTCCGTCGCGTCCGTGCGGATGACGCCCCAGGCGGCGGGCGACATGCTGTTCCCCCTGACGTCGATGATGCCGTACCCGGTGCGTTGGGAGCCGGGGTCGATTCCGAGAATCCGGCGTACGCTGCGCAACGACATTCGATTTCCCATTCGGCCGCCGATGCAGGAATGAGCGGCACCTTCCGAGTTTTTAAGAACGTCCCTGTTTTTGACTGTTTTTGAATCCTATATCAAGTTTCAAGTTGAGGAGTGTCCCCCGCCCAGCTCATCCCCCGAACGCCTCCATCGCCTCGTCGGAGATGTCGAAGTTCGCCCAGACGTTCTGGACGTCGTCGGACTCGTCGAGCGCGGCCATCATCCGGAGCATCTGGTCGGCGGCCTTCCCCTCGAGGTGCACCGTCGTCTGCGGTACCATCGCGACCTCGGCCGAGGTGACCTTGATTCCCTTCCCTTCGAGCCCCTTCTTCACGTCCTCGAACGTTTCCGGCTCGCACCGGACCTCGTACTCGTGGGACTCCGGGTCGTTGGCGACGTCGTCGGCCCCGAGCTCCAGGGCGATGTCCATGAGCTTTTCCTCGTCGGTCGCTTCCTTGGACACGGCGATGGTGCCTTTCTTGCTGAACATCCAGTTGACGCAGCCGGTCTCGCCGAGGTTGCCGTTGAACTTCGAGAACGTGTGGCGAATGTCGGCGACCGTGCGGTTCTTGTTGTCGGTCAGGACCTTCACGAGGACCGCGACTCCGCTGGGGCCGTACCCCTCGTAGAGGTACTCCTCGTACGTTACGCCTTCCAGCTCGCCCGTCCCCTTCTTGATCGCGCGCGAGATGTTGTCGTTGGGCATGTTGACCGCGCGGGCCGCAAGGACCGCGGCTCGGAGCCTGGCGTTCCCGTTAGGGTCGCCGCCGCCTATCTTTGCGGCGGTTATAAGCTCCCGCGTGATCTTGGTGAAGGCCTTGCCCCGCTGGGCGTCGGCCTTCCCCTTCTTGTGCTTTATCGAGCTCCATTTGTTGTGGCCGGACATTGATCATCTCCTGTTATGTGACAGCGATCCATTCTTTGTTCTGCAAAGTTTTACCACAGCCGTTAGAAGGCGGGACGGTCCTGGCGTTCCCCGGCATCTTATCAATCTCGGTCGTGTAACCGCGAACCATTTGTCGTTCTGCCAAGTTTTACCACAGCCGTTAGAAGGCGGGACGGTCCTGGCGTTCCCCGGCATCTTATCAATCTCGGTCGTGTAACCGCGAACCATTTGTAGTTCTGCCAAGTTTTACCACAGGACCGTCCCTAAAAAAAGAGCCCCTGCTCCTTTCGGGGCAAGGGCTCGAATTAAATTCGGCGGCGACCTACTCTCCCACGGGGGTAGCCCCGCAGTACCATCGGCGCTGGAGAGCTTAACTTCCGTGTTCGGGATGGGAACGGGTGTTTCCTCTCCGCCATCGCCACCGAAAGGCTGTGATCCTGGGCGCGCCGCGAAGCGCGCCGACCGATCGAAACCGTCCGAATTCTTTCATCCATAGAATAGTGGTCAAGCCTCACGGGCAATTAGTACCGGTTAGCTAAACGCATCGCTGCGCTTACACACCCGGCCTATCAACCTCGTAGTCTACGAGGGCCCTTCAGGGGGATTAAATCCCCGGGATACCTCATCTCAGGGCGGGTTTCCCACTTAGATGCTTTCAGCGGTTATCCCTTCCGCACATAGCTACCCAGCGGTGCCCTTGGCAGGACAACTGGTACACTAGCGGTGCG
>JAKALO010000115.1 GCA_021824125.1 Deltaproteobacteria bacterium | reverse complement strand
AGGGCCTTCCGCAGCGGATATTTTTTCTCCCCTCCCCGGACCTTGAACTCCATCGGGAGCCTCGCCGCGAACTCCACCACGCGGTGATCGAGAAGCGGTACCCTGGCCTCCAGAGAACAGGCCATCGAGGCGCGGTCGACCTTCGCCAGGATGTCGTCCGGCAGGTAGGTGAGGATGTCGGTGGCCATCGCCTGTTCGACGATCCCCCCGCACCGGTCGTCGCGGAACGCCCTGAAATAAAGCAGGTGGGAATCGTCCACGATCCCGGGGAGGAGTTCCTCCAGGCTCCCGCGTCCGAAGATCCCCACCGTCTGGAAGTAGAGCTGCGCGGGGTCGTCGTGGAGGACGGCCTCCGCTCCCCGCCGCACCTTGCGGACGGGCGCCCGCGCCAGGAGCGAGCAGAGCGGCCGCCGCAGGAAACCCGGGACCTCCTGTGCGATCCGCCCCAGCCGGACCCAGTCGTACCGGGGATAGCCGCAGAAGAGCTCGTCGCCCCCGTCCCCCGACAGGCTCACGGTGACGTGCCTCCGCGTGAACTCCGAGACGAGCATCGTCGGGATGGCGGAGGAATCGGCGAACGGCTCGTCGTACGCCTCGGGGATCCTCCGGACCAGCGCGAGCGCCTCCTCCGGAGTGCAGATCTTCTCGTGGTGGTCCGTCCCCAGGTGGTGGGCGACTTCCCTTGCGAACCCCGACTCGTCGTACCCTTTCTCCGTGAACCCGATGGAAAAGGTCTTTACGGGCTGCGAGGAGGCGCGCTGCATGAGCGCCACCGTCAGCGAGGAATCGATCCCCCCCGACAGGAAGGCCCCCAGCGGGACGTCGCTGATCATCCGGTACCGGACGGAGGAGGAGAGCAGCGAGAACAGCTCCTCCTGGTACTCTCCTTCCGTCCGGACCCGCCCCTCCCCCTTTTTCCAGTGGTCGAGCAGGTCCCAGTAGGGCCGCTCCTCCTCCCGCCCGTCGGGGGAGATCTCGACGATGCGGCCGGGACGCGCCTTCCGGGCGTCCCGGTAGATCGAGTGCGGCGCGGGGACGTACTGGAACTCGAGGAAATACTGGAGCGCGGCGCGGTCGACCTCGCGGGGGAAGGAGGGGCAGGCGATCAGGGCTTTCAGCTCGGACGCGAACAGGACGAGCCCCGGAGCGCGCGCCAGGAAGAGCGGCTTTATCCCCAGCCGGTCCCGCACCAGGAAGAGCTTCCCCGCCCGGCCGTCCCAGAGCGCGAAGGCGAACATCCCGATGAAGCGGGAGACCGCCGCGTCCACCCCCCACTCCCGGCATGCGGCAAGGATCACCTCCGTGTCGGAGTCGCTTCGGAACAGGCGCCCTTTCCCCTTCAGCTCCTCGCGGATCTCGCGGTAGTTGTACACCTCGCCGTTGTAGGAAATGACCGCGGCCCCGTCGCTCCCCGTCATCGGCTGGGAGCCGGCCTCCGAGAGGTCGAGGATGGAGAGCCGGCGGTGGGAGAGGCCGACCCGCCCGTCGGGGGAGAGCCAGGTCCCGGATGCGTCGGGGCCGCGGTGGGCCATCGTCGCGCCCATCCGATCCAGCAGCTCCTTCCCCGGCCGCTCCTCCCCGAAGGCGAGGAACCCCGCTATCCCGCACATGGCTTCACCTCTCCCCCCCAAGCAGCGATTCGTAGAGCCGCTCGATCTCCCGCACCATCCTCTCCATGGGGAACTCCTCCAGGGCCCGCTTCCTGCCCGCCTCCCCCATCGCGACGGCCCGCACCGGGTTTCGGAGGAGGGAGAGCATGGCGCCGGCAAGCTCCGCCGGGCGCCCCGGGGGGACGAGGAGCCCCGTCTCGCCGTCGATCACGGCTTCCGGAATCCCCCCGGCCCGCGTCGCGACGACCGCCTTGCCCGCGGCCATCGCCTCGAGGATGGTGTTCGAGAACCCCTCCTCGTGCGAGGGGTGGACGACGAACGTGGAGGCGGCGATGATCCTGACGGCGTCGAGGCGGACCCCCGTGAGCAGCACGTTTCGCTCGAGAGCGAGGGACGCGACCAGGGACCGGACCGCGGCCATCTCCCCCGCGTCCCGCCCGACCAGGAGGAAGCGGGCCGAAGGGTGTTCGTCGACGACGATGCGGGCGGCCTCGACGAGGTCGCGGTGTCCCTTGTAAGGGAACAGGTTTGCGACGTATGTGATCACCGGGTCGTCCTCCCGGACCGGGAACGGCCGGACCAGCGTCCCGATCGGCCCGGCCGGCTCCCCCCAGGCGTCGATCCCGTTGTAGACCAGGCGTATCTTCCCCTTCCAGAACCGCTCGCGCCCGCGCACGTCCCCGGCCACCGCCTCCGAGTTCACCAGTACGGCGCGCGAGAGGAGGTTCCCCACGCTCTCCAGGGCGGAAAGGATCGGCCGGCCCGACTTGTAGCGTCCGAGGGAGCGCTTGCTGACGATGCGGGCGGGTATGCCGGCGATCGTGCCGGCGACGGGGCCGACCACGTTCGCCGCGGGGAGGCAGGCGTGGACGATGCCTATGTCGTCCTTCCGGAAAAGCGCGGGCAGGGTCCGGAGCAGCACCGCCCCGTTGCGGACGCTCCCCCAAATCCCCACGCGCCTGGGGGAGAGCCGGAGGTTCATGACCCTGACGGGCACCTCCAGCCGGGCGAATTCCGTTTCGAGCGCGCCTCCGCCGGCTGTCGCGTACACCACCGGGGAAAACCGCCGCCGGTCGATCCGGGACGCAAGGTCGCGTACGTGCTTCTCCGTTCCTCCCATATCGAGGTCCGGAAGGACATAGGCGACCCGAACTGGATACGTGGCGTCCCGCACCCGGGAATGATAGCAGAGAGCGTCCTCCCGTTGGAACCGAAGGCCGCCGCCGCTCAAAGTGGCTCTCTCCTCCGGCCGGGTCTGTGATAGCATTTTCGGCAAGCCTTTTCCCGCGGGAGGACACAAGTGGAAGGATCGGTAGCCGGATCGGCTCGCGTCGGCATGGGCACCATTCTCGGCAATTACGTGACCATCGGCGAGAACGCGGTCGTCGGGGCCGGCTGCGTGATCGGGAACAACGTCGTCATCCACAGGGACGCCGTCGTCGGCGACAACGTCCGCGTGGACGACAACGCCGTCGTCGGCAAGATGCCCATGCGCGCGGCCAACAGCGCCGTGACGAAGGAGCAGGAACTCCCCCCCGCCCGGATCGGCTCCTTGTGCATCATCGGGACGTCCGCGGTTATCTACCGGGGGTGCCGGATCGGGGAAAAGGTCCTGGTGGCGGACCTCGCGACGGTGAGGGAAAACGTGGAGGTGGGCGACGGGACCATCATCGGGCGCGGGGTGGCGGTCGAGAACCACTGCAGGATCGGCAGCTATTGCAAGCTGGAGACAAACGTCTACATCACGGCCTATTCGGAGATCGGGGACCGCTGCTTCATCGCGCCCTGCGTCGCCACCTCGAACGACAACTACCTGGGGAGAACCGAGAAGCGGTTCAAGGAGTACGGGGGCGTCGTCGTGAAGAAGGGCGGCAGGATAGGCGTCAACGCAACGATCCTTCCCGGCAAGGTCGTCGAGGAGGACACGGTGGTGGCGGCGGGCGCCGTCCTGACGAAAAACACCGAAGCCGGGAAAATCTACGCGGGGGTCCCGGCCCGGTATTTCCGTGAGGTCCCCGAGGAGGAGCTCCTGAAGAACCAGGACTTCAAGGGGCGAAAGTGAGGAACTTCGCCATTACCGGCGTCGCCGGCTACGTCGCACCCCGGCACCTGCGGGCGATCCGGGAGACCGGCAACCGCCTCGTCGCCGCGTGCGACCCGCACGACGCCGTGGGGGTGCTGGACGGCTACTTCGACGACGTGAGCTACTTCCGTGAGTACGAGCGGTTCGACCGGCACGTCGAGAAGCTCAGGAGAAAAGGGGAGGAGCACCGGGTCCACTACCTTTCCATCTGCTCCCCGAACTACCTGCACGACGCCCACATACGATTCGCCCTCAGGGTCGGGGCGGACGCCGTCTGCGAGAAGCCCCTGGTCCTGAACCCCTGGAATCTCGACGCGCTGTCCGAGCTGGAGAGGGAGACCGGCCGGCGGGTCAGCACCATCCTGCAGCTGCGGGTCCACCCGTCGATGCGGGCGCTCAAGGAGAAGCTGGCGGCTTCCAGCGGGTGCGGGAAGAAGGAGATCGTCCTCACGTACGTCACCTCACGCGGCAGCTGGTACCTGCACTCGTGGAAGGGCGACCGGGAGAAGTCGGGAGGGCTCTCCAGCAACATCGGGATCCACTTCTTCGACCTGCTCATCTGGCTCTTCGGCCCCGTCCGGCACTCGCAGGTGCACGTGTCGGACCCCCGGAGGGAATCCGGGTGGCTCGAGCTCGCGAACGCGAACGTACGCTGGTTCCTGTCGATCGACCGGAACGACCTGCCGTTCCCTTCGGCGCCCGGCGGGCAGACCACGTTCCGCTCCATCGTCGTGGACGGGGAGGAGATCGAGTTCTCCGGCGGCTTCACCGACCTCCACACGATCAGCTACCGGGAGATCCTCGACGGGAAAGGGTTCGGTATCGAGGACGCCAGGGTGTCGATCGAAACGGCCTACAACATCCGGAACGCGAGGGTCCAGGAGCCGGGCGAACGGGGGCACCCCCTCGCCAGGGGCCGGGGCTCCGCGGGTGGGTGAGCCGGGGCCGCCGGGGGTGGGCGCTTGAAGATCGTGACGGTGGTGGGGGCCAGGCCCCAGTTCGTCAAGGCCGCCGTCGTCAGCCGGGCGATCGCCGCCGATCCCGGGCTTCGGGAGATCATCGTCCACACCGGGCAGCACTACGACAGGAACATGTCCGACGTCTTCTTCGAGGAGATGGGGATTCCCCCCCCCCACTATAGCCTGAACGTCCGTTCCCTCAACCACGGGGAGATGACCGGCCGGATGCTGGGCAGGATCGAGAAGGTCCTGCTGAAGGAGAAGCCCGATTGCGTCCTGGTGTACGGCGACACCAACACCACCCTCGCCGGGGCGCTTGCGGCGAGCAAGCTGCATCACCCCGTGGTCCACGTGGAGGCGGGCCTGCGCAGCCACAACAAGCGGATGCCCGAGGAGGTCAACCGGATCCTCACCGACCGGATCAGCGACGTCCTCTGCTGCCCCACCGACCGGGCGGTGCGGAACCTGCGGGCCGAGGGGTTCGACGCCTTCCCGTGCCGGGTGGTCAAGACGGGCGACGTCATGCAGGACGCCGCGGTTTACTACCGGGAGATCGCGTTCACGAAGTCGAAGATTCTCCGGAAGATGGGACTGGAAGGCAGGAGCTACGCGTTGTGCACGGTCCACCGGCCCGAGAACACCGACGACCCCGCGCGGCTGTTGTCCGTCATGGAGGCCTTGAACGAGATATCGCGGGAAACGGAGGTGGTCCTGCCGCTGCATCCCCGCACGGCGAAGATGATGCGGCGCCACCGGATCCGCCCGGCGTTCAAGCCGATCGAGCCGGTGGGGTACTTCGACATGCTGCGGCTGCTGCAGGACGCGGAGGTCGTCCTGACCGACAGCGGAGGCCTGCAGAAGGAGGCCTTCTTCTTCGGGAAGCCCTGCGTAACGCTGCGCGACGAGACCGAGTGGGTCGAGCTCGTGGAGGGCGGATTCAATAAGCTGGGAGGAGCGGGGAAGGAGCCCATCCTCTGCGCCTATCGGGACATGAAGCGGTCGAGGCCCGACTTCCACGTCGATCTGTACGGAAACGGGAACGCCGGCCGGAAGGTCGTCGAAGCGATCCGGCTTCTCCCAGGCCATTGAGAGATCAACTGCTGCGTCTCGCGAAGGGGACGGCGATCTACGGCATCGGGGGCCTGCTCACCCGGGTCATCAGCTTCTTTCTCCTGCCGCTTTTCACCGCCTACCTGACCCCGGCCGATTACGGGATCAGCTCGCTCCTCGGGATGATGTCGTTCATGCTGACCCCGGTGTTCGCCCTGGGATTCGGGACCTCGATCGGCATCTGCTACTTCGACAAGCCTGGCGAGGAGGGGAAAGCCGGGACGATCTGGACCTCCTTCCTCATACTGCTCCTCAGTTCGGCCGTGCTCGTATCCCTCGGAACGGGGTTTTCCGCGGAGATCAGCGTCCTGCTGTTCCAGTCGGACCGGCACGGCTACTTCGTGGTCCTGTCCATACTGTCCACGTGCGCCGGCGTGCTGGTGCTGCCGTTCATGCTCCGTCTCCAGTTCGAGGAACGGGCGAAGCGGTTCGTCGCGCTGGGCACGCTGTCTTCCCTGGCGTCGGCGTCCACAAGCGTCTACATGGTCGTCGTCCTGAACGCGGGGATCCGGGGGTTCATCGAGGCCCAGCTGATCGGGCAGGCTGTCACGCTCCTCCTGTTCGCCTCCGCGAGTCTCGGGCTGGAATTCCGTTTCTCGGGGGCCGTCGGCCGGGCGCTCCTGAAATACGGCCTCCCGATGGTTCCCTCCTTCGCGAGCCTGTTCGTCCTTCAGCAGGGCAACCGGTACATACTTCAATATTTCAAGGGGATCGAGGCGGTCGGACTGTACACGGTGGGGTACAGCATCGGGATGGTGATGAACCTGCTGGTGAATGCCTTCACCAACGCGTGGACGCCGTATTTCCTGTCCTTCACGGGCAACCAGGAGGAGGCCCGCCTGAATTTCGGGAGGGTGGCGACCTATTACACTTTCGGGCTGGGAACCGTGAGCCTGCTGTTCTACGTTTTCGGGAAGCCGTTGATCCTCGTGATGACGAAGCCTCCCTTTCACGAGGCTTACAAGGTCATCGGCCTGGCGGCGACGGCGAGCTTCCTGACAGGCATGTTCAGCCTTTTCCTGCCCGCGGTATATTTCGCGCGTGAAGTGAAATATGTCAGCATCGTCCAGGGGGCAGCGGCCGTGGGCGCCCTGCTCATCAACATCGCCTTGATCCCCCTGCTGGGAATCGTGGGCGCGGGGGTTTCCCTCGTCCTGGGAACGCTGCTCATGATCCTACTGATGCACGCCTGGAACCGCAGGCGAGGGAGCGTGTATCTGGATATAGCCTACGAGTGGAACCGGATCCTTGCGTACTCGCTGGCCTACGTCGTGTGCGCGGGGCTGATGAGCGTGAAAAGGACCTTCACGGTGGCGCAGGAACTCGGTCTGTCCGCCGTCGTGGCGGTCGCGCTCGTCCTCGGGGTTTATTACCTGCTCAACGAGCCGGAGAGGAAGGCGTTGGGAAGGTACCTGACTACGGCGGGCCAGGGGGGCTGAGGAAATGACGGGCGGCGTCGACGTCTACGAAAAAACACCCCTCTCGGTGGTCGACGGAATCCCGGTCTTCTCCACCCCGGACGACTACGTCGACAACTACGTCCG
>JAKALO010000114.1 GCA_021824125.1 Deltaproteobacteria bacterium | reverse complement strand
CGTGGGCACCGGTCTGCTTGATGAATACCGGTCGGAAGCGGAGAAGGTCTTCGGGGAAAACCTTGTTTCCCTCACCGTCTACGGCAGCCACGCCGCGGGCGAGCCGGGGCCGGGAGCCGAGGTGTCCGTGCTGGTCGTCGTCCGGGAGCTTCGGAAAGAGACGCTTTCCGGCTTTCGCAACATCGCGCACCGCTTCGCCCGCCGCGGGATTCCCGTACCCCCGATCTTCACCGAGTCCTTCCTGAAGGGATCGGCCGACGTCTTCCCGCTGGAGTTCCTCGGGATGCATTCGCAGCGCAGGGTGATCGCGGGGAAGGACGTCGTGGCGGAGCTTGAGATCACCACGGGAAACCTGAGACACCAGGTGGAATTCGAGCTGAAGGGGAAGCTGCTCTCCCTTCGCCGGATCTACATGGGGACGTTCGGGAACAAGGAGTCTCTCGGCGTCCTGAAGGACACCGTCGGGCCGGTCGTCTCGGTGGCCCGGGGACTCCTGCTCCTCGCGGACGGGGAGGCGCCGCACGGCAAGCCGGAAATCGTCGCGGAGATCGAGATGCGGTTCGGCGTTTCGCTTCCCTCCATCAAGGAAGCGCTCGCCGCGAAGCGCGGGGCGAAGATCCCCGCGGGCAAGGCCGAGGACCTGTTCCTCGGGTACCTCGAGGATGTGGACCGGCTCTGCTCCCTGGCGGACGTCTACCGGGCCGGGCCCGGAAAATAGATGGCTTCACGCTCCCGCCGCTTCGCGCTCCCGCTGGCGATCCTGCTTGCGATCCTGCTCCTCGCCGCCGCGTCTTTCTGCGCCGCCGCGGAGCCGGCGATCCCGAACCCGACGGGGTACGTCACCGACGCCGCCGGGGTCCTCGGGGAGTGGGCAGTCAAGACGGACGCGCTGTGCCGCGACATCGAGAGGCAGACCGGCTCCGAAGTGGCGGTGCTCACCGTCAAGACCACCGCCCCCCTCGAAGCGCAGCAGTATGCGCAGACGGTCTTCGACCGGTGGAAGGTCGGGAAGAAGGGAAAGGACGACGGCGTGCTGGTCCTCCTGGCGACCGGCGACCGGAAGATGTGGATCGCCACGGGGTACGGCGTGGAGGGCGTTCTGCCCGACGGCAAGGTCGGGGAGATCCGCGACCGCCTCATGCTCCCGCTGTTCCGCCAGAACCGGTACGGCGAGGGGATCTACGTGGGCGTCGCTTCCGTCGGCAACATCCTTTCCGGGGGGAAGATCGCGGCCCCGAAAGGGGCCCGGAAGCGGACGAACTTCCCGCTGCCGTTCCAGGCGCTCCTTCTACTTGCCGGCTTTGCCTTCATCGTGGTTCGCGCGATCCTCGCCGGCCCGTTCGGCGCCCGCCGCGGGGGTTGGGGCGGGGGATATTACGGAGGGGGAGGCGGATTCGGGGGGGGCGGGTTCGGAGGCGGCGGATTCGGGGGGTTCGGAGGCGGCTCTTCCGGCGGAGGCGGCGCCGGAGGGGGTTGGTAGCCTTTTCTTTCTTCCATCGCGGTAACGAAACGACAGAGAAAACCGGAGGAAAACCATGGGCAAGAAAATCCTGATCGGCGTCGTGGTAGTGGTCGCTCTCCTGCTGTTCCAGGGGGTGTCCACCTATAACGGGATCGTCCGGAAGGACGTGGCGGTGAACGAAAAGTGGGGGCAGGTCCAGAACGTGCTCCAGCGCAGGGCCGACCTGATTCCCAACCTCGTGCAGTCCGTGAAGGGGTATGCCGCGCACGAGAAGGAGATCTTCGAGAACGTCGCGGCGGCCCGCGCGAAGCTGGCGGGAGCCAGGACCCCCGAGGACGCGATGAAGGCGAACGCGGAGGTCTCTTCGGCCCTCTCCCGGCTCCTCCTGATAGTGGAAAATTACCCGCAGCTGAAGGCCGACCAGACGTTCGTCCGCCTGATGGACGAGCTGGCCGGCGCCGAAAACCGGATCGCCGTCGAGCGGATGCGCTACAACGAGGCGGTTGGGGCGTTCAACACCGCGATCCGGGTCTTCCCGAGCAGCATCATCGCGGGGATGACCGGCTTCCGCGCGAAGCCGTTTTTCGAGGCGGAGACCAGGGCGAAGGAAGTACCCAAGGTCGACTTCGGCAAGTAAGCGGCGGCGCCTCTCAGGGCTGCGGGGGAATCTCCGACGCGGGCGGCTTCGGCGCCCCGAACCTGGCCTCCTCCCCCGAGAGCAGGCGGTGGATGTTCTCCCGGTGGTTGTAGATCACCAGGAACGCGATCAGCAGGGCAAGCGTGACGCAGGAGCGCGAGGGGGGCCCCAGGAGCGCCATCAGGATCGGCAGAGCGGCCGCGGCGCACAGGGATCCCAGGGAGATGTACCGCGTGAAATAGACGACCAGGGCGAACAGGACGACCAGGATGAAAGTCGTGACGGGCGATAAGGTGATGATGACGCCAAGTGCCGTCGCAACCCCCTTTCCCCCCTTGAAGTGGAGATAGACAGGAAAAACGTGCCCGAGGAACGCCGCTCCTCCCACGAGCGAGAGCCACGGGTAGTTTTCCCCGACCAGCATATGGGTCAACGCCATCGGCAGGGCTCCCTTCCCGGTGTCCAGCAGAAGGGTAAGGATCCCCGCCGCCTTTCCGGCGGCGCGCGTCACGTTGGTGGCGCCGATGTTCCCCGAGCCGATCTCCCGGAGATCGGCGTCCCTGTTGAACAGGCGCGTCACAAGGATTCCGAAGGGAACGGAGCCCAGGAAATATGCGAACAGGACGAGCGCCCCCCCCCTTACCCAGGATTCGTCCATCCATACCCTCCGTGTAATAATCCGAAAGCCCCTCGATTTTACATGATAAAATTTCTATCGTGAAACGGTTATCCCCGGATTCGAACCGTATCATACCCATCCTGGCCGCCTTCGCGCTCTGCATGGGCATGGGGATGGATCGGATCGCCTTCGGCGGTCCGGTGGATCCGGCGACCTACCAATCCGCGACGGTGTGCGCCGGGTGCCACCCCGAGATCTACCGGACATGGCTCTCCTCGCAGCACGCGACCGCATTCACCGACCCGAGCTTCCAGCTCCCCTACGACCGGATCCGGAGGAGCACCCCGGGCAAGACGCTCGCCTGCGAACGGTGCCACAATCCGATGCGTTTCCTTCTCGCCCCCGGCGACCCGCGGGCCGCGATCTTCGCACAGGAAGGGGTGACCTGCGACTTCTGCCACTCCGTGGAATCCGCAAGCGCCTCGGGGCCGTTCCCACGATACCGGACGAAGCCGGGGATCAAATACGGGCCGCGGGGGGGTAAGCCCGGGAAAAGCTTCCACTTGACGAAGTTCTCGCGGCTGTACATCGTTTCCGATTTCTGCGGTGGGTGCCACGAGTTTAAGAACCAGTTCGGGGTGTCGATCCTCGCCACGTACAGCGAATGGGCGGAGAGCTTCTACCGTGGGGAGGGGGTGCATTGCCAGTTCTGCCACCTCCCACAGCTCTTCGACGCGCGGTTCATAGATCCCGTCGGGAACAAGGGGCCGCTGGATCACGCCATGGTGGGAGGGCATTCGCGGGAGCGGCTCGCGAGGGCGATCCCGGTGCGGGCCACTCTCAAAATCTCGGGAAGCGAAGCGGTTCTCAGGATCCAGCTGAAGAACGAGCTGGTCGGGCACAAGACACCATCGGGGATACCGACGCACCGGCTCCGCCTGGCGTCGACGCTGTTCGACGCTTCGGGGAACCCCATAGGGCGCAAGGACGAGCTGATCGAACGGGTGCTCGGGGACGGGACGGGAAAACCTCTGGAGAAGCCGGAGCTGATCTTCACCGTCGCGAAGGAGGTTCTGAAGGACAACCGGATCGGTCCGAAGGAGACGCGGGAGATCACGCAGGTGTTCCAGCTGGGTAACGGGAAACCCGCGACGGCCGAGATCGCGCTGACCTACGAGCTGGCCACGCCGGACATAGCGCCGGGGCTTCGCATGATCGAGATCCCGATCTCCCGCGCCGTCATCCCGGTGAAGCACGGGGTCTCCGCCGTCATCGTCGCCCTGATAGCGCTGGCGGCCGTGGTGGCCCTCCTTGCGGCAGCGTTCTTCCTCCGCCGCCGGGTCGCGTCGACGGAAACCTAGGTTTCCTCCAGCTCCTCCTCGCGGGTCCGCGCGACGCCCGATTCGAACGCCGCGCGCTCCACCGCCTCGGCGACCTTCGCGTGCATTTCCCTGTTCAGGATTGACGGGACCAGCTCGCCGGTATCCGCGAACGAGCCGATGGCCTTGGCCGCGGCGATCTTCATCCGGTTGTTGATCTTCCGCGCCCTTGCGTTCAGCGCCCCGCGGAACACGCCGGGGAACGCGAGCGCGTTGTTGGCGCCCCGGCCGTCCGCGGCGAACGAGGCCCCGGCGGCCCTCGCCTCCTCCGGGAAGATCTCGGGCCTTGGGTTGGAGAGCGCCAGGATCACCTGCCCCTTCCGGATCATTTCCTTCTTGATGAGGCCCGGCACGCCGGTGGTGCAGATCACGATGTCGGACAGCTCCATGATCTCCGGAAGCGTGACCGGCTTCCCGCCGGCCTTCGCGAAGATCTCCTTCGCGGTGGGGTTGATGTCGGCCCCCAGCATCTTCCGGACGCCGTAGGCCATGAGCAGTTTCGAGATCCCCATCCCGGCGGCGCCCAGCCCCACCATCCCTACGGTGTCGTTCTTGACCTGCATGCCCACGTACTTGCTGGCGTTCAGGAGGGCGGCCAGCACCACGACGGCAGTCCCGTGCTGGTCGTCGTGCATCACGGGGATGTCGAGCATGGCGTTCAGCCGGTCCTCGATCTCGAAGCACTCGGGCGCCTTGATGTCCTCCAGCTTGATCGCGCCGAACGTCGGGGCGATGGATGCCACGGTCCGTATGATCTCCTCGGTGTCCTTCGACTGGATTAGGATCGGGATCCCGCTGATCCCGACGAGCGCGTCGAACAACGCCGCCTTGCCCTCCATGACCGGCATGCCGGGGACGGCCCCGATGTCCCCCAACCCCAGGATCGCCGTGCCGTTGGTAACGATCGCCACGGTGTTGCAGATGGCGGTGTAGTCGTACGCGAGTTCCGGCTTGCCCTGGATGAGCTTGCAGACCTTGGCCACGCCCGGTGTGTATATCTTCCGGATCACGGAAATGCTGTTGATCTCCATGCGGGCCTTGACCCGTATCTTGCCGCCCTTGTGAAGCTCCAGCACGGGATCGATGATGTCGGAGATGATGACGCCGTCGATCTTCCCCACCTCCTCCAGCACCCCCTGGAGGTGGGCGTCGTCGTCCACGAAGACCGTGATGTCGCGGGTGTTGTACTCCAGCCCGAAGCTGACCAGCCGGATGTCGCCGATGTTCCCGCCGGCGGCCCCGATCGCGGATGCGACCTTACCGAAGAAGCCCGGCCGGTCGAGGATCATCATCCGGATCGTCTTGACGATCTTGTCGATCCCCTTTTCTATCTGCATCCTGTGATCTTATCTTCCGGCAATCTTCTTTGTCAAACGGCCGCTGGAAAATGTAAAATGGCGCTGATGATCCTGTATTGTTCCTCCTGTTCCTCGCAGAACTTCGTGTCCGCCGAGCGCGGCGCCGTTGTAGAAATACCCCCTCGCTGCTGGGAGTGCGGGGAACCGCTGCCGGCGGGGGTTGAAACCGGATCGGGGGGGGGCGAATCAAAAAGGGGAACGAAGAAGGCCAATACGCCCGGGAGCGGGGATAATGCATAAGATCCGAGTGGCCGTGGCGGGAATCGGGAACTGCGCCAGCGCCCTGCTTCAGGGAATCGAGTTTTACCGGGATATCGCGAAGTCCGCTCCGGGGTCGTTCATCCCCGGGCTGACGAATCCCGACATCGGCGGGTACCATCCCGGCGATATAGAGATCGTGGCGGCGTTCGACATCGACCGCAGGAAAGTGGGGCGCCCCGTCCGGGAGGCGATTTTCTCGCCGCCAAACTGCACCACGCGGTTCGTCCCGGAGATGCCGCCCGGAGGCCCGGAGGTGATGATGGCCCCCGTGCTCGACGGCGTGGCGCCGCACATGCGGGAGTATCCCGAAGACCAGACGTTCCTTCCCTCGGACCGCCCCCCCTGCGACGTGGAAGGCGTCCTGCGCGAATCGGGGGCCGAAATCCTGGTGAGCTACCTGCCCGTCGGGTCCGAGGAGGCCACCAGGTTCTTCGCCGAGATATGCCTCGCGGCCGGCGTCTCCCTCGTGAACTGCGTACCCGTGTTCATAGCCTCCGACCCGGCGTGGTCGGAGCGGTTCCGGCAGCGGGGTATCCCGATCGTCGGGGACGACGTCAAGTCGCAGCTCGGCGCGACGATCGTGCACCGGGCGCTTGCCCGCCTCTTCTCCGAGAGGGGGATCCGGGTGCGGCGGAGCTACCAGCTGAACACCGGCGGGAACACCGATTTTCTCAACATGCTGTCCCGGCGGCGCCTCCAGTCGAAGAAGATCTCCAAGACCGAGGCCGTTACCTCGGTGCTGACGCACCCCATCGCCGACGAGGACATCCACATCGGGCCTTCGGACTACGTCCCATGGCAGAAGGACAACAAGCTCTGCTTTTTGCGGATCGAGGGTGAGGGGTTCGGCGGCCTCCCGATAGAGGTCGAGGTTCGGCTGTCCGTGACCGATTCCCCTAACAGCGCGGGGGTGGGCATCGACGCGATCCGGCTCTGCCGGCTTGGGAGGGACATGGGTCTCGCGGGCCCCCTGCTCGCCCCTTCCGCCTATTTCATGAAGCATCCGCCGGTCCAGCTCCCCGACGACGAGGCGCGGCGCGAGCTCGAGGAGTTCATCGCGGACTACCGCGCCTGGCGGCGCTCCGCAAAAGCTTCGCCCACGACGCGGTGCACTTCCCCCACGTGAACGGGGCGGCTGCCCGTATCCCCTCCTTCCCGGGCCGGACCCTCGTCGGCCCGGAGGCGTAAACGGCTTCCATCGCCTCCAGCAGGCCCCTCTCGTCCCCGGGCGCGTAAGTCAGACCGCCGCCCCCGGAACGGATCTTCGACCCCCAGAAACCCGAGTCTGGGAGGACCACCGGCACGCCGGCGGCCATCGCCTCCAGGGGGACGAGCCCGAACGACTCGTACCCGGAGGGGCACAGGACCGCGTCGGCCGCGGAAAAGAGCTCCGGCATTCCGGCGTGGGGCACCGTCCCGGCGCACGAAGCCCCTTCGGGAAGCCCGGCCTGCCGTAGTTCCTGCCCGGCGACGAGGAGTCGCAACCGGGGGCCCCGCGCGAGACGGAGCGCCCGGAAGGCCTCTACGGCCGAAGCCACATTTTTACCCGGGTCGGGCCGCGCCGCCAGCAGGAACAGGAACGCCTCCGGCGGGATGCCGAGCCTTCGCCGCGCCTCCTCCCGGGGCGGGGGATGCCGGAAGGCGTCGTCGATTCCGGGCGGGATG
>JAKALO010000113.1 GCA_021824125.1 Deltaproteobacteria bacterium | reverse complement strand
TCCGATCTAGGAGCGAGTGCTTGTCGACGTTCCCGAAATTGAAGGTTGTCGGGTCGATGTTCCAGGTGACCGGCTGGTTGGGGATCACCACCGGCTCGGGGAGGAATCCCCCCTCGGTCCCGATCTGGACAAACGACGGGCCTGCCGTGGCCGGATCGGGCACTCCGCCCTCCCTGCCGTCGGTCGGCCAGTCTGCCGGGTAGCCCGGTGTCGCGGTCGCGGCAACCATCTTGATTTCCGTGCAGTTGTCCACGGGTGCGCCGGACAACCCGTCGCACAGGACGGGAATGGCCGGAGGGGCGATCGTGTTCTTGTCGGCGGCGACATACATCTGCAGGTTGAAGAACCGGTCGTCGGCCGCGTTCAGGATGCGGAAGCGGTACGCCTTCGGCTCCACCTCAAGGATGGGGTAGACCGTGCCGTTGACGATCGGGGTGTCCATGAAGGCTTCACCCGGTATGGAGGGGTTGGGGATGTCCGGCCGGAACGGCGGCTCCCAGGGCGCATTGACGGGATCGTAGTATTCGTTCGGGACCGGCGGATTGGCCATGACCGGCGGCGGCCAGAACCAGGCCGCGTAATGCCAGCGGCCATACGCGTTCATCCCTCCCAGGTCCGGGGACCACGGGTTCTGGGCCGGCATGTAGACATGGGGGTACCAGAGGTCTCCGGTGTGCGGCACCGGGGACGTCGTTCCCCAGTTCCAGGTGGGATCCTGCCCGGCGATGGTGTTGTTGTCCACAAAGGTCCGGTCCTGGATGACCAGGGGAATGCCGAGATCGGGGAGCACCTTCGCCAGTCCGGGGTTGACGCCCGAGATGTCGGTCCCGTTGATCAGGTCCTGCTCGACCTGGTCCGTGATAAGGTACCCTGCCGCCTCCCCGGCATAGACGTTGAGGCGGGTGATGCCGTAGGAATGGTCGTGGTAGAACATCAGCCGGGCGCTTTGGGCGTTAGTGTAGTACAACGTCATCGATCCGTCGCCCGCGGCCGGCATGTCGGGGACGTCGACCACGCTGACCCCCTTGGGGTAGGAGGTGACTTCACCTGCGGGGGTGATCCACTGGTGCGGCGTCCCGTCGCTGATCCAGACGGAGTTGTTGCCGTGGAGATGAACCGTCGCGCGGTTCTCCGTGTAGTTCATGTCGCCGACGGGGGGAGTCATCCCGAAGGGGCCCATCCCCGCACCCATGATGGTGGTGTCCACCGGCAGGAAGAGGTCGCCGCCGGCTCCAGTGGGAAGCAGGTTGGAGAACTTGATGCGCACCGGCACGTCGCGCCTGGAAACGATGATGGGACCCATGAAATGGGGATTATCCACGGCGATAGCCTGGGTGCCGTCGGCTTTCAGGATCGGCGTACCGTCGGGATTGGTCAGGACAACATGCTTGCTGACGCCGGCATTGGCCGCCGTCTCCAGCTGTACATAGCCACGGTGACGAGTCGGTGGCAGGTCCGAATGCATCTTCTCGTCGAACTCGACCACCGCGATTTCGTAATAGTCGGACGCCGGCGGGTTCGGTCCCGGGAAACTGACCGTATCCGCGACGGCGACCGGGAGATATTGCCCGAGGTTGTTGACGCCGGCGGGTCCCAAAAGCGCCACTTTGTCGACGAATTTACGGATGCCGCCGCTCAAGGTGCCGCCTATGGTCGCGGTGGCCAGGGCGCCGGCGCCGGCAGGATCCGTGATCGTCACCACGGGACGGGTGTATCCGCTGCCCCCGTCCGTGATCGTGATCGCGGTGATCGCCCCGGTTCCCGGGTCGACCGTAGCCGTGGCGACCGCCTGGGTTGCAGCCGTTCCATAAAGATCCGTGATGGCGACAACGGGGGCGGTGTATCCGGCGCCTCCGACATCGACCGTGACGCTCGTGACGGCTCCCGTCGGGAGCGGGCTGTACGCCCAGTTTCCGTACGGGCCGAAATAATGCGGGATGCCGCCGGGATCGAGCTGGGCGCGCGCCTGCCCGATTCCCCACGGAAGGGCGGCGATCGCCAGGACCAGAATCATGATTTGCAACGGTCTGTACCTGTCCAAGGGATCTCTCCTTTCGTGCTCGGTGGATGCGAAGTCAGGTTTGTTTGCATGCCAACAATTCCTCGTGCCCGTCTTTCCGGGGAGCCCCATCGGTTGCTCCCCACGGCTTTTTCCTTCCATAGAGCACCTCCTTTCCCTTTCCCGGGCCTTGCCGGAAACGGCCCGTTTCTGTAGCGTTCACGTTCATGCGCCGGTCTCGGGAAGGCCGATGCCTGCGGCGCTCTCCCTGTCAATCCTGGCCATTTGCATCGCGTTCTCCAGGTCCGCCGTGGAAAACGGCTTTAAAAGGATGGCGTCGACGCCGGCATGCCTCGCCTCATCCGAAAGATTCGAATTCCGATAGGCGGTGATCAGGATCGTGATCACGGTACCCGACGCGCTCCGTGCGCGGCGAAGGAGGGAGAGCCCGTCCTCCCCGGGAAGCAGGAGGTCGCTGATCACAGCGCCGAATACCCCCAGGGACACGGTCGCGACGGCATCCTCGGCGCACTTGAATGTTTCCAAAAGGCCCCCTTGGACCTGCAGGAAGAACGCCAGGGACTCGCGCAGCAGATCGTCATTCTCGATGAGCGCAATCCGTAATCCCGCAAGCGTCCTGCATGGTTCCATCAAGGTCCTTTCCTGCAAGTCTCCCCGCACTCCTACTGCACAGGAAGTGCCGGATGGAAGGAACGAAATAATCGGCTAATATTACGAGATGTTATGTTCGGAAGGCTCGTGGTTGCCGGAAGAAAAAGGGGTGGATAATCGAAGAAACCCCACCCGGATCTGGAAATTTTTCCACTTCCGGAGGATGCTCAGAGGCCGAGTTTTTTCCTGCGATAGCGGAAGGTGTGGTAGTTGATTTTCAGGAGTTGCGCCGCCCGGGTCTCGTTGCCGCCGGCCAACCTGAGCGCTTCCCCGATGTAGTGCTTTTCGATCGATTCCTGGACCGCGGCAAGATCGATCCCTCCGGCCGCCAACGGCGGGAGGGCGGGTCCCCCTCCGGCTCCCGCCTTCCGGGTGCCGTCCGCGCCGAGCCGCAGGTCCGCGGCCGAGATCTCCGGCTCCTTGCCCGTCAGTGCCGCCCGCTCCACGACGTTGCGAAGCTCCCGCACGTTCCCATCCCATGGATGCGCCAGAAGCGCCTCCTCCGCCTCCGGGGAGAAGCCGGTGACCGGCCGGCAGAACTTCTTCGAGAACTCCACGAGGAAGTGGCGGGCGATCGGGAGAATGTCCTCGCGGCGCTCGGAAAGGGTGGGCACCGCGACGCGCACGACGGCGATCCGATAGTAGAGGTCCTCGCGGAAAGACCCTTCCGCAACGAGGATCTCCAGTTCCTTGTTCGTGGCGGAGACGACCCGGGCGGCGGCGCGGAGCCGCCGCGTCCCCCCGACGCGGTAGAACTCGCCATTCTCGAGGAAGCGAAGAAGCTTCGCCTGGGCGTCCGCGCTCAGGTCCCCCACCTCATCCAGGAAAAGCGTTCCGCCGGCAGCCTCCTCCACCAGTCCCTTCTTCCCGGCGTGGCTCGCGCCGGTGAAGGCGCCCTTCTCGTACCCGAAGAGCTCGCTCTCGAGGAGCTCCTTCGGGATCGCGGCGCAGTTGACGCTGACCAGGGGTCCGCGGAAGTTCGGGCTTCGGTAGTGGATCGCGGCGGCGACGAGTTCCTTCCCGGTCCCCGTCGGCCCCAGGATGAGGACCGGGGTGTCGGGGCTCTTCGCGGCGGACTCCACGAACTCCATGACGTCGCGGATCGAGTGGCTCTCCCCGATGAACAGGGGGACGTTCTCCCGCAGGCACTGCGCCTGCAGCTCGCGAACCTCCTTCTGGAGCCGGATCGTCCCGAGCGCGTTGCCGATGGTGGCCTCCAGAGTTTCCAGGTGCAGCGGCTTCACCACGTAATCGAACGCGCCCGCCTTCATCGCCGCGACGACCGTCTGGACGTCCTCGTACGCCGTGATGACGACGATCAGCACCTCGGGCCGGAGGGCCTTCACCGCCCGGATCGCCTCGATCCCGCTCATCCCCGGGAGCCCGATGTCCATCAGGACGAGGTCCGGCGGGTCCGCCTGGAAGACCGCAAGGAGGGATTCAGCGTCCCCGAAGGCGCGCACGCCATAAGTTCCCTGGAGGGCGATCCTGATCCCTTCCCGGACGCTCTCCTCGTCCTCCACGATGAATATCCTGTAAGCGCCTATGGCGGGCTCCTTTCCTCCTGCAACGGCAGCTCGATGCAGAACTCCGCGCCGCCCCCTGCCGCATCCTCGATGTACAGGCGGCCCCCGTGTTCGGCGATAATCCGGTGGCTGAACGAAAGCCCGATCCCGTGGCCGTCCTTCCGCGTGGTGAAAAAGGGATCGAAGATCCTCTCCCGGAGGTGCACGGGGACGCCGGGCCCAGTGTCCGAAACGCGGAGGATGGCCTTGTCTCCCTCCTGCGACAGGCTCACGGCGATCCGTTTCGGAGGGGCGGCGGTTTCCATCGCCTGTAGGGCGTTCGTGAAGAGGTTGAGAAGAACCTGTTCCAGGAGAGCGTGGTCCGCGCGGCTGTACAACGGTTCCGGAAAGAGGCGCTCGCGTATTTCGACGCCGCCTTTCCGGGCGGTGACTTCCGAGAGGGCGAGCGCGTTCCGGACGACCCCGTTGATGTCGATCCGCTCTTTTCTCGGAGGAACGGGCCTGTTGAACTCCATGATCCGCTTGATGACCGAGGAGATCTTCTCCGAGGCGGCCTTCGCCTGCGCGGCGACCGCTCGTATGTCCTCCCTTTCCTTCGGGTCAAGCCCCTCCGCCCGCTGGCAGAGCAGGTCCAGGGTGGAGATGTTGAGGTTGATCCCGGAGAGGGGGTTCCTGATCTCGTGGGCGATGCCGGCCGCCACGTGCCCGAGTGAAACCAGCTTCTCCCGGACCGCGACGATCCGCTCGAGCTCCTTCACGCGGGTGATGTCGACCATGTCGACCAGGACAGACGCGCGCCCCCGGAAGGTGATCGGGTTCGCCTGGCAGTGAAACCAGCGGGTCTTTCCTCCCCCGGCCTCCCCTTCAGGCAGGAGGAACCTTATGTCGATGTTCTGCAGGCTCGCACCGGCCTTTTCTGTCGCATCGCAGAACCGCTCGAATTTCCGGGCGTCCTCCGGGTGAACCGGTCCGAGTTCCCGGAACGGTAGCCCGTCGGAGGTCCTCCCGAAAAGCTGTTCCTGCCGGGGATTATGGAGGACGATCCTCCCGTCTTGTACGATAAGAATCCCGACGGACGAATTATCCACCAGCGACCGGAACCTGTCCTCGCTCTCCTGGTGCGCTTCCCGCGTGAGCAGCCGGGAAAGCACGCCGGCGGCGTTCTCGGCGACGCGCTCGAGCTGCGCCAGGACGTGCGGCTGGAACATCCCCTTGCGGCGATCGTTGAACTGCAGCAGGCCGAGCGTCGCTTCTCCGACGCGCAGGGGGACCAGCGCGATCGATTCGTACCCATCCTTTACGCACCGGCCGCGGGTGGCGATGGTCTTGATGGCTTCGCTCCGGGCGAGAAGATCGGAGGCGCTGTTGGTCCAGAAGGAGCCGCCGGAGGTGAAGAACGGCAGGGACGGATCGCAGCGCCCGGCGATCACCGCGCCGCAGGTGCACTCGTAGGCCGGCTCTCCGCCGCCCGCGCTCCGGTCCGCCGGGCACAGGCTCATTTCCGCCTCGACTAACTCCTGCGGGAACCCCCGCGTTTCGACATAGGGATAGTCGGCCCCGCTGCTGTAACGGACCCCGATCGCTTGGAATCCGAAGCGGTCCTGCAGGAAGGATGTGAGCACGGACAGGAACTCGCGGACGCTGTAGGTCGAATTGGTGCGCCGGAAGAGGTCCAGGATCAGCTCGCGCATCTCCACCGCCCGTTTCCGCTCGGCGAGTTCCTGCTCCAGCCGCAGGTTCGCGGCCTGCAGCTCGGCCGTCCTCTCGGACACGCGCGACTCCAGCCCATCCCGGGCGGCGCGGACCTCCTCCTCGCTCTTCTTGAGGTTCCGGAACAGCAGATCGTAGGGACGGACAAGCCCGGTCGCGATGATCGCCTTGTAGACCAGGTAGAACGAGACGACTTTCAGGGAGTGCCCGGCAATGCTGTTGTAGACGAAGGCGTCCGTATAAAAGATCGCCGACATCTCCGCTGCGATCAGGAAGAGGATGGACAGGACCAACAGGAGGAACACCTCACTATCGAACCGCTCGCGGACTCGCCAAAGCATCCCGATAGAGAGGACCAGTATCCCGGAGACGAGGTAGTCGCTTACGATCTTCGAGCGCATCAACCCCTCGCCGGGAACGTAGTAGTCCGGAAAGCCCCCGTAATATGCCGATCCGACCAGGGCGAAAGCGATGGCTGAGAAGAATGCGAGGACCAGGACGGGAAGGGTTTTCCGGAAGACGAACAGGGGGGCGGCGAGAAGAGAGAGGCTCTGGAGAAACCGGGCGGCAAACCAGAGTTCGATGGAGAACCCGTGGTGGTCCTGCGTAAAAGTGCCGGCGAAGGCGAGGCTGTGCAGAAAGTCTATCACCCCGACGAACAGGTAGGCGATGCCGAGGACGATGAAGTAGTGGTTATCGATTAATTTCCTGGTGTTCCACGTCAGCATGAAGATGCCGCAGGCGACGATGACGCTGAATATCTCCGCGAAGTCGTGGGCCAGGACTGGATTCCGCCGGTATGCCGCGTAGAGGACGGCGGACCCGACCAGGAGCGCGAAGGCGGGGGGGAGCCATTTCTCCCACAGTGGGAAACCTTTTTCCGTAGAAGATGCGGTGACGCTCACGGTCCTCCGATCCCGGAACCGCCGGATCGATTCCTTCCCCAATTGGACAGGAACGGCGGACGGTTTTCAAGCCCTGTTCAGTCGAAACACAGGCGTGCCGGTTTCGGCGGGAATTAAAGCGGAAACACCCTACCAATCCTCCTTGAACGGGAGCACGACATCGTAATGCCGTTCGTAATCCGCCGGGGAATGGAGTTTCGCCTTCTTTTCCTCCAGGAGGTCGTTTATCGCGTGATGGATATAGGAGAGCGTGCGGTCCATGAACTTCACCGAGGAATACGGGTCTTCGTCCGGGATCGCCATGGCGAGCTCCTCCTCGGCCTTCCGGATGTCCCGCCGGGCCGACTCCACGTTTTCCCTCCCGAGGACTTCCTTCATCATGGAGAGCAGCCGACCCAGTTTCGCATACCCCCGCTTGATATCGTTCGGGTCGGCTTCCATTTTTCTCCATTTCCCGAAATAGAGCTTGTCGTGCAGCGCGCACAGTTCCGGGTAGACGGTGCCCACATAGGGGCATTGCGGAGGGATCTTGAACCCCGCATCCTTGTCCTCTTCCAGCGGAGTGTTGCACACCGGACATCTGTACGGTCGTTCCATGCCGCATC
>JAKALO010000112.1 GCA_021824125.1 Deltaproteobacteria bacterium | reverse complement strand
CGGCGCTCGAAAGAATAATCGCGGCATGCACGAAACGGTCCGAAAGGAAGACATCGAACTGCTCGTCGGCGGACGGCATTGGGATCCCTTTTCGATCCTGGGACCCCACGTCGTCGGCCACGATCTCGAAAAAGACGTTGTCATAAGGGCTTTCCTTCCGCACGCCGCCTGGGCTTTCGTCATCACCCCCATGAAAGGCAAGGAGCGGAGAACGGAGATGGAACGCCTCCATCCCGACGGGTTGTTCGAGGCGGTCTTCCCACGCACCGGGGATCTTTTCCCCTACCTGATCGAGTCCATAGATGAAAAGGGGGCACGGCGGCGGCAGGACGACCCGTACGCCTTCGGCTGCATCCTCACCGACTTCGACATCCATCTCCTGGCCGAGGGGACCCACTTCGACCAGCACGAAAAGCTGGGGAGCCACCTATCCCGGATCGGCGGGGCGCAAGGCGTAACCTTCGCGGTCTGGGCCCCGAACGCGGAGCGCGTTTCAGTGGTCGGCGACTTCAACCGCTGGGACGGCCGCGCGCACCCGATGCGCAACCGCGGGGAGTGCGGCATCTGGGAGATCTTCATACCCGGCCTCGGGGAAGGGGAGATATACAAGTACGAGATCCGCGCCCGCGGGACCGGCGACATGTTCGTCAAGTCCGACCCGTACGCGTTTCGCTGCGAGTCGCCGCCCCGCACCGCCTCGATCGTCTGCAGCCTCGACGGGTACGAGTGGGGCGACGCCGGCTGGCTCGCCTCGCGGGCCGCCGGCAACCTCCTGGAAAGCCCTATGTCCGTGTACGAAGTCCACCTCGGGTCTTGGAGACGGAAGCCCGACGAGGGAAACCGGTACCTGACGTATCTCGAACTGGCGGACGAGCTCATCCCCTACGCGCGCGAAATGGGGTACACCCACCTCGAACTTCTGCCCGTGTCGGAGCACCCCTTCGACGGTTCGTGGGGATACCAGACGCTCGGTTATTTCGCACCGACCTCGCGTTTCGGCCGCCCCGCGGAATTCATGGCGTTCGTGGACCGGTGCCACCAGGCGGGGCTAGGCGTGATCCTCGACTGGGTCCCCGCCCACTTCCCCAAGGACGCTTACGGTCTTGCCTGGTTCGACGGCACGCACCTGTACGAGCACGCCGACCCCCGCAAGGGTGAGCACAGCGACTGGGGGACCCTAATCTTCAACTACGGGCGACGGGAGGTCCGGAACTTCCTCCTGTGCAACGCGCTGTTCTGGCTGGAGAAGTACCACATCGACGGGCTTCGGGTCGACGCGGTGGCTTCCATGCTCTACCTCGACTATTCCCGGAAACCCGGCGAGTGGATCCCCAACCAGTTCGGCGGAAGGGAGAACATCGAGGCGATCGATTTCCTCAAGCGGATGAACGAACTGGTCCACGAGAGGCACCCCGGGGCGGTGACGATCGCCGAGGAGTCGACCGCCTGGCCCGCGGTCTCGCGCCCCGTCTACCTCGGCGGCCTCGGCTTCACCTTCAAGTGGAACATGGGGTGGATGCACGACATGCTGAACTACGTCCGGGAAGATCCGATCCACCGGAAGTACCACTCCGGAACGCTGACCTTCTCCCTCCTCTACGCGTTCCACGAAAACTTCGTCCTCCCCTTTTCGCACGACGAGGTCGTCCATGGGAAACGCTCCATGGTGGACAAGATGCCGGGCGACCTGTGGCGGAAATTCGCGAACCTGCGGCTCCTGTACGCCTACATGTACGCGCACCCGGGGAAGAAGCTGCTGTTCATGGGGTGCGAGTTCGGCCAGTGGGAGGAGTGGAACCACGACGTGTCGCTTTCGTGGCACCTGCTCCAGTGGGACTCCCACCGGGGCCTCCAGGAGCTGGTCCGGCACCTCAACCGGCTCTACGCCTCCACCGGCGCCCTCCACGAGGTCGACTTCCGGCCGGAAGGGTTCGAGTGGATAGACTTCCGCGACGTCGACAACAGCATCGTCTCCTTCCTGCGACGGGGGAAGGAACCGGGTGACGATCTCGTGTGCGTGTTCAACTTCACCCCGGTCGTCCGGGAGGGCTACCGGGTGGGCGTACCGGGATCGGGCTTCTACCGGGAGGTGCTGAACAGCGACTCCGCCCTCTACGGGGGAAGCAACGTGGGAAACGGCGGCGGCGCGCACGCGGAGCCCGTATCCTGGAACAACCGGCCCTGGTCGGTGACACTCTCCCTGCCCCCTTTGGGCGCCCTTTACCTGCGCCCCACGGAGTAGCGCCGATGCGGCCGGGCGACACGCCGGCCTTCCCGGGTGGAGACATTCAACTCTCCGTGCCCCCTCCTCCGCCCGGCACCCCCTCGGCGTTCGCGGCGACCTTCCTGGCGATGCGCCACCGCAATTTCCGGCTCTGGTTCTTCGGCCAGCTCATCTCGCTCGTGGGCACCTGGATGCAGACGATCGCCCAGAACTGGCTGGTGTACCAGCTGACCGGATCGGCGCGGGACCTGGGGCTCGTAAACTTCGTCGGGGCAATCCCGCTGGTTCCGCTAACTCTCTACGCGGGGGCGATCGCCGACCGGATCTCGAAGCGCCGCATCATCTTCTTCATGCAGGCGACGATGATGGTTCTTGCGTTCGTCCTGGCCGCCCTGTGCTGGGCCGGCGTCGTGCAGGTGTGGCACGTGCTCCTGCTCGCGTTTCTCCTGGGGGCCGCGCAGGCCCTCGACACGCCCGCGCGGCAAGCCTTCGTCGTCGAACTGGTGGGGAAGGAGGACCTCGCCAACGCGATAGCGCTCAACTCCGGCATCTTCCACGGCGCCCGGGTGATCGGGCCCGCGGTGGCTGGAATCCTCGTCGCGGTCGTGGGCGTCTCCGGGGCCTTCTTCCTGAACGGCGTGAGTTTCCTGGCGGTGCTCGGCGCGCTCTTCCTGATGGACGCGGCCCTGATCCGGCGCACCGGCGAGGCGGGGAAGGGCCAGGTTGACCTGTGGGGGGGCGTCCGGTACCTCCGGAGCCAGAGGGCGCCGAAGGCGATCGTCCTCCTCATCTCCCTCTCGGCCCTGCTCGCGATGCCGTACCATGTCCTGATCCCCATCGTAGCGAAGGAAATCCTTGGTGGAGGGGCCGGCACCTACGGTGTCCTGATGTCGGCGGCGGGCGTGGGGGCGCTCCTGGGCTCGCTGTTTTCCGCGTCCGGTTGGGCCGTCCGCCGGAAAGGCACGGCGCTGACCGCCGGAAGCCTGTCGTTTCCCCTGCTCCTCTTCGCGTTTTCCTTTTCCCGAAGCTACGCGCTGTCCGTCTGCCTGCTCACCGCCATCGGCTTTTTCTTCGTCCTCCAGAACGCGCCGGCGAACTCACTGCTCCAGTCGATAGTTCCCGACCACCTCCGCGGGAGGGTGATGGCGATCTACGTTTCCCTGTTCCTGGGTCTTCTGCGGATCGGCAGCCTTCTCATCGGCCTTCTCGCGACGGCGACCTCCGTGACCTTCGCCCTCGCCGCGACCGCGGCCGCGAGCCTCGCCGCGAGCCTGGGCGTCTACGCGAAATTCCCGGAACTGCGGCGAATGGAATGAGCGGCGCCTGAAGCTCTACCTCTCCGGGGCCGGCAGGACACCCGGCGTACCGTCTTCCAGGTCCGGTCCCTCCTCCCGCATCTCCTTCCACGGCGGAAGCACCTTCAGGAGGACGGTCAGGATGACGAGCGGAAGGACGAGCAGGAAGAGGGCGTAGAGGAGCCCCTCTATCCCCCCGATCTCCATCTTGTAGGTCGTCAGGCCCCGGAAGCTCTTCGAGAACATCTGCCCGCCGATGACGACGTTCCAGCGCATCGTGAAGATGCCGAACTGGATCAGGAGCACGGAGATGAAGTAGAGCATCTTCCGCAGGTCCTCGTTCAGCGTGAACCGCCTCTTGAAGATCTTGGTGACGCCGATGATGCCCAGGGGGAGCACCATCCCGAGCAGCACCTGGATCACGACAAGACTCATGAAGAGCTTGCTCATGACCATCTCGGAAAGGATCTTTATCTCCTCCTCGCTCTGGTAGATCCTGTGGATGAAGTCGACGAACTCCAGCGTGAAGTCGACGATGACGACGTAGAAGAGGAAGTCCACCCCCTTGTCGACGCACTTCATGTTGATCTTCCCGCCCGTCAGCGGCGTGATGACCATGTAGAGCAGGATCACCAGGGCGACCCCCGACACGATGGCGGAGAAGAGGAACGCGATCGGCATCAGGACGCTGCTCCACCAGGGGTTCGCCTTGACGGAGCCGAAGATGAACCCGACGTAGCCGTGCAGGAGGAAGGCCGAGGGAATGCCGATGATGGTGATCGTCTTGAGCGCCTTGTGGTCGAACACCAGCGCGCTTTCGCTCTTGTCCCTCGAGAAGAGGGCCAGGGTCCTGTGGATCCATTTCATCGCCCCGGATTCCTCTTCCGCCCACGCGATCAGGTCGGTGCGGTAGACGAACCATATCTCGATGAGCAGGACCGCCATGAGGTACCAGGCGTAAACGAACCCGAACATCGCCATCGCCGAGGAAGGCTGCGGGGTCAGGAACATTTCGTAGGACCGCTCGGGGTGGCCCAGGTGCGACAGCAGCGGCAGCGGCGCGACGAGGAGGTACGCCAGGGCCGTCAGGAGCGACAGCCGGTAGAGCGGCTGGACCTCCTTGACGTTGAACACCTTGACGAGCGACGCCAGGATGAACGCCCCGGCGACGATCCCCGTGATGTAAGGGTAGACCACGATCAGCAGGCCCCAGTGGACCTCGATCTCGTTGGGGTAGATGTACCCCTGGATCTGGGGCAGGAGCTCGGAAAGGGTGCGCGTCAGTTCGTGGCTCATCGGACCTCCCCGTCCAGGCTCGCGTAATAGACTTTCGGCTCAGTGTTAAGCGCGGGCTTCAGGACATGGATCTTGTTCATGCGGCGGAAACGCGTCAGGGGGCTCGAGCCGCTGTTCACGTCCCCGAAGATCCTGGCCTGGGTCGGGCAGACCTCCACGCAGGCCGGCAACAGATCCCGGGAGATCCTGTGGTAGCAGAAGGTGCACTTGTCGGCGGTGTGGGTCTCCGGATGGAGATAGCGCGCGCCGTAAGGGCACGCCTGGATGCAGTAGCGGCACCCGACGCACGTCTTGACGTTGACGAGGACGACCCCGTCGCCGGTCTGGAACGTCGCCCCGACGGGACAGACCTGGACGCAGGGCGGGTCCGCGCACTGGTTGCACAGCTTCGGGACGAAGAAGCTGCGCAGGATCGAACGGTCCCCGGACGTGTCGGGCGCCGCCTCCGCGTTCGACTCGATGGCCTTGACCACCGTTTCGCCGTCCTTCCGGATAATGTAGCGCTCTACCCAGGTCCGGAAGTAGAACGGCTCGCGGGGGACGTCGTTCTCCGTCTTGCACGCCTCCATGCACCGGGCGCAGCCGATGCACTTGTCAACGGAAACGCCGAACCCGTACCACTTCCCCTTCCGCGACGCCTCCCTGGCGAACGCCTTCGCGGGCAGTAACTTCAAGACCCCGCCGATCGCGCTAATGGAAACAAGGAATGCCCGGACATCCCTCAGGAATTTTCTTCTGCCGTTCACTATTCCACCTCCGGCGAATGCGGATAATGACATTGCCAGCACACGTACTTTTCCCCGTGGTTGGCCAGGTCGATCCTCGGCGCGTTATTCGCCATCCTGTCCTTCGCGTCCCTGGCGTGGCACTTCCCGCAGAACTCCCGGTTCTGCGGCTTCGTTGGCTTGACGCTACGGGGCGAAATCTTGTGCTGCTGCGGCGCCTGGTGGCAGGTCGTGCACTCTAGCTGGACGTGGTGGGACACCGCCTTCATCCGTGCGATCTCCCCGTGGCACGCGGAGCACTCCTTCGGGGTGGTCGGCGGCTTCGGGTCGTGCGGGTTGTGGCAGCTCGCGCAAGCTTTCAGGGGGTTGTGGGCGGCCGGGTTGATCTGGGGGAACCCCCTGGGGCGCGACGGGTTGTAGGCGTGGCACAACGGGCAGAACGCGCGTTCCTTGGGGATGACCGGCTTGACCTCGTCGGGGTCCTGTGTGTGCGCGTAGGCGGGGCCGTGGCACGTCTCGCAGGAGAGGTCCCTGTGGTAGCCCGTCTTCTTCTTCTCGTAGATCCTTTCGTGGCACTCCCCGCAGGCGTGGAAGCCGGCGTACAGGACGGGCTTGGCCTGCTCCGCCTTGATCGCGTCCGCCCACTGTATCTTCACGTCCTTCATGTCCTTGGGGATCAGCACGATCACGACGAACGCCCCCAGGATGGCCAACGCCGCGAAGACGACGAGCAGCCTGGCCAGGGCGTCCGGCATTTTCGAAAGGATTTTTTTCATTACGCTCTCTTCCTCCTTGTGCCCATGAGAAAAAACGGGAACCTGTTCACGGAAACGGGTCCTACGTGGCCGTCCCGGTCTCCGTCCGGCCCGGTACCAGCCCATGCCGCTCGACGATGAACAACTGGTCGGCGACGACCGGGGTCACGCCGTCCTCCCCCACGTGGAAGTCGCCGTTCAGGATCGGGATCGCGACCCGCAGGAGCATGGTGTACACGAAGAACCCCGTGGCCCAGATCCCCATCGTCACCAGGAACTCGATCCCGGTGGGGGAATAGTCGTAGATCTCCCCGAGGACGTCGGGGGCCAGCCCCGGGATCACCAGCCCCATCCCTTTCTCGATGTACACCCCGATGAAGATGAGCACGCACCCGATGTTCAGCGTGACGTAGTTCTCGCGCGTCCGCGGGATGAGGAATAGCAGGAACGCGGTCACGTTGAAGATCATCGCCGTCCAGATATAAGGCACGAGGGTCGTGTGGCCGTGGAGCCCCTGGAAGAGGTACTGCATCGGGGCGAGGTGGATCGTGTCCGAGTAGTACTCCTTGAACACCTCGGCGCCAAGGAGGAACAGGTTGAGGAACATCGAGTAGGCGATGAGCTCGGCGACCTTGAAGATCGCCTCGTCCTTGATCTCGGTCCTGGTGTACTTCCGGATCACCTGGAAGAGCATGATCATGAAGGCCGGGCCGGAGCAGAACGCCGACGCGAGGAACCGCGGGGCCAGGATCGAGGCGTTCCAGAAGGGGCGGGCTCCCAGCCCGTTGTAGAGGAACGCCGTCACCGTGTGGATGGAGACGGCCGCCGGGATGGAGAACAGGATCAGCGGGGTCGTGAACGACTTGTTCGGCTCCCGGCGATGATAAAGGTTGTAGAGGATGTAGACGGAGATCACGAGGTTCAGGGCCAGGTAGATGTTGAGGACCACAACATCCCAGGCCAGGAGCGACTGCGGGAAGTTGAGGATCCCGATCTTGGGGATCAGGTGCCAGAAGCGGTCGGGACGCCCGATGTCGACCGTGACGAACAGGAGGCACATCACCATCGCGGAGACCGCCAGCATCTCGCCCAGGACCGCGATCTCCTTGATCGGCTTCCAGTTGTACACGTAGGCGGGGATGACGAGCAGGACCGCGGCCGCGGCGACTCCGACGAGGAAGGTGAAGTTGGAGATGTAGAACCCCCAGGACACCTGGTCCCG
>JAKALO010000111.1 GCA_021824125.1 Deltaproteobacteria bacterium | reverse complement strand
CCGTTTTTCCGGGGAACCTCGATGTAGGCTTCCCAGAACCGGCGAAACCCGTCTTTCTTACGGACCCAGCCGAAGACCGACGAAAGGACGAATTTCTGCCAGGGAGACAGGCGAAGAAGTTCCCGCTTGGCCGCCCACTTCCCCTTCGTATGCGGCAGCAGTTCGATGAACGTGCAGATCCGCTCGGCCTTCTCCAGGTCGAACCGGTACGGATAGCTCTTTTTCTTCTGCCGCGCGAGGTCTTTGAGATGCCGCCGGCAGGCGAGCTTGACCCACTTGCAGGCGAGGATCTTCCCGGCCGCCACGTCCCGGGCGTATTGGATCGCCTCGCGGACGTGGGGCGGAAAGTCCTCAGAACGCCGCGAAGGCGTTCTTTTTCTGCTTCGAGGAGACAACGACTTTCGTTGCGGATGCGGGCGAAAGGCCGAACTCCGCCAGCAGCGACTGAAGATGCCGCGCGGCCTCGGAGCGCATGGCGACCTCGGGCTTCGCCTTGAATACGTACCCCCCGGAGGTCGTCTTCACCCTGTTCTTGAATCCCTTCTCAAGCGCCTTGGAGCACCGCTCGACCTCTTCCTGCCGCATCGCCGCCAAGGCGAGCGCCTCCGTGTGGGAGGACGAGGCATACCCCATCTTGTCGAGCCGCAAGGCGAGTTGTGCGAAGACCTCTTTCGCACGGGCGGAGAGCCATTCGGGGGCAACTGGGGCGTCCGAAGAGGCTACGGGCTCATCCTTGGGGAGCGCACGCTTCCCGGGGTTGCCCCGCAGGATCCGGAGATGCGTCGGTGTGGGCTTTGGACCCGGCATAACCTTGGAAAACCCTCCTGGGAAATATTCCGGTCAACCCGCGGCAGTGAGAAAAGAGGCACGTGACGGTTTTTCCGCGCCAGCCTCTAGAGATTTGACCCGCCCCCCCTGTCAACGAATTGACACGTCGTCAATTCGTTGACGCGACCGGTCCTCGGCGGTCTTCGCCGCATGGTCGTCTCGACAGAGGGATTGATGGTTCGTCTCGGGCCAGAACAGCGGGTCATCCGGCCCTGTGACCGGGATGATGTGGTCGACCATCGTTGCTGGCCGCTGGCACCGCACACACAGCGGATGCTGTCTCAGGTACGACGCTCGGTAGTTCGCCCAGCGCGAATCGTATCCGCGCATGTGGGCCTGTGGCCTATAGGCGTCGTCCCGCTTGCGTCCATCCTTGTCGTGCACGTCGCAGTAGCCACGCGGCACGATCTTCGGGCAGCCTTGCCACTTGCATGGAACCCCTGCGCGACGCGGCAACGATCACCTCCATTACATCACGCGGCGAACAGCCCCGCATCGTTGCGCTTTGATGGTTGCGCGAACGCGCGCGCTCTGCTCGTCCCCACGGGACAGCAGTCGCATTTGCGGATCGTCCGCTCCCTCCCTTGCGCTGGAGAGATCCGGATCCGCAGGCACGCCAACTCCCGGTCGAGCCTGCGGCACTTCCTCCAGGCCAGCCCGGCGGGGATCGCGACGGCCATCTCGGCTCCTGGTCTGAAAATGCGAAAGGCCCGGAGGGAGTCTCCGAGCCTTTCCTTGCTCTGGGCCTTGACCGGCGATCTACATCCTGCCGGGCATCTCCGCCCACCGTTGCGCTGGCTGCGCGTGGTGTCTCGATAATGTTGCCATTCTGATCCCTTATGCAACAAAACAAGGGGGGATGCAATACTATTTTGCACCCACGTTGCAATCTGCATAACTTTGCGTGGATTTGCACATCCATGAATCCAGATCCCGAGTGTGGGCGCTGACGGATCCGATCCCTTTCCGGACGGGAAGCCCTCGGTGTTTTGCCCGGTACTGGCAGCACCGGACGGACACCCCGAGGTACGTTGCGATCGACTTCCACCCGGAAAGCCAGCGCCCGTCATCCAACCCCGATCCCTCCATCTCGTAGCGCCGCCGCCATCGCCCGGAGATCCCAGGTCACCAGCCCCCGCAGCTGCCGCGGGTGGACGAACGCCCCGCATGTCACGCAGTAGACGCGCCCCTTGCCCCGCTCCGCCGGAGCCCGTCCCAGGCAGAGCGGGCAGACGTGCCACTCCGGGATGCTGTTCCACACCGCGCCGGCGGCTTCGTCGGAGGCCTTCAGGTACGATTCCGCCCAACCCGTGCGATCGTACTTCTTGATCACCACACGGACGGAGACGGCGTACTCGAGCTGCCGGTTCCCGGCGTCGACCCGGATGGGGGCCGTGAGCCCCTTCTGTGGGATCAACGTCTTCACGCCGCCGATCGACATGATCCGCTCGGCCTCCTCGACGTGCTGGCGCAGCGTTCGCGCCATCAACACTTCCCCATCGGGGGCAGAGGTGGAGACGTTGTCGGGAATCGCCGGTCCATCGCTCCAGCCCGTGGCTCCCGCTTCGCCCCCCGCAGGATCACCCACGCCATCTTTATTCGCTCGCGGAGGGGCTGCTGCCGGGCCCACGCGAGCACTACCGTGAGCGAGAACGCGAAGTCGTTCTTCAGCCGCTTGCGCTCCGTGGCGATCCGGGCCGTGCGTTCGTCGCGCTTGTTCATCCTGCCTCCTCTTGTCCGGGGTGGAACGTCGCCCCGTGGTCGTCGTCCGCCCCCACAACGGACGCTGCCTCGTAGACCGCAGCCTCGTGATCCTCTTCCGAGATGCGCTTGCAGCTCGGACATACCCCGTTGACGGGCCGGTCGTGGTGGCCACGAGAGCAGACGCGGTTAGACATTCATCACCTCTTCGATGGCGATGATCACCCGTGGCGGATCGCCATACACCTTCCGAACCTCCAGCGCCACGATCTGCGAGTCATCCCGATAGACCACGCCCCGTAATGCATCCTTGATCGCCTTGGCGAGATTATCCGCGTCGGGCTTCTTGACGTGGTGCACCACGCGCTTCGGCAGGGATTTGGGGCGCGGCAGATGGAAAAAGAGTTTCACCCCGAGCGCCCCCTCGTGGATCTCTGGCGTCCCGTTGAGTTGATCGAGCACCGACGCCTTCACGTCCTGCTTCCATGTGCGCGACTTGTCGGGATCGTAGGTGCCGACGAAGTTTCCGCGCCGGAAGAAGCGGGGGCGTCCCTGCGCGACGGGAGAGCCGTAGACCGTGAAGACGTGCTGGTTCATTTCTTCTTCGTCCCCGGCAATTCCGCCTGCATCTCAGCCGGGGTCAGGTCGCGGGACGCGATCTCCTCGCCCGTGTCCTGGCGCACCAGAAACGCCCTCACCCGCTTCGTGTCCGCATACCAGATGCACTTCACGTCCCGCAACTCCCGATGGTCCGTCACCTTCCGGGACAACTCGCGGACCGAGCAGAACGCCCGGTCAATGCGATCCTTGAACGTGGATGCCGCCGCCTTTTTCTGGTCCTCCAGTTCGCCGATGTCGAGCGTGATCTTGGCCGCCTCCTGCGCGTACTTTGCGACCTCGTCCTCCGTGAGATCCACGAACACGTTTCGAACGTCCTCCGACAGCGCAACCTGCGTCATCGACTCCTCCTTTTCGTCTGGGGGTTGGCAGCAAAGGTCATCGTGAGTCAACGGGCGATCCGCCTGTCTTTTCCCTTCAGTTCGATCACCTTGCACATTCCGGCGATCCGGGACGCGATGCGATCGCCGACCTTATCGGCAATCTCATCCACGGAAAGATTGCTCGTGATAATCGTGGGGTACATTCCGGAATACCGGTTGTCGATGATGATGTAGAGCGACTGGAGCGCGAATTCACTGGTCTTCTCGGCCCCAAGGTCATCGAGCACAAAGGGGCACACGCTGGAGTAATGCTTGATGATCTTCCATTCGCTTCTCTCCGCACTGTCCTTGAAACTGTTGCGAAGTTCCATGAGGAGCGACGCGAAGGTTATAAAACTCTCCCACCGCGCCCCCCGATCTTTTAGTAACGCGACCGCAAGGTGTGTCTTCCCTGTACCTGGGGGACCATGAAGGAATAAACTCTCCTCCTTTTCACAAAGCCCCCATATCTCCGGATCAATCGACTCCGGCAACACGGGATAGAAGCGGCTCGGTATTCCCGCCAGACACCACTGCTCCCGCTCCTGTGCCTTCTTCCGTGCCTGATCCTGTCTTTTTAATTCCATCTCCGACAGTTGTACCGATTCCGGCGTACTTTCCGGGGCGGGCCTTGACGTTGCCATTCTGAGAATGTTGTCCATGCTTGCCTTCAGTTCCGGATCCATTTCCCCCCACCTCTTTCTCGTTGAGGTACGCTTCAAACTTCGTCCCAAATATGGTCTGTGGACGCATATAGGCATCCATCTTTGGATCACCACGCCATTGGGCGCACTTCTTCCCGATCACGATCTTGAATTGGTCGAGCGTGAATCCCTCTTTCCACCGAGCATGGATATGGGATCTGGTCTCTTTCCCTGACGCCCTGAAATTCTTTCCTGATTTTTCGTTCAAGAGATTGACGATTTCAGAATATGGGGGTGCACTGTCGGGCTTGCCCGACAAAGGTGTTCTTTCTGGTTCTGGTTCAACTTCTGGTTCAACTTCTGGTTCAACTTCAGGCGGAACCTTTCCTGTACTACTCCCGGACTTCTCCTGAACTACTCCGGTATAAGATGGGAGATAATCACGACCTTTCCGGCGGATTTCCTGATGCTCGTCATAGTTCAGGGAATGGAGATACCAACATCCATCTACCTGAAAATACTTAACGTTTGTCTTATCGCTAATTTCATGAAGGCATTGGGTGATCGTGGGGATATCGAACCAGTCGATGAACGGAACAATAGTCCCCTTGATTGTATGGGGGTTCGCATCCATCTTTCCGTGGACGTTGTAGTGCGGGAGAAGCATTCCGAATAGAGCAAGGGCTTTCGGGGACAACCCCGCCACTTTATGCGACCTGCTGATATCTTTCCGGATCATCCGTCCTTCAGATTTTGGAGCCGCCACCTATCCCCTCCTTCTCCTCGTGCGCCGCCACCGCCAGTAATACCCGCCCCCGCCCATTACCCATCCGTAGACGCGCCAGTAGGTCACAGTAGACATCCCTGCTCCTGCTTCTCGTTCACGAATGGCAATGGGGGCGTCGTATTGCGCAACCGTTCCTCCGTGATATCGCAATACTTTTTCTCAATGTCGATGCCGATGTACCGCCGACCGAGCATCTTGGCGGCGACAAGGGTGGTGCCGGAGCCACAGAAAGGGTCGAGGATGATCTGGCCGGGCAAGGTGTGGGCTTCAATGAATTGCGTTACAAGTGAAACGGGCTTTTCGTTCGGATGGCTACGGAATCGAGGGGGGGAAAGTCGAATCACGTTTGGGATGGCGACACCATCATCGCCCCACAGCAGTTTTCCTCCCGTTCGGTGCGCCACCATGACCATTTCGTGTTGACGCCTGTACCGCCACCCGAGGCCGGGATTCACTTTGTCCCAGATCACCGAATGAAAGAAATCTAACCCGCAGGCGTCCATGCGGGCGGCGACCCAAGCGAACGTCGGGGACGGACCGCCGCCGCAGCAGCAGCAGCAGCAGCAGCAGCAGTCCTTATTCAAAACTCGCGCCGCCCCGTGAAGCATCCCATCCATGACGGCGCGGAACTCCTCGGCGGTATCGTTGGCGATGGGTTTCCCCTCAATGCCGCGATGATCGTTTAGGCGGGCATTTAAGTCGTCGACGTGATTTCCGTGGCCGTATGGCGGGTCGGCAAATATCATATCCACCGCCCCATCCGGCATCCCCCGCATGACCTCGATGCAGTCGCCGTGGATTACCCGGTTAATGAAACGATCCACCTATCCCCTCCCCATCATCTCGTTCTCGCCGTCCCGCGCCAGTTCCGCCGAATACGCCGCCGCCCGCTGCGCCTGACTTGCATCCGCCCACGGAATGCTGCGGTTCGTCCGGCAGACGCAGCGGTAGGCGATATGCTTCGGCGCGTGCGTGCGCGGATCGAACCATATGCCGTCGATCATGGGATCAATCGGACGCGGCCGCTGGCAACGGGCGCAGATCACGCCGTAGCCCTCTTCATCCCCCGCAGGGGCTGCGCGCGGTACGACTTTCTCCGCTCGCTCGCGCAAGCGTGGCAGGTCTTCGCGTCCCGGGTCTTCTCCTCGCCGCAGGAGCAAACGAGCGCACCGACGAGGGCGACCTTCTTCGCCGCCTCCGCCTTGGCGCGGGAGATGCCGCGCTTGCAGGAAACGCAGGGAGTGTCCCGTTTCTGATCCAGCAGCAGGTTCGCCGTGTACCGCATCATCGCCGTCCTCGCCGCGAGGCACAGGTCATCGTCGGCGCAGGCGTTCAGCGTTGTCTCGTAGATGGCGACGGCTACGGGACGAGACGATATGTCAATTTGACAATGCTTGACATTTGTTTGACAATTCGCCGCCGGTTGCTTGACAGTCTGCGGGGCCGCTACCGGCGCGGGCTGGCGGACATCGCGTCCGAGAGCCGCGTTGATGCGAGGAAGAAATGTTCGGCTTGGCCCGGATTTCTTGTTTCTCCATCGCCAGACGATCATCTGACCGAATCCGGCCCGACGCAGGGTCTCCGCGTCTTCCTCGGAGAGGTCGATCATGGGACGGCGGCGGGTCACGCCGCGCTGTCCTTGCCGTTCTTCTCCTCTGGGTTGCGCCCGTACAGCACATCTACAAGGTTACGCCCCGTATATTCCACAACAATCAGCGCGTTGGCCTTCCCCGGGTTGCAATCCCCGCGCTCCCATGCGTCAAGGAGTTGCCGCGAGATTCCCGCCTTGGCGGTAAGAATATGACGTTCGGCATCGTTGAATTTCAGTGACATGATCGACCTCCTGCCATCTTATAGCACGCCTGTATTTCGCGTTGCAAGTAATTTTTCGTCGAATGAAAATAATGCTTGCAATTTAATTTTTCGAGCGTAGGATGGTCATCAACATTGCACTCCCCCGCAAATAGCGGGCGCAGTTTTCCCGGCACCAGCCCTGCCGATGCCGCCCGCTGAGCGGATCGGTGGATAACGCAACGGCCCGGGGATGCAGTAGGCGGATGTTCTTTGCAGGATGCCCCTCGCGGGGCGCACGGGGATAGGGCGGGACGCCGTGGAGCGGAATCAGGGTGTCGTTACCCGGCGATGATCGGATTTCGTGGTCCCGTTACTACCAGAGGGGGCTGGCGCACACGGCACCGGGATGCTGGCCCCCTCGACTGATCCTTGAGATTACCGAAAGTGCTGCGGCGGCGTGGCCGAGTGCGATGCCGGAGATCCACATGAAGGCACGCTGGTAGCTCCGGCCCGCAGCGCGAGGGACGGCGAGTGCCGCAAAGAGTCGGGAGAACAATAGCCCCGCTTGAGCCACGGCCACCGCTACCAGGAACGGCATGTCCTGGGCCGCCGTCCCGCTATCAGAAGGGGCGGCGAAGCTCACGACGGAGCCTAAGCAGGGGCAACGGTCCTCCGGACGCTACGACCTGCCGCCGTCCCGCAAGCTGGCTCCCGGTGAGGCGCACCGGGGTAAGGAGCCCGAGCCGAAAGGCTGACGATCCATGGCGAGCCATTATTTCTGTCGGTCCCGGCGTCCGAGACGGCGGCGAGTTCTACGGCCCATGGGCCA
>JAKALO010000110.1 GCA_021824125.1 Deltaproteobacteria bacterium | reverse complement strand
GGTAGCTCGATCCAGGCGACGGAGCAGGGGACGCGCGAGGTGGACCGCTCGCGGGAGACGATCCGGCTGTCCTCGACGGCGTTCGAGGAGATCATCCAGATGATCGAGAAGACCCTGGAGTCGAGCACGCAGATCTCCCTTGCGACGCACCAGCAGACGAGCGCCAACGAGCAGGTCGTGCAGGCGATGCGGCAGGTGGCCGAGATGGTCCGGGAGACGGCGACGAAGATGCGGGTGTCCGCCTCCTCCGCGTCCGACCTGAAGGTGATTGCGTCCGGCCTCAAGGAAAAAACAGCCGTGTTCAAGGTGTAGGCGGAAATGGAAAAGAAGATCGACCTCACCCAGTTCAGGGAAAACTTCATCCGGGAAGCCAAGGAGCGGATCGCCCGGATGAACAGCGCCCTCGTATACCTGGAGAAAAACCCCGGGGACCTGCGGCTCGAGGCGGACCTCCTGCGCGAGGCCCATACGCTCAAGGGCGCCGCCAAGATGATGGGATATGCGAAGATTTCGGACCTCTCACATCGTTTCGAGGAGGCGCTTTCCCGCCGGAAGGAGAGGAAAATCGTCTCCAACCGGGATCTAACGGACGCGCTGTTCGTCAGCCTGGACACGCTGTCCGTGCTTGTGGACGCCCTCTCGCAGAGCGGCCGGCCCCCGATCGACGTCGATGGAGTGTTCGAGCGCCTTCGCCTGGCCCAGGTTCCCGTCGAGTCGGCGGCGTCCCCGCCAACGCCGGTCCCTGGAGCGCCCCTGCAGGGTTCGCCACAGGAGAACGAACCAGGCGCGGAACGGGTGGACGCTCCCGTCATCGGGATAGACGCCGGCAGGGGCATCAGGGTGGAGCCGGAACGGCTGGAGCAGATGGCGAACCTGCTCACCGAGGCGATCGGCAGCCACCTCAGGCAGGTCGAACTGAGGGACCTGATAGGGGAGATGGGGCGGAAATACCGGTGGGTTGCGCTGAACCTTCTATCCAACGTTCGGGACGGAATCGAACAGGGGATCATACCCGCGGAGTTCTCGGCGCGAATCGCCCCCATCCTCGAAGAGGGAAAGGAAGTATTCGTAGAGATAGGTTCCCGGCTATCCGAACTCAGGCGCCAGGAGTTGCAGGAGTCCTCCGTGCTCTCGCAGACCCTCGAGGACATCCGGTCCGAAAACCTCGCGATCCGCATGGTGCCGCTGCTGCCGCTTTTCGAGTCGTTCCACCGGTCGGTGCGTGAGCTTTCCCGGGGGTTGGGTAAGGACGTCGAACTCCTCGTGCGGGGAGGGAAGACCGAGATCGACAGGAAGGTCGCCGAAGCCCTCACGGATCCCCTGATCCACCTGATCCGGAACGCGATCGACCATGGCATCGAGGCGCCGGAAGCCCGCGCGGCGTGCGGCAAGCCTGCACGGGGAAAGATCAAGGTCACGGCTACGCCGAAGAAGGGCAGGGTCGTGATCGAGGTCGAGGACGACGGGAAAGGGATAGACCTGCAGGAGGTACGCGAGACGGCGGTAAAGAAAGGGATGATAGCCGAGAAGACGGCCTATCGGCTGGACGACCAGGAGCTCATTTCCCTGATCTTCCGTTCGGGGTTCAGCACCGCGAAGGCCATGAGCGAGATATCGGGACGCGGGATCGGGATGGACATCGTCCGGGAGACGGCCGAGAAGTTCAACGGGACCGTCGAGGTCTTCACCCTCCCCGGAAAGGGGACGAGAGTGGTCCTCGAGCTGCCGTTCACCATGGCGGTTTCCCGGGTCCTTTTGTTCAGGGTCGAAAACCAGCACTTCGGAATTCCGATAATGCACTCCGAGGGTGTTGTCCGGTTTTCGGGGAGGGACATCGTCACCGTGGAAGGGAGGAAGACGGTTCGCATCGATGATTCCCCCGTCCCCCTCGTCTGGTTGTCCCATCTGCTGGAGATCGGCACGCCCGACCTCCGCCAGTCCCGGTATCTGGCTGTCATGGTCCGCCACAGCCAGCGCAGGATCGCGCTGGTGGTCGACGAAGTGAAGGGGGAATTCGAGTTCATCGTCAAGGATCTCGGGACCTACCTCAAGAAGGTGCCCCTGTTCATGGGATCGAGCATCATGGGAACGGGCGATATCGCGCTGCTGCTGGACGTGTACGACCTGGTGTCCGCGATACGCCTCCGCCCCGAGGCGGCGCCGGAGGGCAAAGCGGCGGCCGGCATCGCGGGGGACGTCCTGGTCGTGGACGACTCGCTGCTCTCGCGCGAGATGCAGCGTAGGGTGATCGCCTCCGCGGGCTGCCGGGTGGAGACGGCGCCGGAGGGCAAAGCGGCCCTGGAACTGCTTTCGCGGAAGACCTTCGACCTGGTTGTCGCCGCGGTCCGTATGAGCGGGATGGACGGCCTTGAGCTTGTCGGCCACATCCGCGCAAAGGATATGGGGAGGAACCTCCCGGTCGTCCTCGTGGCGACGAGAGAAAACCCGGCCGACCGGGAGCGTGCGATGCTGTCCGGGGCCCAGGAGTGCGTGTTGAAGGAGGACTTCGACGTTGAGCGGATCACCCCGTTGATCGGGCGCCTGCTGGCCGGGAGCGTCAAGTGATCTCCGCAGCCACCGACTTCCCTCCCGTACGGCTGTTGATAGTCGACGATTCCTCCACGGTCCGTGCGATCCTCCGTGCGATGCTCTCCGGAAAGAAGGAGATCGAGATCGTGGGCGAGGCCGTCAACGGGCGGGAGGCGGTCGCCCTCACCGGAAAGCTTCGACCCGACGTCGTCCTGATGGACATCCGGATGCCCGTGATGGACGGCCGCGAGGCCACGGCGGAAATCATGGCCGAGTGCGCCGTCCCGATAGTGGTATTTTCTTCCCTGACGCACGGGGAGGAGGCGCGGACCTCGATCGACATGCTCGCCCTGGGCGCCCTGGACGTCATCGCCAAGCCGGATCTTTCCGATCAGCAAGCCGTGGATGAATGCTCCCGGATGCTTGTCCGGAAAATCCGTACCGCCTCGAAGGTGGTGGTCGTTCGCCATCTCCGGGGGCGGATGCGGAAACCCGTCTCCACCCTGGATACCCAGGCGAAGGCTCCGGGAAAAGCGTACGCGGCGCTCGGCATCGGCTCCTCCACGGGCGGGCCGGCGGCGCTGCGGGGGTTGTTTTCGCGTCTTCCCGCCGATTTTCCGCTCCCTGTGCTCCTGGTGCAGCACATCACCCGCGGTTTTTCCAACGGGTTCGTGGAGTGGCTCCAGCAGTACACGTCCTTGGCGGTGCGCATCGCGGACTCGGTCGACAAGGCGACGCCGGGGACCGTCCTCGTCGCCCCGGAGGGGCGGCAGATGGAGGTTTTTCCGGGCGGCGGGGTGCGCGCATTCTCCCCCAAGCCGAAGGGGGTCCACCTCCCCTCGGCGGACGTCTTGCTCTCCTCCGTGGCGGGAGCCTACGGAAGGAATGGAATCGGCGTCCTCCTGACGGGAATGGGGGCGGACGGGGTCGAGGGACTCGGGGACATCCGGAAGAGGGGAGGCCTGACAATCGTCCAGAACGAGGAAAGCTCAGTCGTGTTCGGGATGCCCGGGGAAGCGATCCGGCGTGGAGCCGCGGAACTGGTGATGACTCCCGAGGGGATTGCGGATTTCCTTCTCTCCATCGTCGAACCGACCTTCGGGGTCGAGGAGGCTTGAGGTGAGCGGGTTCCACGTCCTCCTGGTCGACGACAGCCCGACGGCGCTCGGGATGCTGTCCTACTGGCTTTCGGCCGCCGGTTACGAAGTGGAGACCGCCACGGACGGTCTCGATGCCTTGAAGTCCGGATTCCGGCGCGTCCCCGACCTGGTCCTCATGGACATCCGCATGCCGAGGATGGACGGGATCCAGGCCTGCCGCCTCTTCAAGGCGGACCATTCGACACGCGACGTTCCCGTGATTCTCCTGTCGTCCCAGGAGGTGGGTTCCGAGCGGATCCACGCGACGCGGGCCGGCGCCGATCGATTCCTCCTCAAGGACGTCGGACCGGACGAGATCGTGCGCTCGCTGGAGGAGTGTATCGCGGGGAGATCCCCTCGCCCCTCGCCCCCCCCCGGAGACCGGGAGGAGACGCCGGTCCCCGAAGACATTGAGATCCTGACGAGGGTGAACCAGATACTGGAAACGAAGCTGTTCGAGGCGACCCTGTTCAACGAGATCGGGAGGGTCGGAAGGGAGGTAGATGACTTCGAGACGACGATCCGGGAGGTCGACAGGATCCTCTCCGAGATCGTCCCCCACGACGCCATGGCCGCGGTCTTCTCCGACGGGCTCTCCCTCGAGACCGTGATCCTGTACACGTACGCTCCGGGGGAGGAAATCCGCCGGTTGACGCGCGAGGCGACCGTGCGGCTCCACGAGGAGGCGCAGGTTCCCGCGGCGCCGGGTCGGACGCATGTGCTGGAATTCCTGCTCGATGGAAAGCGCCAAGGAGGGGAGCCGGCGGCGGAACGCTTCCGCCCGTGGATCGTCTGTCCGATCCGCTCCGGCGATGTGGTCAAGGGCCTGCTGGCGCTCTTCTCCGACAAGGGTACCGCGGGGGTGGGGGAAGAGAGGCTGACCGCGGTGCTCCTGCGACACAGCTTCGTGGTCATGGAGAACGCGTGGCTCTACCGCCAGATCGCCCGGATGTCGGCCACCGACGGGCTGACGGGCCTGACCAACCACCTCCATTTCGTGGAGGGCCTCCAGAAAGAGCACGCCAGGTCGTCACGGTACCGCCATCCCTACTCCGTTCTCATGGTGGATATCGATCATTTCAAGAAGGTAAACGACGTGTACGGCCACCCGGTGGGGGACATAGTCCTCCGGGAGGTCTCCGCGATCCTTTCGGAGCAGTGCCGAAACACGGACCTCCCGGCGAGGTACGGAGGCGAGGAGTTCATCGTCCTGCTCCCCGCGACGGCAATAGGCGAGGCCAGGATCGTCGCGGAGCGAATCCGGCAGGCGGTGGAGCGAAAAATGTTCGCTTCCCCCTCCCCGCTTGTCCGGATGACGGTGAGCATAGGAATTTCCGCATACGACCCCGAGTCGCCGCTGGGCCACCGGGAGATCCTCAAGCACGCCGACGAGGCCCTCTACAGCGCCAAGAGGGAAGGCCGCAACCGGGTCTGCCTGAGGTAGCCATCCTATGAAGGACAAGAAGGTTCCCCTCGAGATTACCGCCGATGTTTTCCCTCCTCTACGGGAATTTATCGAGCGGGAGTGCGGGATCGTTCTGGGAGAGGACAAAATCGCCCATGTGAACGGGGTCCTCCGTGAGCGAATGCTTGCGACCGGGACGAAAGACCCCTGGGAATACGTCCTGGGCGTCATGCACGGGCCCCGGGCATCCGATGAGCGGAAGCGGTTGATCGGGGGACTCGTCGTGGGCGAGACGGAATTTTTCCGGAACCCGGACCAGTTCCGCGTGTTCCAGAATCATCTTCTTCCCGCCTTTCTGGCCGCCGGCGTCTCACCACCCTTGCGGGTCTGGAGCGCGGGATGCGCGACGGGAGAGGAGCCCTACTCTATCGCGATATCGGCCCTGGAAGCTTTCCGGGGCCGCTTCATCGAGCCGGTCCGGGTTCTTGCCACGGACATACACCAGGAGTTTCTCGATGTCGCCCGCAAGGGGGTCTATCCCCAATCCGCCGTTCGTAAGGTCCCTCCCGGTTACGTAATGCGGTACTTCACGAGCCTTCCGGACGGGACCGTGCGGGTGAAGGATGAGGTGCGGAGACTGATAACGTTCGAGGAGAGGAACCTCGCCGGCTTTTCGTCCGCCCCACTTCACCCCGCCCGCTACTCGGCGATCTTCTGCCGGAACGTCATGATCTATTTCCGTCCCGAGACGACGCGGCGGATCGTGGGGCGCCTTTTCGAGTCCCTGGAAGACGGGGGGGTGCTCTTTCTCGGTCACTCCGAAACGCTTTGGGGGATCTCCGACGCCTTCCGCCTGGAGCGAAAGGCGGGGGCATATTATTACCGGCGGGCGGAAGGCGGGCAGGCGTCGGCTACCGTGACTTCGGCCGTCGAGCCACCGGTCGATCCCCGTCGGGCGGGGGAGCCGCCCGACGGTTCTTCCCGCTCTCCGGCTGCGAAGGAAGACGTGCAATCCGCCAGCCTCGCACTTGTCGCCAGGGCGGAGAAGATGGCCGATCGCGAAAGATTCGACGAGGCCGAGAGATTGTGCCGGGAAGCGATCGACCTGGATCCTGCGTGCCCGGAATCCTCCCATCTCCTGGCGGTTGTGCTGCGTCGCGGGGGAAGGATTTCCGAGGCGCTTGACAGCGCGCAGCGGTCGCATTCCGCCGACAACGGGTTTGTCCTCGCCGTGGTGGAGATGGCGGAGTGCCTTTCGCTGCTGGGAAGGAGCGAGGAGGCGGCGGTGTGCTGGGAGGAAACCATCCGGATGCTGGAGGGACCGGTCCGGTTTCCCCGGCCGTGGTCGGGGACCGTCTTCTCCGCGAAGGCCCTGCGGGAGTACGTGACGAGCCGGATCCTCGGATAGAGCGGTCACCCGATACGTTTATTGCGACCGGCGGGGGTATAATCAGGCCATGCCCCTCTCCAGCCCGCATTTCTCACCGGGCTCCGTAGCGAGGCGGTGGAGACGGGCGTGGATACAAGGCGCACGAACTTCGGGCGACGCAGGCGTAGTTCACACTACGTCGAGGAGAACGAAGGAGGGCAACGCAGTAGACATGCCCGTATCCGCCGCCGCAGCAGGAGCCCGGTGAGAAATGCGGGCTAGTATTGCGTGCCGCACCTGCGGCGCAGAGCATGCGTCCGCTTCCCATAAAGCCGGCGCCGGAAAAACCGGGTGCCCGTACGAAGGATTGGCCTACTTCGACCTGCGCGCCGGACACGACCGGATCTATTTCGGCCGCTGGCGTAAGATGGACGCCGGTCCATCGGACATTGTCCGGGCATACCACCAGATCGGAAGACACCTGCGATCGATCGATCGGGCGCTCGGGGACAAGGATCTTCCCGCCGCGCGCCGTGACCTGGAAAAGGCTGCCGATGCGTACCATTCGGGAGACCCCGGGGCGGATTCGCGCGAAGCGTTCCGTTTCATGGACCACGCGCTTTCCTACGCCCACCGGGCGATCGACGACCTTCTGCACGAGATCGGACTGCCGTCCCACGCCCCCATGGACTTCGCGGAGTGGTACGACGCCGTGGAAGTCCCGTTCCGCGACGAATGGTGAACGCATGCCTGCCGGAGGGAGATGAAGATGATTCCGCTTGACCGTTATCCCAAGGAGATCGCACTGAGGAACGGTACGCGCGTGACTTTCCGCCCGATGGTCCGCGAGGACGTGGACCTGCTCTGGGATTTTTTCCGACGGATTCCCGTCGAGGACAAGACGTTCCTCCGGGAGGACGTGGACCGGAGGGAGGAGGTGGAGCGGATGGCTCATGCCCTCGATTACGGCACGGTACTGCCGATCCTGGCGTTATCGGATGGGCGGGTGGTGGGGGACGCGACGCTCCACCGAAACGTGACCGGCTGGAAACAGCGCGTCGGGTGGGTGCGGATCCTCATCGCGCAGGATTTCCGGCACCGTGGGCTCGGGACCGTGATGATCCGGGAACTGCGCCACCTCGGGGAGAAGGCGTCGCTC
>JAKALO010000109.1 GCA_021824125.1 Deltaproteobacteria bacterium | reverse complement strand
CGAAAGCGCTCCGTCCTTTTCCCACTCGGGACCCTCGGCGGCCTCCTCCCCACCGGCGAGCCTCCCTACGATCCGCTCCAGCAGGTCGTGGACGGTGATCACGCCGCACAGTTTCCCGTGCTCGTCTATCACCACCGCCATGTGCACTCCCGTCCGCTGGAACCTGCGAAGCAGGTCCGATACCTTCAGCGACTCCGGGACGTAGACGGGTTTTTCGAGATGATTCTCCCAGCGCCCCTCCCGGGGCGGCCGGAAGAGATTCCTCGATGAAAGGATCCCGACCAGCTCTTCCCCGCCGTCGGACAGGACCGGGTAGCGGGAAAAACCGGACTCCCCTACGATCCCCGCCACTTCGTCCCTCGGCATCCCTTCCCTGAGGAACACCACATCGCCCCTTGGGGTCATCCCCTCCGACACGGTCATCTCTCCGAACCGGAGAACCCCCCCGATCATCTTCTCTTCCGTGGAATCTATCGTTCCATGCTCGGCTCCCTCCTCGATGACGTCGAGGATCCCCTCCTCCGAGCCGAAACGGATGTCCATCAGGGCCTCGGGGGAGTAGCGCTCCCCGAGAAGGAGCCGCCCCAGGCGGTCGAACACGCGGGCCGGAAAGACCGCGAGGCGCAGGACCGCCAGGCTGAGCCTCCCCCACAGGAGAACCCGCCGGGGACTCTCCATCGCCGCGCTGCTCGAAACGTTCTCCAGGAAATAGAGGAAAACCAGGAAGGCCACGGACCAGGCCGCGCCCGCGGAAACGCCACGCCACCCCCCCAGCCGCAAGGCGAAGGAGAGCGCCGCCGCCCCCGCCATGATCGCCGACGCCGCCTTCAGCGCCGCCGAGGCGGCCCAGAGGGAAAAGGGATGGCGAACCGCCGGATCGCGGATGGCGGCGAGCAGCAGTCCCGCTTTCCGGTTTCCGCCGGAGTTCTCGTCCGACAGGCTCTCCTCTCCCAGGATGATCAGGGAGGCACGGATGGCGCTCGCCGCCGCCGCGGCCACGGAGAGGGCCAGCGCGGCCGGCGCCCACAGCCAGTAGAAAGTCTCCATGTCCTTCACTATATCCGATTCTGCTATAGTGGAAAAACCCGCTAGGAGAGACGATGAACCGAGTCGCCTTCGTCTGCCATCCCGATTACCTTCTGCACGCGCCCCCTTTCGAGCACCCCGAATCGCCCGTCCGGCTCGCTGCGATCCTGGATCACCTGCGGGCGACGGGCATGATGGACAAGATGGTCCCGATCACCCCGGCGTACGCGGAGAACGGAGACATACTGCGCGTCCACACCCCCGAATACCTGCATCAGCTCGAGTCGGCGTGCCGACGCGGCGACCTGACCCTGGACGCCGAGGACACCTACCTGTGCGGCAACTCCTACTCGGTCGCCCTCCTCTCGGCCGCCGGCGCGATGGCGGGCGCGGAGGCGGTGATCGCCGGAAAGGCCCGGCGGGCGTTCTGCGCCTTGCGCCCCCCCGGACACCACGCGGACCGGAACACGGGGATGGGGTTCTGCCTGCTCAACAACACCGCCATCGCGGCCCGGTACCTGCAGGCGCGGCACGGCGTCTCCCGGATCCTGATCGTGGACTGGGACGTGCACCACGGGAACGGGACGCAGAGCATTTTCCTGGAGGACCCTTCCGTCTTCTTCTTCAGCATCCACGAACACCCCTCTTTCCTTTACCCGGGGACAGGAAGGCGCTGGGAAACGGGGAAAGGCGCCGGGGAAGGAACGACGCTCAATTCGCCGATGTCGCCAGGGGCGGGGGACGACGAGTACCGTAACGCGTTCGAGCAGTTGCTGCGGCCCGCCGTCGAGCGGTTCCGGCCGGAGATCATCCTGGTTTCCGCGGGGTTCGACTGTCACAAGGACGACCCGTTGGCCGACATCCAGGTTTCCGGCGAGGGGTTCCGGTACATGACCCGCTTCGTCGTGGAGATGGCGGAGCGCCATTCCGGGGGCAGGGTCGTATCGCTCCTGGAGGGCGGGTACGAACTGAAATCGCTTACATCATCCGTGGAAATACACGTACAGGAACTCCTGGGGACGTAGCGCCGGGAGAGGAGGAGCCCCACATGTTCGTCGTCCGCAGAATGCAACGCGACATCGTTACCGTGTCTCCCGCCGCCTCGCTGTTCGAAGCCCGCGAGCTGATGCGGGGACACGACATCCACCAGCTCCCGGTGACCGGGGAGAACGGCAAGCTTGTCGGGATCCTTTCCAACCGGGACCTCCGGGAAGCGTCGCTCCCCGTGCGGCTTATCCACGGGGCCACGGAGAAGGAGGCGGACGACCTCCTCAAGAACACCCCGGTCGAAAAGGTGATGACCCGGAAGGTCGTCACGGCCACCGTAGACGACACCCTGGAGGACGCCATCGTCCTGCTGCACGACTTCCGCGTGAACTCGCTCCCGGTGGTCGACGGGGAGGGGAGAGTGGCGGGGATCTTCTCGCGTACCGACGCCCTCAAGGCTTTCATCGATGTCCTGGGCGTCGGGGAAATAAGCTCCCGCCTGGAGGTCGTGGTCCCGGACCAGCCGGGGGGGCTCGCACGGATCATGACGATCATCAAGTCGTTCCACGTCAACGTCACGAGCGTGCTGACCACCGGGGCGCCCGAGGAGGGGAAGCGCGCCATATTCTTCCGGGTCGCAACGCAGAACGTGGTGCCGCTCAAGCAGGCGATCAGCGAGGCGGGGTTCCGGATCCTGGACCCATCGAGCTTCCGCCTGTGAGGGCGATGCTCCTGCGGGAGATCCGGCCTATCGCGGACTCGCCGCTGGCTCTCGCCGGGTTGCCGGACCCTCTCCCGGGTCCCGGGGAGATCAGGATCAAGGTGTCGGCCTGCGGCATCTGCCGCACCGACCTCCACGTCATCGAGGGGGATATCCCCCCGGTCCGCCTGCCGGTGATCCCCGGCCACCAGGTCGTAGGGAGGGTCGACCGGTGCGGGGAAGGTGCTACGCGGTTCCCCGCGGGCGCGCGGGTGGGATTAGCCTGGCTGGGCCGAACCTGCGGGTCGTGCGCCTGGTGCGCCGCGGGGAAAGAGAACCTTTGCGACGCGCCGAGTTTCACCGGCTATCACCGGGACGGCGGGTTCGCGGAATACGCGGTCGCGCCGGAAGGCTACGCCTATCCCCTGCCTTCCGCCTTCCACGACGCGGAAGCCGCCCCGCTTTTGTGCGCCGGGATCATCGGCTACCGGGCGCTGCGGCGCGCGGACCTTCCGCGCGGGGGCAGGCTCGCCGTCTACGGCTTCGGCTCCTCGGCGCACATCGTCATCCAGCTCGCCCTGCACAGGGGGTGCGAGGTGTTCGTCTGCACGCGCGGGGAATCCCACCGGTCGCTCGCGCTGCGGATGGGCGCTTCGTGGGCGGGGGAGGACCCGGCCCGGATGCCGGTAGCCGCCGACTCGGCGATCATCTTCGCCCCGGCGGGCGATCTTGTCCCGCCTGCGCTGCGCGCGCTGAAAAAGGGCGGGACGCTCTCCCTTGCCGGAATCCACATGAGCGACATACCGTCGATGAAGTACGAGGAGTGCCTCTTTCACGAGAAGAACGTCCGGAGCGTGACCGCAAACACCCGGCAGGACGGCGACGACCTCCTGCGCGAGGCCGCCCTGATCCCCATCCGCCCCAAGGTCACCCTCTTCCCGCTCGAAGAGGCCAACCGCGCCCTCCGGATGCTCAAGGCGGACGAAATCCAGGGCACCGGTGTCCTGACCGTCGGGTAATTGAAGGTTGCGGGCTAGCCCTTGCCTTCCTTGCGCAGGATCCCCTCCGCGGCCAGCATTCCGTTGAGCGCCGCCCCGACAATACCCCGGGACTTGCCGACGCCGTCCCCCGCGACGAACATGTTGGCCACGTTGGTCTCCAGGTGCCTGTCGGTGGAGTATTTCGTGTCGTAGAACTTGATCTCCGGCACGTAGACCGTCGTGGATGGGTGGGCGACTCCGGGGATCACCCGGGAAAGCAGGAGCAGGCTCTCGCGGAGGTTGTCGACTATCCTTCCCGGATAGGCGAACGAGATGTCGCCGGGCGTGACCCCCGGCCCAGGGGGAAGGGTCGGGTTCATCTTGTCGTACCCGAGCCCCGCCGAGTGAAACGTTTCCGCCTTGGAGCGGCGGCCCTCGGTGAGGTCCCCCCAGCGCTGCACGACGAGGCTGTCCCCCCCGCCCCAGAAATTGGCGAACTCCATGATCTTGCGCCCCATCTCGGTGGTGTCCTGTATGGGTTCGGTCATCGACACCGTGTTCAGGATGGCGAAATTGGTGTTGCCGGTCTTCCTTTTTTTCAGGGCGTCCCCGTTCACGAGGCGGCAGCCGTTCCGGATCTCGACTCGCACCCTCCCCCCCGGGTTGGTGCAGAAGGTGCGCGTCCGGTCCCCGTGGGTCGGGGTGATGAACAGGAACTTCGGGTCGTAGAGGACCTGCGTGATCTCGTCGTAGACGGGAAGCGCCACTTCCACCCTGCACCCGATGTCGATGGCGCCGTACCGCGTTTCCACTCCGAGGGAGCGGGCCACTTCACGGAACCAGTACGCCCCTTCCCTCCCCGGGGCGGCGACAACGTACCGCGACGCGAAACGCCCGTTCGGCGTGCGGACTATGAACGGCCCCCGGTCCCGCAGGAAAACGTCCTCTACCTTCGTCCGCAGAAGAAATTCCACCCCCTTGCCCGCGACCGCTTCCGTGATCCGCGCCACGACCCGGTAGGCGAGATCCGTCCCCATGTGCCGCTGTCTCGCGGGCAGGAGCGTGATGTCCCACTCTCCCTTGGAGGTGCGCCGCCTCGCCCACGAGACACGGTCCAGCCAGAGCGCGATCCGCTCGGCGTCCTCGCCGTAGACGGTCGGGTCCGCCCCGTGTTCGAGGAACACGTCGTCGATCCGCGCGATCCGCTCGCGGGCCTCCTCCTCGGAAATCCGCAGCTCGTCGAGGTCGAGACCGATGTGCGGCGAGAGGTTCAGTTTCCCGTCGGTCATGGCGCCGGCCCCGCCCGTTCGGGTCTTCTCGTCGAGGACCAGGACGGACAGCGCGTCCGACAGCGTCCGGGCGGCGAACAACCCCGCCGGGCCCGCGCCGATCACGATCACGTCCCAGATCTTATCGGGGACATTCATTCGCGTTCCCCTCCGGGGCGTCCCCTTCCACCGTGACCCGGGGGCCGCAAGACAGCCTGAACGGGTAAACCGCGAACCCCTCGCCCGACAGGAACGCTTCCACCTTGTCCCGCTCCTCGGGTCCGCGCATCAGTCCGAACAGCATACCCCCGCCGCCGGCCCCGCACAGCTTCGCCCCGGTGACGCGTCTGCGGAACTCCCGCGCCGCGAGCGCCTTCTCGACCTTCGCCGTGGAGACCCCGCGCGCAAGCGTTTTGCGGATCGCCCATTCCCGGCCGACCGCGGCGCCCGCTTCCCCGATCTCGCCGCCCCTTACGGCCTCCCACGCCTCCCGCGCGGCGGCGGCGATACCGCGGAACTTGCGCAGGACCGCCCCATTGCCGTCGATCGCCCCGCGGATCATCCTCCAGTTGACGTCCGGGGAATGGTGAGCCTTCCCCGTGCCCGCGACAAAACCGTGCGCCTCGAGCTTGCGTGCCTCCACGCTCCCCGCGCCTATCCGTTTCGCCTCGATGCGGCCGGGGTGCAAGCGGATTCCAAGGACTCCGCCCCTAAGGGCCGCGACATGGTCCTGCCGCCCTGTCAGGGACCGGAGGTGCGCCGCCTCGATCTCCATCGCCGCCCGGGAGGTTTCCTCCCACCCTCGCCTCCGCCCCAAAAGGGCGTCCATCGCAAGCATCGTCGCCACCAGCAGGGCCGAGGAAGCCCCTATGCCGGACCCCAGCGGCGCCTCGTTCCAGATGCGGATCCCGATCCCTTCAACCGGGGGGAAGAACCGGAGTGCGCCGGTTATCAGTCCCAGCCTGCCATCCGCTGGAAATCCGTGCGTGTCGGAAGCCTCGACCTCCATCGAAAAATCTTCCGAACGGAGCCGTGACGGGCCCCGGACAGGCCCGATCCCGACGACGCTGTTGATCCCGATCGCGGCGTTCACGGTCATCGATCCCGGGACCAGGAGATAGAGCGGGTAGATGTCCAGCGTCCCGCCCGCAAGGTCCACACGGTTGGGGACGGTCACACGGACACTGGAAGCGGCCTTGACGGGTTTCCTTCCCTGCATGCGGTGCGGCTCCGGCAAACGTGATTCGCCCTGTTTTTTTTACCATGGGACGGTGGGAAAGCGAAGGGAGCGATTTTCCCCCGAAGCGCGGACCGCGACGCCGGAAAAAAATATTGTCAAAACGGATGACATGCGTAAATCTCAATTAAGCCATTGAAAAGGAGGGATGCGCATGCCGTCCGTCAAGATCCGCTGGTTCGGGCATTCCGGCTTCTCCATCCAGGACCCCTCCGGCAAGACCGTGCTCGTCGACCCCTGGTTCCAGGGAAACCCCTCCGCGCCCAGCGGGCCGGAAGGGGTCGGAAGGGCGGAGTTCCTCCTGCTCACCCACGACCACTTCGACCACACATCGGACGCCGTCGCCCTGGCGAAGCGGACCGGCGCGCTCGTGGTCGGGATCTTCGAGCTCGTGGGGGACCTGAAGGCCAAGGGGGTCCCGGAGGCCCAGCTGCTGCACGGGGGAGTCGGAATGAACGTCGGGGGCACTGTGGTCCTCGACGGCTTCTCCTTCACCATGACCGAGGCCCTGCACTCCTGCGCCCTGGGCTCGCCCGTGGGCTACGTGATCCGGACTCCGTCGGGCGCGACGATCTACCACGCCGGGGACACCGGGATCTTCGCGGGCATGTCGCTGATCGGCGAGATGCACCCGATCGACCTGGCGCTGCTGCCGATCGGATCGGTGTTCACGATGGATTACCGGCAGGCGGCGAAAGCGGCCTCCCTCCTCCGTGCGAAGGCGGTCGCCCCGATGCACTTCGGGACGTTCCCCATCCTCGAGCCCACGGCGGACCGGTTCGTCGCGGAGATGAAGAAGGTCGCGCCGGGTGCCCGCGTGATCGTGCTCAAGCCCGGCGAGGAAGCGACGATCTAGGGTCGCAGCGTCGCTACCCCGCTAAATTCGCGGGGTACGCCCGATATGATGCGCAGTGGCTACCCCGCTAAATTCGCGGGGTACGCCCGATATAATGCGCGGTGGCTACCACAGCCTCTCGGCCACCGCCGCCATCAGGAGGGGGAAGAGGATCTCGTGCGGCCCGATCAGGTGGTATCCCTTTCCCCCCGGCCGCGTGGGGCGGGTCACGACGTTCACGTCGGGGCGGTAGTGCCGGATGAAGTCCATGTTCACCGTGGTGATCCGGGAGAGCGGCTTCCCGAGGTTCCGCGCCACGGACACCGCCTTGAGGAAAACCTCGGGCAGGACCACGGCCGACCCGACGTTCAGGTAAACGCCCCGCTGCAGGGTGGCGACCATCTCGCAGAATCGGCGGAAATCCCTCTGTGACGCCTCGCCCGTAGCGGCGCCGTCCGCCTCCGGGTGCATGTGGATGATGTCCGCGCCGATGCAGACGTGGACGGTCGCCGGCACGGAAAGCCGCCAGGCCGCCGCCAGGAGGCTCCTGTCCCGGTGGGGCGCACGGGAGGAGGCGATGGCC
>JAKALO010000108.1 GCA_021824125.1 Deltaproteobacteria bacterium | reverse complement strand
ATGGGGGAGGATCTCGGCGTCCCGGTACTTGTGAAGCGAGTTCCGAAGAGGAAAGGTTATTCCCCTTGCGGTCCTGCGTTCGAGGAACGGGCGCGGAATATTCGATACGCCTTCCTGAGGGAATTGCAATCGGAACGCGGCGCGGGAAAAATACTCCTCGCGCATACGGCCGACGACCAGGTGGAAACCGTTCTCATGCGGGTCCTGGAAGGTGCGGGGATTACCGGGTTGAAGGGGATCCCGCGAAGGACGGACGATGGGATAGAACGGCCATTGCTGGACACGTGGCGGGAGGATATCATTGCGTACCTTCGCAGGCGCAAGATCCCGTACAGGGTCGACCGCTCCAACTTCGACACCCGTTTCGAGCGGAACTGGATCCGGCACGAGCTGATACCGATTCTGGAGAAGCGGTACGGTAAATCGGTCAAAAAGCGGATCTTCGATTTGGGCGAGCGTTTCCGGGAGATCGACGAGTTCCTCGAAGCCTCCGCCAGGCGGTGGATGCGGCGCAACGTGCGCACGGAAGGGGTGGCTGGCCGGGCGATGTTGCCGCGAAAACCTTTCGCGAAGCTTCCCGGCGCCGTGAGAAAAAAGGTGCTCCAGAGGATCTGCTTCGAACGGCTGGGGATCACGCCGAACGGGCGACTCCTCGAGTCGATGGACCGGCTTGTCGTTTCCGGGGGGCCCTCCTCGCGGCTGAACCTCGGGAAGGGGACGGCCCTGCGGTGCAGGTACGACCTGGCGTTGTTCGGGATGGATGATGAAACGACGCCGGCGCCCACCGGGGGTAAGAAGAAAACCGTGACCCTGATGGAAGGACCGGGACTGTACGAGGTAGGGGGGGTAACCCCGGCAAGGGCGGCTCCCGAAACCGGTTCCTCGATATTTATTTCGTGGGAGGAGAGGAAGAGCTCTCCAGCCGCACTCAAACGTTTCGGGAAAGGGGAGCGGTCAGCGGCTTTCGACGGGGACGCGCTTTCGACGCCCCTCTCGATCCGGCCGTTGATTCAGGGCGACCGGGTCCGCCCGTTCGGGCAGGATGGCGAACGGAAGGTCAAGGAGATCCTGATCGACAGGAAGGTCCCCCGGGACGAGCGCTGGGGGCGCCCGGTGGTCTGCGACGCCGAAGGTCGTATCCTCTGGATTCCGGGGGTCGTCCGGTCCAACCACGCCCTGGTCACGAGTCGTACGAAACGCACTATATCTCTTCGTTTGGCGTAAATCCTACTTTACAGAAACCGCCTTACAATATAATATATTTACGTCATTTCAGAAATTGGAGGAAATACGCCATGCCGATAACCACTCTCTCCGCGAAGGGGCAGGTCACCCTTCCGGCCCGGCTGCGGAAATACCTGGGCATGAAGCCCCATGACCGCCTCATCGTCGAAGCAACCGGCGACGCCATCGTCATCAGGCGGACTGCGGATTTTTTCGAGTTGGAGGGGTTTCTCGGGAAATCCTTGCCCGCAGGGGAGGAACGGCAAAGGATGCTGAAGGCGGTCGCGGCTCGGAACAAGCGGACAAACCCTTGAAAACGTTTTTTGTCGACGCCAACGTATTTTTGCGCTTCTTCACCGAAGATGACGGGGTTCAACACGGTCGCGCTGCCGATCTCCTGCGCAGGGCGGCATCCGGCAAGTGCGGGTTGGTCACCGGGCCCCCTGTTCTGTTCGAAATCGCCTGGACGCTGCGCTCCGCATACGATGTCCCCCGCGAAAAGGTTCTGGACGTGCTGTCAAGGCTTACCGGCTTGCCCGGGTTGAGGATGATCGACTCCGACCTCGTTGAGGATGCGATCGTAATCGCGCGAAGCAGCAGGCAGGAATTCGCCGATGCCTACATCCTCGCAAGCATGCGGAAGTCCGGCGCGGATGCCATCGCCACTTTCAACAGGAAGCATTTCGAAAGGATGAATGCGCCGATCACTACCGTATGTTAATATTATCAGTTGTGGAAACCATAGATCGGGAGAATCGACAAATTGAACCAGTTCTATAGAAACCTGGCACTGTGGATGCTCATCGCCCTGGCGATGGTGTTCCTCTTCAACACCTTCAAGACCCAGAAGGTGGACCAGGAGGAGATCTCCTTCTCGGAACTGAACACGGCCGTCGACGCCGGGAAGGTCAAAGAGGTCACCATCAAGGGACAGGAGATCACCGGCAAATACACGGACACTTCGGGCAAGGACAAGAAGGCGTTTCACACCTACGCGCCCGACGACCCGGAGCTTGTCAAGACACTGCGGGCGAAGAACGTGAAGATCACCGCGAAGCCGCTGGACGACAACCCCTGGTACATGACGCTCCTGGTTTCGTGGCTGCCGATGCTCCTTCTCATAGGCGTGTGGATCTTCTTCATGCGCCAGATGCAATCCGGCGGCGGCAAGGCGATGTCGTTCGGCAAGAGCCGGGCGAAGCTTTTGACCGAGTCCACCCACAAATCCACCTTCGCGGACGTCGCGGGGATCGAGGAGGCCAAAGAAGAGCTCCAGGAGATCATAGCGTTCCTGAAGGACCCGAAGAAGTTCACGCGGCTCGGCGGCCGGATACCGAAGGGGGTCCTGCTGGTGGGGCCTCCGGGAACCGGGAAGACGCTTCTCGCGAGGGCGATCGCCGGGGAAGCGGGCGTGCCGTTTTTCTCCATCAGCGGGTCCGATTTCGTCGAGATGTTCGTCGGAGTCGGCGCGGCGCGCGTGCGCGACCTATTCATCCAGGGGAAGAAGTCGGCCCCCTGCATCATCTTCATAGACGAGATCGACGCGGTCGGAAGGCACCGCGGCGCCGGGCTCGGCGGTGGGCACGACGAGCGGGAGCAGACGCTGAACCAGCTGCTGGTCGAGATGGACGGGTTCGAGTCGAACGAGGGGCTGATCCTGATCGCGGCCACGAACCGGCCCGACGTCCTCGACCCGGCGTTGCTGCGGCCGGGGCGTTTCGACCGGCAGGTCGTCGTCCCGAAGCCGGACGTGAAGGGAAGGGAGCAGATCCTGGCGGTCCACACACGGAAGATCCCGCTGGCCGAGGACGTAAAGCTGGATGTCCTCGCCAAGGGGACGCCTGGTTTCACCGGCGCGGACCTGGCCAACCTCTGCAACGAGGCCGCGCTCCACGCCGCGAGCGTCGGCTTCGCGAACGTTACGATGGCGTGCTTCGAGATGGCGAAGGACAAGGTCATGATGGGGCGCGAGCGCCGTTCGATGATCATCAGCGAGGAGGAGAAGAAATCCACCGCCTACCACGAGGCGGGGCACGCGATCGTGGCATCCCTGATACCCGGCGCCGACCCGATCCACAAGGTGAGCATCATTCCACGCGGCATGGCGCTCGGGATCACGCAGCAGCTGCCGATCGACGAGCGGCACACCTATTCCAGGGAATACCTGAAAAACAACATAACCATCCTGATGGGCGGGCGAGTCGCCGAGGAGCTGGTGCGCGGCGAGCTCACCACCGGCGCGGGTAACGACATCGAGCGATCCACGCGGCTTGCGCGGAAAATGGTCTGCGAGTGGGGGATGAGCGAGAAGCTCGGCCCGGTCACCTTCGGGCAGCGGCAGGAGATGGTCTTCCTGGGCAGGGACATCTCGCGCCAGCAGGATTACAGCGAAGCCACGGCGCGGGACATCGACCGCGAGATCACGGAAATCGTCACTTCATGCTACGACCGCGCGAAGTCGATCCTTAAGGGGAACATCCAGGTGCTGCATCGCGTCGCCAGGACCCTCCTGGAGAAAGAGGTCGTCGACGGCGCCGAGATCAAGCGGATCATCGATGAGCTGGTGCCCCCCGCCCCGGAGGGCACGGAGCCGACGCAAGCCGGATCGCCGGCCTGACCGGAAGGGAGGGCCGCACGTCCGTGATCCGGGTGCTGCACGCCGGGGGACCCGAAGAAGCGGCGCGGCGCCTCGGTTTCCTCGGGGTTTCCCGGTCGGGACGTGAGACCCTGCTCCGCGAGCTCCGCCCCTGCATTCTATGCGTGACGAATGAGGAACTGGCCGTTTCCCTGGCGGAGCTGCTTGTCCGCCTCGGAGTTCCGTCGGCATGGGCGGGAAAGAAACTCCTCTTTTCCGTTTCTTCCGCGGAACAGGTTGAAAAGTGGGGAGAGAGTTGGCCTGGGGAAATGGAAACCCTGGCGCCCGTTTCAAAGGCGATCCGCAGGTTCCAGCCGAAGGGTTTCGTCGTCCCGTGCGGGGATCGGAAACTGGTTCTCGGGGGGGCGCCCAGGATCATGGGGATACTCAACGTGACACCGGATTCCTTCTCGGACGGCGGGAAATATCTTTCGGTGGAAGCGGCGGTCCGGAGAGGGATCGAAATGGCGGCGGAAGGGGCCGACATCATCGATGTGGGTGGGGAATCGACGCGTCCCGGCTCCTTTCCAGTGCCGGAAGGCGAGGAGATCGCGCGCGTGGTGCCGGTGATCCGGGAACTGGCCGGTGAAACGGGGGCGCTGCTTTCCGTGGACACGACCAAGGCGGGCGTGGCGCGGGAGGCGGTCGCAGCGGGGGCCTGCATCATCAACGACACCAGCGCGCTTGCGGACGACCCGGGGATGGCGGTCGTGGCGAGGGAGTCGGGATGCGCCGTCGTCCTGATGCACCGGCGGGGGACGCCGGCCACGATGCAGGTCGAGCCCTCGTATGAATCCCTGTTCGACGAACTGCTGGACGAGCTTTCCGAAAGGGTCGCCTCCGCGCAAAACGCTGGCATACCTCATGAGCGGGTCATCGTTGATCCGGGCGTGGGATTCGGGAAGAGGTTAAGGGACAACCTCGCGCTGCACCGGAACCTGCAAGACGTCCGGAACCTGGGCAGACCCGTCCTCTTCGGACCCTCGCGGAAATCGTTTTTGGGGAAGATCACGGGAAAAGAAGCGGGCGACAGGCTTTTCGGGACCGTGGCCGCCGTGGCGATCGCGGCGTCCGGGGGCGGTGCCGACATTCTCCGGGTTCACGACGTGAAAGAGACGCTGGACGTCGTCCGCGTGGTGGCCGCCATCCGGGAAGGGGCCGAATGCTGAACTTTCTCCCCCCGCTCCGTTTCGCAGACCTCCTCGACATCATCCTCGTCGCGTTCATCATCTACTGGATGCTCCTCTTCATCCGCGGGACGCGCGCAGTCCAGATGCTCTACGGGCTGCTCCTCATGTTCGGGATGTTCATCCTCTCGAGAAAGATCGGGCTGCTAACGTTCCAGTGGGTCGTCGGCAATTTCCTCGGCGGCCTCATCATCATTCTCGTCGTTATCTTCCAGAGCGAGATCCGCAGGGGCCTGGCCAAGATGGGGCAGGCGCGCATCTTCGGGGGGAGCCTCGCGTCCCCGCCGTCCGATTTCCTGGACGCGCTCGTCCAGTCCACCTTTCGCCTGGCGGCGGGACGTACCGGCGCGATCCTCGTGCTGGAAAGGGAGATGGGGCTCCAGGAACACGTAGAGCACGGGAAGAAGCTGGACGCCATCTTCTCGCACGAGCTCATGGTATCGATCCTTTCCCCGCAGTCGCCCATACACGACGGGGCGGTGATCCTTCGTGAAGACCGCGTCGCAGCGGCCGGTGTGATCCTGCCGATACCTCCCGAATCGTCCGTCGTGAAAACGATGGGTACGCGGCACCGGGCCGCGTGGGGCGTTTCGGCGGAAACCGACGCCGTGTCCGTGGTGGTCTCCGAGGAGACCGGAAACGTCACGGTTTTCCACGACCGAAAACTGGAGAGCGTCGCCAGCGCGATGGAGCTTCGGGGCATCCTGGCGGACCTTTTCAAGGAAAAGCGGGAGGGAAATTGATTCTCCGGCCGGCGGACATCCTCAAGTACCTGAAAAGTTCCGCGCGCGGGAACCTCGGGATGAAAGCGTTGGCGCTGGCCCTGGCGGTCGCCCTCTGGTGGTTCGTCGCGGGTGAGAGCAAGGTGCAGGTCGGGTTCATCGTCCCCCTGGAGATCCGCGGCGTTCCCACGGGGCTTACCATCACGAACAAGGTGGAGCGGCAGGTGGAACTGCGCCTCGCGGGGCCTCCGTCGATCCTTGGAACGTTGCAGCAGACCGACGTCTCCGCGGTGATCGACCTTTCCTCCTCGAAACAGGGGAAACAGGTCCTGCACCTTGACGTGCGTTCGATCAAGGTGCCCCCCGGGATCAAGGTCCAGAGGATCTACCCCAACGTAATCGAGGTTACCCTGGAGCGGCTCGAGCGCAGGCGCATCCCTGTCGTGGCGCGGGTCGACACGGGAAAGTTCCGCCGGAGGATCGCGAAGGTCGAGGTCGTCCCGCCGTCACTCGAGGTCGAAGCGCTGCCGGAAGAGTTTTCGCGGATCCGTTCACTGACGGCTTTCGTGAACGCCCCGGACCAGGAACGGGAGGACATCGTGGAGAACGTCCGGGTGGAATTGGTGGAGGGGCATGCTAAAATCGTTGGAAAACAGGACGTCCGCGTGACGATCCATTTCAGGAAATAAGGGGAGTTACGTTGCGGAGAAAGCTTTTCGGGACTGACGGCGTGCGGGGTGTGGCCAACACCGAGCCGATGACCGTCGAAAATGCGTTGGCGCTCGGGCAGTCGGTCGCGCACGTCTTCCGAAACCACGGTGGAAGGCACAAGATCGTCATCGGGAAGGACACCCGGCTTTCCGGGTACATGTTCGAGACGGCGCTCTCGGCTGGTATCTGCGCGATGGGAGGGGACGTTTTGATGGTCGGCCCCCTGCCTACGCCCGGGATCGCGTTCCTCACCCATTCCATGCGCGCGGACGCCGGCGTTGTGATTTCCGCGTCCCACAACCTGTACCAGGACAACGGGATAAAGTTTTTCGGGCGTGACGGCTTCAAACTGCCGGACGATATGGAAGACAAGATCGAAATGCTGATGTTCGGGGACCACCTCAAGGAGGCGCGTCCCCCATCCCCGCAGATAGGCAAGGCGCAGAGGATCGAAGACGCGACCGGCCGGTACATCGTCTACCTGAAAAACACCTTTCCCGCGCGCCTCTCGCTGGAAGGCCTGCGCATTGTGGTCGACTGCGCCAACGGGGCCGCATACCGTATTGCGCCGCAGGTGTTCCAGGAGCTGGGCGCCGAGGTCATCCCCCTGGGGGTCAACCCGAACGGCCTGAACATCAACGAAAACTGCGGGTCGCTTTTCCCCGAGGTGGTCGCGGCGAAGGTGCGGGAGAAAAGGGCCGACCTGGGGATCTCGCTGGACGGGGACGCGGACCGGGTCATCGTCATCGACCACAACGGCGACGTGCTGAACGGCGATCGGATCATGGCCATCTGCGCCGAAGACATGAAACGGAAGAAGACGCTGAAGAAGAACGCCGTGGTCGCGACGGTCATGAGCAACATCGGGCTGGAGCTGTTCCTTAAAGAGAGGAAGATCCGGCTCATGCGGGCACAGGTGGGGGACCGGTACGTCGTCGAGACGATGCGCTCCAACGGGTGCAACTTCGGCGGCGAGCAGTCCGGCCACCTCGTCTTCCTCGACCATGCGACGACGGGGGACGGCGTCCTGGCGGCGCTCCAGCTGCTGGCGATCATGGTCGAGTCGGGGAAGCGCATCGCCGACCTCGGGAAACAGATGGTCTCCTTCCCGCAGGTGCTCCTGAACCTCAAGCTCAAGCACCGTGTTCCCCTG
>JAKALO010000107.1 GCA_021824125.1 Deltaproteobacteria bacterium | reverse complement strand
GCACGACCGGCAGAGGCGTAACACCGTAGTCGTGGACGTCCACCCCCACCGAGAGCATCCCCGTCATGATCGCCCGGTTGATCATCCTCGACACCTTGTGGCTGTCCCGACTGGTCGAGAGAACCACCTTCTTCCCGAAGGTCGCTGCGTAGGCGGCGCCCAGCTTCGCGGCGAACTCGGGGGAGATCTCCAGGTTCGCCAGGCCGTAGATCCCGTAGGCGCCGAAAAGCGAGCGCGCCCACTTCTCCCCCCAGATGAGGGAGGACGAGAGCACCGCGCCGTCCTCGACCACCTTGTGCGGCCAGACCTTTACGTTCGCCTTGACCACGGCGTCGGTGCCGATGCTGCAGTGATCGCTGATGACCGCGCGCTCCGCGACGAAGGCGCGTCCGCGGATCTGGCAGTCCGACCCGATGATGTTTTCCAGCAGGCGGGCTCCCTTGTGGATCGTCGTCCGGGGCCAGACGACCGAGGACATGATGACGGCTCCGTCCTCGACCACGCATTCGTCCCCGAGCACGACGTTCTCCGCGATCACTCCGCTGCACACGGTGCAGTTCTTGCCCAGGACGACGTTTTTCAGGTCCGCCGTGTAGTCTACGTGCGTGTTTTCGCCGATCCAGACGTTGCCGGCGCCTGCCTTCTTCCCGTCGAACTCGATGGCCGCCTTGCCCGCAAGTATGTCCAGGTGCACGTTCAGGTATTCGGAGAGATTCCCCACGTCCTTCCAGTATCCCTCCGCGATGTACCCGAGCACCCGGTCCCCCCGGGACAGCATCGCCGGAAAGAGGTTCTTGCTGAAGTCGAAGCTCTTCCTGTCCGGTATGAGGGCCAGCACCTCCGGCTCGACGATGTAGATCCCCGTGTTGACCGTATCGGAGAACACCTCCCCCCAGGACGGTTTTTCCAGGAACCGCAGGATGCGGCCGTCGTCTTCCGTGAGAACGATCCCGTACTGGAGGGGATTGGGCACCCGCGTGAGGACGATGGTCACGGCCGCCTTCCGCTCCCGGTGGAATTCGATCGCTGCGGGGAGATCGAAGTCGGTGATGATATCGGCGCTGATCACAAGGAACGTTTCCGGGAGCTGCGCCTCCGCGTTCTTGACCGCGCCGGCGGTCCCGTAGTCCGCCTCGGCGGCGGTGTAGTTGATCTTCACTCCCCACCGGCCGCCGTCCCCGAAGTAGGAGATGATCTTTTCGGGGTAAAAGTACAGGAGGACCTCCAGGTCCTTGATCCCCCCCTTTGCGAGGAGGCGCACGACGTGCTCCATCATCGGGCGGTTGGCGACGTACGCCATGGGCTTCGGCAGCTTTTCCGTCAGCGGCCGCAGTCTCGTCCCGAACCCCCCGGCCATCACGACAGCCTTCATGGTCGGTCTCCTTACGATGGTTTTCGGCCTACAGCAGGCGGAACAGCTTGTTCACGCCGAAAGCCCCGAACGACAGCGCGAACAAAAAGAGGAAGCCCGCGCAGACCCCGACTATACCCCGGTAGACACGGTCGGAGAAGCGGCCCCGCCCCATCGAGACCGTCATGCCGACGAACAGGAACCAGGCCGCGTCGGCGAGTATGTGCCCGGCGAAGAAGGAAGCCACTCCCACGGCGCCCTGCCCGCTGGAGAGCACGAGGTACCCGAGTCCTATGGTGGCCCACCATAGCGACCAGTATGGGTTCGACACCGAGGCCAGGATCCCGTCCGCCACGGGCCGCCATAACCCCTGCGCGTCGCCGGGGATCGCGGCGCCCGCGGAGGTTTCAAACCGCAGGGACCGGACTTCCCGGACCATCCCGATCCCCATCCAGAGGAGCGCGGCGCTTCCGGCCAGCGCGATGAATGTCGTCGCCGCCTCCCCTTTCAGCCACTCCGCGAGGCCAAGGAGAAGGAGAGTAAGTAGCGCCAGTTCAAGGATCCCGTGCCCCAGCACGAGCAGCGGCGCCGCGATGAAACCGCGACGCGTGGTGTCGCGCACCGTCACCGCGAGGAGAGGCCCCGGCATCAGCGCGCCGGAGAGCGCGATGATGAAGGAAGAGGCGAAGATGGCGGCGGGAGTCGCGAAATTCATATACAATTTTATAGCACGAAACCGGCGGCCGGCCGCCCCTTTTTGCCGGTTCGCCACCCTGGAAAAGGAGAACGCGGATGCCGCCCGCGCCACCTGTCCCGACGGTCGACGTGATCATCGAGTCGGGGGACCGGATCGTACTGATCCGCCGGAAGTATCCGCCGCCCGGGTGGGCCCTCCCGGGGGGATTCATCGACGGGGGGGAAAAAGCGCAGGACGCGGCCGTCCGCGAGGCGCTGGAGGAAACCGGCCTTCGCGTCACCCTGACGGCGTTGCTCGGGGTCTACTCCGACCCATCCCGCGACAAGCGGAAACACACGATATCAACCGTTTACATCGGAAAAGCGGAAGGAACCCCTTCGGGCCTGGACGACGCCGCCGAAGCGCGCCTTTTCTCGGAGGACGATCTCCCGTCCCCCCTCGCCTTCGACCACGCGCGGATCCTTGCCGACTACTTCCGGTACAGGAAAACCGGCGAGCGGCCACTGTAGCGTTGAAGGCGCTGCGCATCCCCTGCGGCGTGCGCCTTTCGTCTGCGGCGAAGCAGCCGCAGGAGGGGGGGGCGCAGTGAGGTAAAGCGCAGGCGCGCGGGTGCATCGCGCCCCGAGCCACGAACGGAGTCCCCCCCTCCGAGGCAGCGTAGCCGAATGGGGCTCCCGCGCAGCTCGCCGCGGCGGATTACCTGAGCGCCTTGATGGCCAGCTCGATCCGGTCGATTCCCTTCACGATGTTCGCCATCGACGTCGCGTAGGAAAGCCGCTGGCACGCATCCGCGCCGAATGCGACGCCCGGGACCGACGCGACCTTGTGCTCCTCGAGCAGGTACGCGGCCAGGTCCGACGAGTTCCTGATCTTCTTCCTGGAGGCGGTCTTCTTCCCGTACACGTTCGCGAAGTTCGGGAAGACGTAGAACGCTCCCTGGGGGAGGAGGCAGGATACGCCGGGGATGGCGTTCAGCCGGTCGACGATGTAGCGGCGCCTCTTGTCGAACTCCGCCACCCACTCCTTCATGAAGTCCTGCGGGCTGTTGAGGGCCACGATGGACGCCTTGTCGCAGAACGACACCGGATTGCTCGTGCTCTGGCTCTGGATGTTGTTCATCGCCGCGACGAGGTCCTTGTCCGCGGCGACGTACCCGATACGCCAGCCGGTCATCGAGAAGGCCTTTGACAGGCCGTTCACCAGGATCGTTCGCTTCTTTATCTCCTCGCCGAGCGAGGCGATGCTCGCGAACTCGAACCCGTCGTAGACCAGCTTCTCGTAGATCTCGTCGGAAAGGACGGTGACGTCCCTTTTCACGATCACGTCCGCAAGCTTCAGGAGCTCCGCTTTAGTGTACGCCGAACCCGTCGGGTTCGACGGGCTGTTGAGCACCACGCACTTGGTCCTGGGGGTGATCGCCGCGTCGAGCTGCCCGGCGGTCATCTTGAACCCGTTCTCCTGCGTCGTCTCGACGATCACCGGCTTCGCGTCGGCCAGCAACGCGATGTCCGGGTAGGAGACCCAGTACGGCGCCGGGATGATGATCTCGTCCCCCCGGTTGAAGAACGCCTGGGCGACGTTGTAGATGGAGTGCTTGGCTCCCAGCGACACGATGATGTTCTCCCGCTTGTACTCGAGACCGTTGTCGCGCTTCAGCTTGGAGATGACCGCGTCCTTGAGTTCGGGGGAGCCTGGAACCGGGGTGTATTTCGTGTACCCCGCGTCCAGCGCCTGCTTCGCGGCCTCCTTGATGTGGACCGGGGTGTCGAAGTCCGGCTCGCCCGCCCCGAATCCGATCACGTCGATCCCCTGCGCCTTCATGGCCTTCGCCTTGCTCGTGATCGCCAGGGTCGGCGACGGCTTGATCTTTTTCACCCTGCGTGCAAGCTTCAACATCTTTTGCTCCTTTCCACGGATGCGATTTTTTCAGGATTTCCCGCGCTTGCCCATTTTACGAAAAACCCGTTCCCGGACCAGCTCGGGGACCAGGTCGTCGATCTTGCCTCCGAAACCGGCGATCTCCCTGACGATGTTGGAGCTGATGTAGGAGTAGCGCTCCCCGGTCATCATGAAGACCGTGTCCACGTCGTCCGCAAGCTTCTTGTTCATGTGCGCCATCTGGAACTCGTACTCGAAATCCGATATGGCCCGCAGGCCCCGGACCACCACGTGCGCCCCCTTGTCCGCCGCGTAGCTCATCAGGAGCCCCTTGAACGAGTCTACCTCCACGTTGGAGTAGGAGCGTGTGAGCTGTTTCAGCATGTCTATCCGTTCGGCCGTGGTGAACAGGACTTCCTTCCGTATGTTCCTGGCGACCGCGACGATAACACGGGAGAAAACCCGGGACGACCGGTCTATGATGTCGAGGTGCCCGTACGTCGGCGGGTCGAACGAGCCCGGGTACACTGCTATCGTTCTCATTTCTTCTCCTTTGCGGCGGATTCCCCTTCGGCCGCGCCGCCACGGAGGGGAGATGCGGTGAATATCATGACCCGCGTATCCCCGTACCGCCGGTCGGCGAACGTCTCCCACCCCTCAGGGAAAATGGCGTCCGGCGTCCGGGACGCCTCCTCCACCACGACCGTCGCCCCGGGCTCAAGAAGCCCCGCGCGGCCAAGCACCGCGGCGGATTCAACGGCCATCCCTTTCCCGTAAGGTGGGTCGAGGAATACCAGTCCGAACCGCACGCCCCGGGCCTTAAGCCGTCGCAACGCCTGCCGGTAATCCAGGTGGAGCGATTCCGCCCCCTGTACTCCCAGCGAATCGATGTTTCCGCGCAGGACCCCGAACGCCCCGGGGTCCGACTCGACGAAAACCGCGGAAAGCGCCCCGCGTGAAAGGGCCTCCAGGCCGAGCGCTCCGCTGCCCGCGAACAGGTCGAGCGCTGCGGCCCCGCCCACGCGGTCACCCAGGATGTCGAAAATCGATTCCCTGACCCGGTCGGACGTGGGCCTGACCGTGAAACCCTTCGGGGCTCGCAGGGGCCTCCCCCGCCATTTCCCCGCGATTATGCGCAATCCGTTCCTTCTTTACGCCCTTGCGACGAGGGCATCCGCGACGATCTTCGCCGTCCCCTCGGCGCGGAACGCCCGGAAAAGCCGCAGCGCTTCCTCGTACGCCGCCCGCTCGATCTTCCCCGCGTATTCGGCCGGGATCGCATCGATCTCCGCCTTGAACGGCTTGGTCGCCATCTTGATGTCCTTGGCCGAAGCCTTCGCCCAGTCCCGCATTTTTTGCATCAGCGCCGGGGGCAGCCCCTCGTGGGCGATGTTCTGCCACTGCGTGCCTACGTTTCCCTTGCGGATGCCGTAATCGGCGAACCGGCCGACCAGGTGGAGCGGCGTCCCGGTGATGCCGTGCTGTGCTATGTCGACGCCGAACTTGCCGTGCACCGCGGCGTGGATTTGGCCCGTCCTCTCGAGGTCGATCGAGATCTTCTCGCCTTCCAGGTAGTTCCCGTGCTTCGATCCGTTGTTGATCGCGAGCAGGTCCGGCGCGACGCCCGCGGCTGAAAGACGCTCCATCAGTTCGACCGCCTCCTCCACGGTGGAGAGGGACGATTCGGTTCCCGCGGACTTGATCTCGCCGACTTCCACCTCGAGCCCCAGGCCCCGTTCGCGGATCGGCGCGGAGAGTTCGACCGTGATCCTGGCGTTGTCGGGTATCGGGTTGAAGGATGCGTCGATCGCGAACGACGTGTACCCGGCGGCCAGTTCCGCCGCTATCAGCGCCCGGGCTTCCCCGATTTCCTTGTCGGAGGTGTTCTTGACCGTTATGTGGTCGCCGTGGATCAGGAACGGGACGGTGAAGTTCACTTTCTTCGCATGCGAGAGTATCGTGGAGACGAAAATTTCCGGGTTCATCCCGGTGTAGCCGCCGTCCACGTTCCCTTCCGTCTTGGCGAGCTCGAACGCGACGACCGCCGACAGCTCGGCGGCGGCCTTCATGATGCCCGGGATCACCGAGGGGATCCTTATATTGCAGGCCATCACGATCACCTTGTGCGGGGAGAGCGCCTTGAAGACGTCATGGCCGTTGACGGGGCATGCGGGGTGCTCCTTCGGGACCTTCGCCGCCGCGTTCGCGGGAACGTACTTCTTCATCGCGATCCAGTCCATTCGACGACCTCCAGGGAGTTTGCCAAACCATTATTGGGATTTCGGGTCCCTTCGTCAAGGTGGACCCCGGTGGACCCCGGGCAATCGCCGAATGACACGGGGGGACATAAAAGGCGATTTTCGGATATCATTGAAACAAAAATACCGATTCACAGGTAATTAAAACGTGGTGAAACGGCCGTTACTTTACGCAGCATTATCGATCCTCGCGCTGCTCCTTGCCGCGACGCGTAACGCACCGGCGGCTCCCCGCCGTGCTCCCTTCTGGGTGTGTTCCGACGGGAGTGGGACGGTTCACCTGTTCTGGCTTCCGAGAGAGGGGGATTGGCCCGAGGGAGGATTCCTCCTGGAGCGCGTTTCCGGGAAGAAGAAAACTGTCGTCGCGAAAACCCTTGGGCCGGGACTGGACGAAAGGGCGATGTCCGCGATCGATCCCTGGGATGCCGTCGAGATCCGGACCCTCGAGGAAAAAATCCGGTATGGGACCCTGACCGACGAGGAGCGGAACGACTCGATCTCGATCATGGGGAGGAAGGCGGCCCTGGACATCGACTATGGAAGGGCGCTCGGGGTCCGGCACGTCGACCGTGTGAAGGTCGCGGGGAATCTCTCCTACCGGCTGACGGCGCTCGCCGCCGACGGCAATACTTCCGGGAAAACGATGACGAGCAACGAGGTGAACCCGATGAAGCGCACGCGGGATCCCGAGCGGCCTTCCGGGCTGCGGGCCGAAGTCCGGCCCGAAGGGGTCGCACTCTTCTGGGAGGAACCCCCCGGAGTGAGCGACACGCCGGTGGTGTCCTACCGGGTGGCGCGCGGAGGCACGTCGGGCAGGAGTCCGGCCCTTACAAGGAAGCCCGTCGTGCCGAACCCGCACCCGATGATTGGAGACCCCAAGTTCCTGGACGCCGACCCGCGTCTGGAAACGCTCGTGTACCAGGTGCAAAGCGTCGACATCTTCTCCCGCACAAGTTCGCCCGTAAAGGTGAAGGTGGACGAGATTAAGCTCCTGGCACGTTCGCGAAGCCAGGCGCCGAAACCTGCCGCGAAGGCGGAGGCTTCACCGCGGGCCGCGCCTCCCCCCGCCGGAACCCCGGCCCGGGCTGAAGCGCCTCCTCCCACGGCTGCTAAAGCCTCTCTTCCGGAAATCCCTTCGCCGGAGAGGTCGGCCGCCGTCTCCCCTCCGGCAAAACAGGACGTTTCGGCGCTTCCTGAAACCGCGGTCGCCCATGTGCCCGCCCCGCAACCTCTCTCTCTCCCCCCCGACACCGACCTCCAGCCGGCCCCCGAGGAGAACAGCCACATCGATATCTATCGGAGAGCGTTAAAGGACAAGGATATCGGTTTGCCGGTCAAACTCCCTTCTCCACCGAAATCCGGCGCCACGCCGCCCAAATCCGTCCCCACCGACGCCGCGCCCGCCGATCTTCCGCGCGACCCGGAGGAGGAGGCGCGCATCGCCGAGTACCGGAAGATGGCGGAGGACAAGGAGCTCGGCTTGACGTTTGCCGCCCCCGTATCCCCGGAATCCCGCATCGCCCCGCCGGAGCCACC
>JAKALO010000106.1 GCA_021824125.1 Deltaproteobacteria bacterium | reverse complement strand
ACTATTGGTCGAGCGCGGTAAGGTTCGTCCATAGGTGAACGGCTCTATCATCACCGCCAGACGCTCCCGGCGGCTTTTGCTTACGCTGTTGCGGTCTGCCTCGCTGTCTTGCTCTCCGTCCCCTGCGGGAAATATCTGGGACTGGTCGCCCGGTAACGCGCTCGACAGGCAAGTCGGTCGGGAGTGTGTGGGTCATTTTTCATTTATTGAAAATGATATTTCCCTTGACCCGGGAATCCGCCATGTATATCATGACATTGACATTCAATATCATAATAAGGGAAATGGATTGAAATGAAACGTCTTCTACGACAGATAGATTCGGAAATCTCGGCGCTGGGCGGTAAACGAAGCAGGAGCCGGGCGTCGATCATCGAGGTTTTCTTCCGGTCGGGCAGGCACCTTACCGTTGATGAGCTCACAAGCGAGGTACGCGCAAGGAACCGGGACATCGGGGCCGCAACCGTCTACCGGACACTGAAACTTCTCTCCAGGCTCGGTTATGCGAAGGAACTCGACTTCGGTGAAGGGGCCCGAAGGTACGAGAGCAGCCTCACAGCCCACCATGACCACCTCGTGTGCACCGGGTGCGGGAACGTATCGGAATTCGAGGAGCCCCGGATAGAGCGCCTCCAGGACGAGGTTGCGAAGAAGCACGGATTCGTCCCGACGATGCACCGGCTCGCCATATACGGAACCTGCCCGCGATGCCTTTCCCCCCAACCGCGCGAGACCGCCGAATGAAAACCGAGGGCCTTACGCCCGTCCGCAAATCCGGCAAGGTGATACTTGTCGGCAACCCCAACGTCGGTAAAAGCGTCGTCTTCGGGTACCTGACGGGACGATACGTGACGGTTTCAAACTACCCGGGGACAACCGTGGAGGTCACAAGGGGAGAGGTCCGGGACCGGGGGACCGTTTGCGAGATCATAGACACCCCCGGCGTTTATTCGCTCCTGCCGATGTCCGAGGACGAGCGGGTCACGCGCGATATCCTGATGGCGGAGCCGGGAAGCCGGGTAATCCAGGTCGCCGACGCGAAGAACATGCGCCGATCCCTGATGATCACCCTCCAGCTTGCGGAGATGGGGATACCGCTCGTCATCGCCGTCAACATGGCCGACGAGGCCCGTGACCGGGGCGTCATGCCGCGCATCGATCAACTGGAAAAAAAGATCGGGGTGCCGGCCATCCCCACGGTTGCGGTACGGAAGAAAGGCGTCGACCGGCTGATGGGGATGCTTGATCTGGCCACGACGCCGAACGTCGGGATTTCCTACGGGGAGAAAATCGAGTCCGCGGTCTCGAGGATGGAATCCCTTATCCCGGAAACATCACCGGTCGGGAGAAGGGCGCTGGCCATCATGCTGCTGTGCGGGGACGATTCGCTGACCCAATGGCTTGCGGAGAATGTCACCGCGGAGCGGGTCAGCGAGATGAACGTCACGCGGAACAGGCTGGAGGAGGAAACGGGAGGGGAGATCGCATACCGGATCAACCAGATCCGCCTGCAGTGGATCGATTCGCTTCTGGAGGACCTGGGGGAGGAGGCGGGCGTCGCGGAAGGAGGCGGCTGGGCCCAGGTTTTCGGAAGGGTTTCCATGGACCCGTTCTACGGTGTCCCGATTTTCCTGTTCGTCCTTTTTCTCGCCTACGAGTTCGTCGGGGTGTTCGGCGCGAAAATCCTGGTGGACTTCCTGGAAGCGGGGTTATTCGGAAAAGCGATCATCCCGGGGGCGTCCTGGATCGTCAACCAGGCGATCCCGTGGCCCCTGGCAAGAGACTTCCTGATCGGCCCCTACGGGATGATTTCGATGGCGCTCTCCTACGCAATCGCGATCGTTCTTCCGATCGTCGGGACTTTTTTCTGGGGGTTCGGGATTCTCGAGGATTCAGGTTATCTTCCCAGGCTTGCCGTCATGGTCGACCGGATCTTCAAGAAGATCGGGTGCAACGGAAAGGCCGTGCTGCCGATGATCCTCGGCCTCGGGTGCGATACGATGGCCACGCTTACGACCCGCATACTGGAGACCCGCAAGGAGCGCATCATCGTTACCCTCCTGCTGGCCCTGGGAATTCCCTGTTCAGCGCAACTGGGCGTGATTCTCGGGATGCTGGGCAACGTCGGGCCTGCGGCGACCATAACGTGGGTCGCCATCCTGGTGGCGGTGATCCTGGCGGTCGGGTTCCTCGCCTCCAGGGTGATCCCCGGCGAATCCTCCGATTTCATTCTCGAAATACCGCCTATCCGTTGGCCACGATTGGGGAACCTGGCCGTCAAGACGATGGCAAGGATCGAGTGGTATCTCCGCGAGGCGGTTCCGCTCTTTATACTGGGGACGCTCATCCTTTTCGTCGCTGACCGGATTGGTTGGCTTCTGTGGCTGCAGAAGGCGGCCGAGCCTCTCGTCGTGGGAGTTCTGGACCTTCCCCCGAAGACGGCGGAAGCGTTTCTCATCGGATTTCTCCGAAGGGATTACGGGGCGGCGGGACTCTTCGACATGGCCAGGGCGGGGCTCCTCACCAACCTGCAGGTCGTCGTGAGCCTCGTGACCATAACCCTGTTCATCCCGTGCATCGCGAATTTCCTCGTAATAGTGAAAGAGCACGGGGGCAAGGTCGCGGCGGGGATGGCGCTTTTCATCTTCCCGCTTGCGGTGCTGGTAGGCGCGCTCGTGAACATCTGCGCGAGAAAACTTGGAATCACCTTCTGATCCGGAGGGACCCTTGATCATCCGATGTCCTCTTTGTCAATATAAGATCGACCCCTCCGATGGCGGGTGCCGGACAAGCTGCCCGATGGGGAAAAGCTGCTCCCTTGTCTGCTGCCCCAGGTGCCATTATTCGTTTCCCATACCGGAGTCCAAGGTCGTAAACTTCTTCCAATCCCTCTTCAAGAGAGGAACCCGCCGATGACCGAATACGGGCAGGATGAAATCCTTGAGCTGATCTGGACGCTTCGGGAGGAGGGCTGCGCGACGAGAACGAAACTGTTGGAAAGGTCCGAGGAGGAAAACCCGGAAGGACTGCTCGGGGAATTGGTCCTCTCCGGCCTGGTGGAAGTCTCCCGGGAAGATCTGAGAATGACGCGTGCGGGCGACGAGCGGGCGCGGGGGATCATCAGGCGGCACAGGCTCGCGGAAGTCCTGCTTCAAAACCTGTTCGATCTCGATTCCTCCCAGATGGAGAACAGCGCCTGCAAGTTCGAGCACATCCTGACGACTCCCGTGACCGAAAGCGTCTGCACCTTCCTGGGGCACCCCCCCGTCTGCCCGCACGGAAGGGCGATTCCAAGGGGAGAGTGCTGCGACCGCATCCGGACTGAAATCCACCCCCTCGTCACCCGTCTTTCCGACGCGGGCCTCGGGGATCCCGTCCGCATAGTTTTCATCACGCCGAAGTCGAAAAAACGACTGGAAAAGCTGAGCTCGCTCGGTATCGTGCCGGGGAGCCGCCTCCGTCTCCTGCAGAGGAACCCCTCTTTCGTCCTGCAGATAGGGGAAACGACCATCGCGGTCGACAGGGAAATCACGGATGAGATCTACGTCAAGCGCGCGTAAATTCCTGGCCGTCCTTCTATGCGGCATCCTCTCCCTTGAGTGGACTTATGCCGCGGCGCTCTCGATCGCGGAACCCATCCCGGAACCCATCCGGGAACCGTGCATCCTGCTCAAGTTCTCGTCGCCGGCAGTTTCCGAGAGCATGGCGCGCGAATCGCTGGAGCCGATGCCGGGGCTGCTTCAAAAGGAGTTGCGCGTCCGATGGGTCGCGCCGCAGCCTGCCGCCGGAGAGACAGCCGGCCTCGCGGGTCGTTATCCCGAGGCGGACGACGCCTCGCTCGAGCGGATTTCCGGGAAGATCGCCGAAGCCCTGCGCCGCATGGACAGGATGGAAACGCGGGAAGCCTCGGCCCTGCTTTCGGAGGCGGAAACCGAGGCCAGGAAGTTCCGGGCGGGGAAAACGGTCCTCCCGTACCTCGCGGAAATATTCCTGAGGCGGGGACTGCTTTCCCTTTGGGAGGGCGACCGTTCCGGGGCCGAGGAGATGTTCGCGAGGTCGAGGGTGCTGCGGCCGGATTTCTCCCCCGACCCGGGCCTTTTTTCGCCGACGTTCCGGGAATCCTGGGATCGATCGGGAGAGCGCGGCGCACCGGAGGCGGAAATCCTGGTCCAATACCTTCCCCCGGGATCGACCGTCCGCCTGGACGGCGAGCCGGTGGGCACCACGCCCGGTCGGTTCAAGGTACGCTCGCGCGATCCGGTCCGGGTCCGTGTTTCATTCCCGGGTTACCAGGACATGGAAATGACCGGCCAATGGCTTCCGGGGGACTCGGAAGCGATCGAAGGAGGCCTCGTCAGGGACCGCGTGGCGACCCTTGGGGAATTGCTGGCGTCTTCCCCGGAAGGAAAAGGGTGCGGCGTATTGCTGGCGGACCTTGCCGAAGCCGCGGGGGCGTCCCGCGTAGCCATTCTCGTGCTGGAACAAAGGAACGGGACGACATTCATGAAGGTACTCTCCTTTGCCGGTGGCGACCCATCACCGGCGTTGCTGGGGGAGGTCGAACTTTCAAGGGAGGAGGGGGCGGCCGTGGAGACGGCGAGCCGTGCAGCCGGGTTGCTTGCGGGGGCAGGCTGGCCTGAAGCGAATACGGACAGACAGGAAATCGGATCGCCGTGGTATCATAAAAAATGGTTCCTGTTCATGGTGGGGGCGATCGCGATCGGGGCGGCCGCCGCGGTGGGCGGCGGTGGGGGCGGGGGAGGATCCACGAGTTCCACGGGTACGATCGGCGTGACCTTTTAGAAAGGACCTTGCCCTCTGTTGCAGTTCATCCTTTTGACGCTTTTTCTGCTCTTCGGAGCGACGACCGGTGTTCAGGCTTCTGGTGAGACGATCATCCGGGACCTGAAGAACACGAAGATCATCCATTCACAGGAAAAGCCGCACAACATCCTGAACGAAGCCTGCGTCGCCTGCCATCCGAAGGAGAAGTTCGATTTCTGGATACTGATCTATAAAGGATCCCCCCCCACCATGACGATCGATCGGCCGGGGGACAAGCTGATAACGGGGTCAACAGCGCCTGAAGCCTCGGTGGCGAGGCCGAAGAACCGGTTCAACTCCCACGATTCCCTTGCGTGCAGCTTCTGCCATCTGGAGAATCCGACCGCCGCCTCCCCGAAGTTCATCGTGGACATCCAAACCCTTTGCGGGTTGTGCCATCCAGCGGCGGAGCTGCACAATCTGCCGGAGGGGGAAGGGCTCATCCGGGTGTCGGCGGCGATCTTATCGGCAAAGATTCCCGGCAGGGAGGGGAAGCTCCTGTGCACCACCTGCCACAAGCTCCACGATTCCACTTACGGGATGCGGGAGGCCTACGCGCGGGTACTTTGGCAGGACAAGGTTCCGAACCCCCATGGAAACAGGATGTTCTGCTTCACCTGCCACCCAGGCCGGATCCGGGAGGGGGAAGAGGTAAAGTTCACGGGCGGGAGGGACAACATACGCCTTTGCAACGACTGCCACCTGCGGCAGGGGATCAGGAAGGCGCCACATGTCGTGGACGTCCCCTCGTCGGAAGGGACCTGGAGGATGGATTACCTGGGGTATCCCCTAAGGCAGGGTAATCTGATCTGCTCCACGTGCCACGACGAGGTCTCCCACGGGAACAAGGACACGGCGAACCCGAAATTCCTGCGCGGTGGGCCATACCCGAACGGGGAGCGGTTCTGCTACAAGTGCCACCTGGAGGACAAGGACCAGTTGAACAACCCGCACCGGCAGATAGACGGATTCGGGAGGATCCGCGAGGAGTCATGCCGGTTCTGCCACAAGAGGGAGCCGGACCTTGCTAAGCGAGGTCCCGGTAACCTGGAGATGGTCGCCGACGAGACGCAGATATGCTCGAACTGCCACCAGCTGCGGCCCCACCCGGGCGTGGACCACCTGATACCGCTGCCTCCCGAAATGGCGAAGCGCAAGGAGGAGTACGTGAAGAGGCACCAGGTCACGATTCCCGTCATGGAGGACGGAAAGATAAAATGCAGCACATGTCACAACCCCCACGCCAAGGGGGTCCTGAAAGGCGAGTCTGGCGTCGGGGCGGGTTCGAAGTGGCGCGTCCCCGATTTCAGGGAAATGTGCGCTCCATGCCACGGCCGATATTGAGGAAAAGAGTCCGTTAGCCCGGGAGGAAAAGGATGCTGGATCTGTTCTTCAAAGGCGGTTTCGCGATGTACCCGCTGCTGGCGCTATCAGTGGTGACGGTCGCCATCGCGATCGAGCGGGTGATCTACCTGCGGCGGGCCAGGACGGACGCCTCCGAGTTCATGGGAGTGATCCACGACCTGCTGTCCAGGAACGCACTGGACGAGGCGTACAAGCACTGCGAATCGACGTCGGGTCCCATATCTGGGATCATTCAATCGGGGTTGAAGAACCAGCGAAGGGGAAGGCAGGAAGTGGTCCGGGCGATCGAGGACGCGGGCGCCCTGGAGGTCGCCAAGCTGGAAAAGGGGATCCTCGTGCTCCAGACGATTTCCAAGATCGCCCCGCTGATCGGGCTGTTCGGGACCGTTACCGGCATGATCCGCTCCTTCCAGGCTATGGGAGGCGCGGGAGGGGAAAACCCCAGGATGGTAGCGGCCGGCATCGCCGAGGCGCTGGTGGCGACCGCGGGAGGGCTCGTGGTCGCAATCCCGGCCTATTTCCTTTCGTTCTATTTCATGAACAAGGTGGGCAAGTTCCTTCTCGACATGCAGAAGAGCTCGATACATTTCCTCGACGTGCTGGGAGACCTCGAAGAGAAGGTGGCGGAGCGGTCGCAGCGCCTCGACACGATCGGGGGGGATTACCTTGAAGTTTAAACGGACGACGCAGACCGACGAGGAAGGCATCCCGATCACGAACCTGGTGGACGTGCTGTTCCTCCTGATAGTCTTCTTCATGATGTCGACGGTTCTGAGCTTCGACAGGGGAATAGGCGTGAAGCTTCCGGAGACGCAGGCCGCCGGGCGGATTTCCAACAAAGGGGTGAGCATCCTGGTCAACCGGGAGGGACGGGTGTTCGTGGACGGGACCGAGGTTCCGCTCGAACGGCTGGGGGAGACGGTCAAGTCGCGCCAGAAGCTCAACGGGACCAACATAATACTGAAGAGCGACAGGGAAACCAGGTACCAGGCGATCGCGGAAGTAATGGACAAGCTCCTCGAAGTGGGCATCAGCGACCTCTCGCTCCCCGTTGTCGAAAAGGGGGGGAGGAGCTAGTCTCATGCAGTCACGGGGATTGAGATCCCTGCTGCAGCCGATCCTGTACGTGGGGATAGCGGGGCTCTTGCACGGAATCCTGCTGCTGATCCCGATTGGAGGAGGACCGGGGAAACAGGCTTCGCAGACCACAAGGGGTGTACGCGTGCGTGCGTTTGTCGAGGCGCCCGCCGCTTCGCGGTCCGGTCCGTCGGTGCCGGTGACGCTCCCGCCCCCCGTGATGGTGGAGAAAAATCAATCAATGTTCGGCAGCGGGTTGAAACCAGCCGGGGGCATCACCGGAGGGAACCCTGCATTGCCGCCCGGTCCGGGGGGAGTGGGGGGGGTGAACCTGGTGGTGAACCGGGCGCGGGGGACGGAGCCGGCGATCCACCGACAAGCGAATACGGCCAGTACCTGGCCAGGCTTCGCTCCGATGGCGTCCAGGGGTGGGCCAGGGAAAGCTCGAGAAGCATGCGCCAGGGCTGGAAGGGGACGGGGTCGGGGTCCGGAAC
>JAKALO010000105.1 GCA_021824125.1 Deltaproteobacteria bacterium | reverse complement strand
GCAGAAGATCGGCGAGTGGGCCAGGAACGTTCCAAAGTACGTCATGCTTCCCAATTTCGGAAAGGTCCGGCACGTCGAAACAGAGGAGCGTCTTCTCCGGCTCAAGGAGTTCGCCGAAACCACCCCGTTGAACCGGGTGGAAATGGGGGATGCCGGCCTTGGAATCCTCACTTCCGGCGTCTCCTACCAGCACGTCAAGGAGGCCTGTCCCGACGCCTCCATCCTGAAGCTGGGCCTTGTCCACCCGCTTCCCGAAAGGAAGATCCGGGAGTTCGCCGGCGGGGTGAAACGCTTCATGGTCGTAGAGGAGCTCGACGCCGTCTTCGAGGAGCAGGTCCGGGCGATGGGGATCCGGGTCGACATCGGCAAGGACAGGATCCCGCTTTGCGGCGAGGTCAGCGCCGACATCGTCCGGGCGGCCGCCGGGGAGACCGGGATTGCGGATAGCGTCACGCCCGTCGCGGACCTTCCCATGCGTCCTCCCACCTTCTGCCCGGGCTGCGCCCACCGCGGGCTTTTCACCGTCCTCGCCAGGCTCAAGGTCTTCGTCTCCGGCGACATCGGCTGCTACACCCTCGGAGCCCTTCCGCCGATGAACGCCATGCATTCCTGCATCTGCATGGGGGCCAGCATCAGCGCGGCCCACGGGATGGCCAAGGTCAACGGGATCGCCGGGGGACGGGTTAAACCCGTCGCCGTGATCGGGGATTCCACCTTCTTCCACTCGGGGATGACGGGATTGCTGGGCATGGCCTACAACGACGGCGACGCGCTGGTCATCATCATGGACAACCGCACCACGGCCATGACCGGCGGCCAGGACCACCCCGGTTCCGGGCGGGGCCTGCGGGGGCAGGCCACCCGGCAGGTCGACATCGTCGAACTCGTGAAGGTGCTCGGCATCGGGAACGTCTTCGAGATCGACGCCTACAAGACGGAGGAAACCGAGGCGGCCATACGGAAAGGCCTCGAGACGCCCGGCCCCTACGTCCTGGTCGAAAGGAACCCGTGCGTCCTCCGCTACCGCGTGAAGCGGCCGGTTCTCGCCGTCGACCCGGACAAGTGCACGGGCTGCCGCGCATGCCTCAAGGTCGCGTGCGTGGCGTTGGGCCTCGTGCCTTCCGGCGACAAGCAGAAAGTCCGGATCGACCCGGCGATCTGCAACGGGTGCGGCATCTGCTCGCAGCAGTGCAAGTTCGACGCGATATCGCTCGGCAAGACAGGCGAGACCGATGGAAATATTTAATATCGTCATCGCGGGAGTCGGCGGGCAGGGAGTCCTGATGGCTTCCAGGGTCCTATCGGAAAGCGCCCTTGCCGGCGGCATGGACGTGAAGCAGAACGAAGTCCACGGGATGGCCCAGAGGGGGGGGAGCGTCATCTCCTTCGTCCGGATCGGGGACCGGGTCAACTCCCCGGTGGTCATGCCGGGAACGGCGGACCTCCTGATTTCCTTCGAGCCCCTGGAGGCATTGCGGTACGTGCACTATCTCAAGCCCGGCGGCATGCTCGTGTACAACAAGGCCGCCATCAACCCGAGCACCGTGGCTTCCGGCCTGGCAACGTATCCTCCCAATGTCGAGGAGCGGATTGCCCGGGCCTGCGCCAACGCCCACGGCATCGAGGCGCTGTCGATAGCGAGGAAGGCGGGCAACGCCAAGGCCGTCAACATGGTCATGGTCGGCTCCGTCCTGTCGAGTCTTCCCATCGATCCCCGGATAGTCGAGGGGGTCGTCAAGGCGGTTTCCAGGGGTAAAGGCGCCGACGTCAACCTGAAGGCTCTCGAGGGCGGCGCCGCCGCCAGGCGCAAGGACGGCCGCAACCATTGACACGCGAGGTGACCATGAAGCTCAAACAGCTGTCCATCTTTCTTGAAAACGCCCCCGGCCGCCTGTACGAAGCCACCCATGCACTCGGCGAGGCCGGCCTCAACCTCCGGTCCCTGTGCATAAGCGACACCTCGGACTTCGGAATCCTGCGCATTCTCGTGTCCGACGTCTCCACGGCCCGGAGAGTCATCATGGAGAAGCAGCTTCCGGCCCGCGTCGACGACGTCATCGCCGCGGAGATCGAGGACACTCCCGGGAGCCTTGCCAGGCTGCTCCGCCCTTTCAAGGAAACCAAGGTGAACGTCGAATACATGTACGCCCTGGCCGGGACCTCGTCCGGGAAGGCGGTGATGGTATTCCGCTTCAGCGACAACGACCGGGCGATCGAGATCCTGCGGGCCAACAAAATCAGGATCCTAGACGCGGCAGCCTTCGGGATTCTCTGAAATACGGGGAGCATGGGAATAATGGGAAACGGAATCTACAAGCCTAAGAGGTTCGCGGTCATCGGCGCCGGCCCCGTCGGCGGGATCGTCGCCGCCTTCCTCGCGAAGGGGGGATGCGAGGTCACCCTTTGCGACGTCGTCCCGTCGCTCCTCGCGCCCGCCCTGGATCCCGGCATCATCGTCGAGGGCACCGACGTCCTCCAGGCGATGGTGTCGCGGACCACCACCCGCATCGACGACCTCGTCGACGATCCCCCGGATGTTATCATCGTCGCGGTCAAGGCCACGGCGCTCCCCCTGATCGCCTTCGCCCTCGAGGGCTTTGTCGCCGATGGACGCTACGTCGTAAGCTGGCAGAACGGCATCGATACCGAGCTTGTCCTTGCGCAGCACCTGGGAGCCGGGTCCGTCATGAGGGCCGTCGTCAACCTCGGCTGCGTCCCGTTGGGGCCGGCCCACGTCCGGATCGCCTTCCACCATCGCCCCCACCACATCCAGGAGCTGGACCCGCGGTCCCGGGACGCCGCCGTCGGCATATGCGACGTTCTGACGGGGTGCGGGCTCCAGACCCTGCACACCGACCGGATCCACAACATGGTCTGGCGCAAGGCCATCCTGAATTCCTGCATGAACCCGCTCTGCGCAATCACGGGCAAGACCATGGCCGAGGTCATCAACGACCCCATCCTTTTCCACCTGGTCGACTCCCTCATCAAGGAGGGGGTCGCCGTGGCCCGGGCGAACGAATTCACCCTGGGTTCGGACTACTACCCCTACTGCATCGACTACATGCGGAAGGCGGGTCACCACAAACCCTCCATGCTCCAGGACATCGAGGCGGGCCGGCGGACCGAGGTCGACTACATCAACGGGAAGATCGTCGAATACGGCGCGCAGGCCGGGACGCCGACACCGTACAACACAATGATCCGGGGCCTGGTCAAGGCATTCGAGCCGAAGTGACGGCGGGGGAAAATGGACGTCAGGGCCAACGTTGAAAGGCTGTCGGCCCGCATGGCCGACAGCCCCCGGTACCGGACGCAGGGAGCCGTGCTTTTCGTCGACCTGGAGCGCCGGGAGCATTTTTCCAGGTACCTTCCGCTGGAGGCGTTCCGCACGTTTCTTTCAAGCCGCGGCGGTAACATGTACCTCCTCTACAATCTCCTGCCGGACGGCGGGGAAGCGCTGGATCCCGAGGTCCCGCTGATCTTCGGCAGCGGAAGCCTGACCGGGACCGTCCCCACGGCCGCCCGCGGCAACGTCAGCAGCCTTGCCCCCGACAGCAACGGCATACTGGACAGCAACTGCGGGGACGCCTTCCCCGCGTTCCTCAAGTTTCACGGCTACGACCACCTCGTCCTCTACGGTCGGGCCCCCGGATGGATCCTTCTCGAGATCTCGGCCCCGAAGGTCGTTTTTCACGACGCGACACCCTACCTTGGGATGGACAACGCCGACCTGACCCGCGCCGTCGAAAGGGATTTTTCCTGCACCGAGCGCAAGGACATGGCCCTTGCCCGCATCACCAGCGCCGGGGAGAACCTGGTCCTGTGCTCGGGCATCATGGGGGGGCCGAAGGCCATCTATGCCCGGTGCGGGACCGGGGCCAAGATGGGCTCGCTCAGGCTCAAGGCCGTCATGATCCTGGGGCGCCGCGCCGAACCCGTCCTTTCCCCGGCATTCAAGGACAACAACCTGGATCTCGCGCGTAAAATCCTCTCGAGCAGCGCGGTCAGGTACGCGCTGAAGACCGTCGGGACCCCCTTCCTGTACAAGCCCAGCCGCATCCTCGGCGCCATGGGGGCGAAGAACAACCAGGAAACCAACTGGACCGACGCTCTCGACGCCGACAACTTCGACGCCTACCGTCCCGGCATGGACGGTTGCCTGAAGTGTCCCATCCGTTGCCGCCCCCTTAACGACCTTACTCCGGAAGGGAAGGGGGGTTGGGGCGCCAGCGCGCTCCGGGGGGTGACAGGGAACGCGGGCTACGACCAGGGACAGGCGGAAGTCGAACATCGCAGGGAGAAGACCTACAAAGGCGTCCGGGGCGACGGCGCGTACGACCGGTACGACAAGGGGGACGGTCCGGATTACGTCACCCTCGGCAAGATGGGCCCCATGATCGGCATCCGGGAGCCGGAACAGGTCCTGCGCCTGAACAATGTCGTCAACGATCTCGGGCTCGACTCCGCCAGCACGGGAAGCGCCATCGCCTGGGCCATGGAGCTTTACCAGCGCGGCATCATCACCCCGGAGGACACGGGGGGTCTCGAACTGACCTGGGGCAATTACGAGGTCATCGAAAGGCTCCTCTTCATGACGGCGAAAAGGGAAGGATTCGGCGACGTCATCGCCGACTCCAGCCGGGCCGTGGAACGGGGCAGGTACCCGGAGGAGGCCCTGAAATACCGGATGGCGGTCAAGGGGCTTTTCCAGTCCGATCCCCACGACGCGCGCATCCTCAAGGGGTTCGCCCTCGGCCTTGCCGTCGCCACCCGGGGCATGGACCATCTCCGGAACCGGCCCACCCTCGAGATCAACGCCAGGATCAACGACGACCGCGAATTCAAGACGGCCCTATACGGCGGGCACGTGGCGCCGGAACCCACGAGCTACGAAGGGAAGGAATTTGCCGTCCGCGCGTGCGAAAACATCTTCGCCGTCGGCGACGCCGTCGGCATCTGCCGCTTCGCGACCAAATTGTTCAACTCCCCTTCCACCGCGGACTACGAGGACTTCGCCCGGCAGCTGAAAGAGGTGACCGGGGAGGAATTCACTCACGCGCAACTGGACGAGATCGGCCGGAACATCACGGGAATCGAGCGGCTCATCAATTCACGCCTGGGCCTGACGGAGAAGGACGACACCCTCCCCGACCGCTGGTTCGAAGAGGAGATAAAGGCCGGACCCTTTTCGGGCGAGAAAATAGACCGGGGGCAGTTCGAAGAGCTCAAGGCGCGCTATTATGCCATCCTTGGCTTGAACGGCGCCGGCGTCCCGTCTCTCCAATGGCACCGCCGCCTCGCCGAAGCGGTCACCGGCTTCGCCGTCGAGGTCTCGCTCCCCGACGGCATACCCGGCGCGCCGGAAGGGGCCGTCATCGTCGACGAGCCGGTTTCCACCGTCGCCGGACTTCGGGCGGCGCTGAACCGGCGGCTCCCGCACGCGGCCCGGAAATTCGAGGACCGTTCCCTCGTCGTTTCGGTCAACGGCGTCATAGTCCTTGCGAACGAAAATTCCCATCCCGTCCGTAACGGGGACACGATCGCGATCATGCGCATCCTGGGGGGAGGATGAGACAATGAGCGACGCTTTTATCTGTGACGCCGTCCGCACCCCGATCGGGACGTACGGCGGTGGACTGTCAAGCGTCCGGACCGACGACCTGGCCGCGCTTCCCATCAAGGCGATCATGGAGCGCAACGCGACCGTCGACTGGGGGAAGGTGGACGACGTGATGTACGGCTGCGCAAACCAGGCCGGGGAGGACAACCGGAACGTGGCGCGGATGGCGGGGCTCCTGGCGGGCCTTCCCGCCGATGTGCCGGGAGTCACCCTGAACCGGCTGTGCGGTTCCGGGATGGACGCCGTCGGGACCGCTTTCCGGGCGATCAAGGCGGGAGAAGCGGACCTGATCGTCGCCGGGGGGGTCGAGAGCATGTCCCGCGCGCCGTATGTGATCGGCAAGGGGGCCATTCCGTTCGACCGGGGCGCCCAGATGTTCGATTCCACCATCGGGTGGCGATTCGTCAATCGCCTCATGAAGGAGCAGTACGGGATCGAGTCGATGGGGGAGACCGCGGAGAACGTGGCGGAGCAGTTCCGCATCTCGCGGGAAGACCAGGACGCCTTCGCCCTGAACAGCCAGTTAAAGGCCGCCCGGGCCGAGGAGGCGGGCGTTCTCGCGGAGGAGATCGTTCCGGTCGTCGTCCCCCGGCGCAAGGGTGGTGACGTGGTCGTGGAAAAGGACGAACACCTCCGTCCGGACAGCACGCCGGAGGGGCTGGCAAGGTTGAAGCCATCGTTCCGGGCCAACGGGACGGTGACCGCGGGAAACGCCTCCGGCATCAACGACGGGGCGTGCGCGCTGTTGATCGCCTCGGTAGAAGCGGCCGGGCGGCATGGCCTGGCGCCCAGGGCGCGGATCGTCGCCACGGCAGTCGCCGGGGTGGCGCCTCGGATCATGGGGATGGGGCCGGTCCCGGCGACGCGCAAGGCGCTGGCGCTCGCCGGCCTGGGGCTGGACCGGATGGACGTCATCGAGCTGAACGAGGCGTTCGCCGCGCAGGGGCTCGCCGTGATGCGCGAGCTGGGCCTGGCCGACGACGACCCCCGCGTGAACCCCAACGGCGGGGCGATCGCCCTGGGGCACCCCCTGGGCATGAGCGGCGCTCGCCTGGTCGCGACGGCCGTCTACCAGCTGCGGCGGACCGGGGGCCGTTACGCCCTCTGCACCATGTGCATCGGAGTGGGGCAGGGGATATCGCTGATCCTCGAGCGGGCCTGAACCAGGAATCCGGAAGGCGCCCGCTCCGCCCCCCTCCGAGGCGTATCAGGCGCCGGCAGGCGCAGCCGATCCCCCTTTTGGGGGCTGCGGCGACTCCGCCGTACCGAGTACGCGTTGGCGCTATCCAACGCGGAAAGCGGGGATCCCGGTGACCTCCTCGCCGATGATCAGCAGGTGCATGTCGTGGGTCCCCTCGTAGGTGTAGACCGACTCCAGGTTGTTCGCGTGGCGCATGATCGGGTACTCGCCCATGATGCCGTTGGCCCCCAGGATGGTTCGGGCCGTTCGGGCGATCTCCAGGGCTACGTTTACGTTGTTCATCTTCGCCATGGAGACCTGGGCGAAGGTGTACTTCCCCTGGTCCTTCAGGCGGCCGAGCTGCAGGACGAGAAGCTGTCCCTTCGTGATCTCGGTGACCATCTCCGCCAGTTTCCTTTGCTGCAGCTGGAAGGAGGCGATCGGCCTGTCGAACTGGATGCGGTTCATGGCGTACTCGAGGGCGGTCTGGTAGCAGGCGTCGGCGGCGCCCAGGGCGCCCCAGGCGATGCCGTACCGGGCCTGCGTCAGGCAGCCGAGAGGCCCTTTCAGCCCCTTGACCTTCGGAAGCAGGCTCTTCTCCTCGTCGACGACGACGTCATCAAATAACAGTTCGGAGGTCACCGATGCGCGCAGGCTCCACTTGCCCTTCATCCGGGGGGCGGTGAAGCCGGGGGTGTCCTTCTCCACGAGGAAGCCGCGGACGCCTTCGTCGGTCTTCGCCCAGACCACGGCCACGTCGGCGATGCTACCGTTGGTGATCCACATCTTGGATCCGTTGATGCGCCACTTGCCGCCGGCCTCGCGCACCGCGTTGGTGCGCATACCGCCGGGATTTGAGCCGAAGTCGGGCTCGGTCAGGCCGAAGCACCCGATGGTCTCGCCGCGGGCCATCCTCGGAAGCCAGTGCTCCTTCTGTGCGTCGCTGCCGTAGGCGTGGATCGGATACATGACGAGCGAGCCCTGGACCGAGGCGAAGCTGCGCAGGCCCGAGTCGCCGCGCTCCAGTTCGTACATCAACAGGCCGTACGCGACGTTGTTGAGCCCGGCGCAGCCGTATTTCTCCGGCAGGTTGGCGCCGTAGAAACCCAGGTCGGCCATTTTCCCGACCAGGT
>JAKALO010000104.1 GCA_021824125.1 Deltaproteobacteria bacterium | reverse complement strand
TGCGTTGTCCTCGACGGCGAGAAGGTGAAAGAGGTTATTCCGGGATCCGGCGCGCCCAGGGGATTCGAAGGGACGGTGATCAACGCGGAGGGGAAATGGGTCGTCCCCGGTCTGATCGACATGCACGTTCACCTGAGGGACCCGGGATACGAATGGAAGGAGGACATCGTCACGGGGACCGCCGCCGCCGCCGCGGGGGGGTTCTGCTCGGTCGTATGCATGGCGAACACGAAACCGGTCAACGACCACGCGGAGATCACCCGCTACATCAGGGAAAAATCGGCGTTGGAAGCCTCGGCTGACGTGTTCCCCGTGGCAGCGGTCACGAGAGGCATGGAAGGAAAGGAGATGACCGACTACGCGGAACTATCCGAGGCGGGCGCGGTGGCGTTCTCGGATGACGGCAGGCCGGTCGCAAGCTCCCTGATGATGCGAAGAGCGCTCGAATACGCGAAGGCCTTCGACCTGCTGATCCTGACACACGCCGAGGATCCGGAGCTGTCCCACGAGGGCGCCGCCCACGAAGGGTGGACGGCGTGCCGGCTCGGTATCCCGGGCATCCCGTCCGCCGCCGAGGAGATAGCCATAGCGCGTGACATTTTGCTGGCGCGCCAGACCGGCGGGAAGCTCCACATCCAGCACATCAGCACGAAGATGGGGGTGGACCTGCTTCGGATGGCAAAGAAGGCCGGGCTACGCGTAACGGGGGAAACCGCCCCGCACTATTTCGTCCTGACGGACGCCTCCATAGAAGGTTACAACACGAACGCGAAGATGAACCCCCCGCTGCGTCCCGAGGAGGACCGGATGGCGATCCTGGAGGGGTTGATCGACGGCACGATCGACGCGGTAGCCTCCGACCACGCTCCCCACGACGACTACGTGAAACGACGCGAGTTCATCGATGCGGCGAACGGCATCATCGGCCTGGAAACGGCTCTTCCCCTGACCCTCGGACTTCTTGCCGGGGGCAAGGTCGGGCCGGGGCGGGTAATCGAGCTGCTGAGCGCGAATCCCGCCCGCATCCTTAAGCTCGACGGGAAGGGGTCGCTTCGCAAGGGGGCGGACGCCGACGTGACGATCGTGGACCCGGACGCGGAATGGGAATACAGGGAGGCGGACGTCCGGTCGAAGTCCAGGAACAGCCCCTTTTTCGGCTGGAAACTGCGGGGCAGGGCGATCGTCACGATCCGCGGCGGACGCGTAACCCACTCGCTCCTTCCGGGGGTGGCGGCCGGTGCCTGAGAAGAAAGCGATCCTGGCGCTGGCCGACGGGACCGTGTTCCGCGGGACGGCTTTCGGATACGAGGGGGAGGGCGCGGGCGAGGTGGTCTTCAACACCGGGATGACCGGCTACGAGGAGGTCATCACCGACCCGTCCTACAAGGGGCAGATCGTCACGATGACCTTCCCCGAGATCGGGAACACCGGGATCAACCCGGACGACGTCGAATCCTCCCGCCCATGGGTGGAAGGGTTCGTCGTACGGGAGGCGTGGAGGCTGCCGTCGAGCTGGCGGCACGTGGAGACCCTGGACGGCTACCTGCGCAGGTATCGCGTGTGCGGGATAGGAGGGGTGGACACCCGGGCCCTGACCCGCCGCCTCAGGGACAAAGGTTCCCAGATGGGGATAATCTCGTCGGTCGACCTGGACGAAGCCAGGCTTGCAGGAAAGGCGAGGGATCTCCCGTCCATGGCAGGGCGCGACCTCGTCAAGGAAGTGACGACGGACCGCGAGGCGCACTGGGATACGGGCGACTGGGACCTGGAGAAAGGATACCTGCCGGCGTCCGGGTACCGCGGCCGGTTCGGGAAAATCCCGAAAATCGTCGCCATCGATTACGGGATCAAGCAGAACATCCTTAGAATGCTGGTGTCCCACGGATTCGACGTCACTCTCGTCCCCGCGTCGACCCGGGCGGAGCGGATACTCGAGGGAAAACCGGAGGGCGTGTTCCTCTCCAACGGTCCGGGAGACCCGGGGGCGGTTCCGTACGCCGTGGAAACCGTCCGCGCGCTCCTGGGAAAGGTCCCGATGTTCGGTATCTGCCTCGGTCACCAGATCATGGGGCTGGCGCTTGGCGGCAAGACCTTCAAACTGAAATTCGGGCACCACGGGTGCAACCAGCCGGTTTCCGACATCGCGACCGGCAGGGTCGAGATCACCAGCCAGAACCACAATTATTCAGTGGACCCCGGTTCCCTCGGCGGCAGGGCCAGGATCACCCACGTCAACCTGAACGACGGGACGGTAGAGGGGCTCTCGGTGCCTTCCCTGCGGTGCTTCTCAGTGCAGTACCACCCGGAAGCGTCTCCCGGGCCGCACGACTCCCGGTACCTGTTCACGCGGTTCTACCGCTACCTGACGGGAGAAGAGGAGCTGTAAATGGGCATTCCCCTTCCGCTCCTCCGGGAGCGTCGTGATCGGGCGATGGAGACGTTGCGGAGTTGCCGGCTCTGCCCGCGGGAATGCGGGGCGAACCGGCTCGCAGGCGAGTCGGGATTTTGCCGCGCCAACGGCGGCACGAAGGTGGCGTCCGTATCGCTGCATCACGGGGAAGAACCGCCGATTTCCGGCACGAGTGGGTCGGGCACGGTATTTTTCAGCCACTGCAACATGTCGTGCCTCTTCTGCCAGAACTACCCGATAAGCCAGATGGGCGTGGGAGAACGGATGACCCCCGTGGAACTCGGGGACCGGCTCCTGGACCTGGAGAGGAAGGGGGCCCACAACGTCAATTTCGTCACACCGACGCCGCACGTGCCGCAAATGCTGGATGCGCTTCTGGAGGCATGCGGGAACGGTTTTTCCCTTCCCGTGTTGTACAACACCAACGGCTACGACTCGATGGAAACACTTTCGCTGGTGGACGGCATCGTCGACATCTACCTGCCGGACATGAAGTATCGCACCGAGGAACTTTCGGTCCTCGCGTCCGAAACCCCCGGATATCCCGTCCACAACGCCCGGGCGGTCGCGGAGATGATTCGGCAGGTGGGCCCCCTCGACACGGGAGCGGACGGGATCGCAAGAAGGGGGGTGCTCATCCGGCACCTGGTCCTCCCCGGCAAGGTGGAGGAGACGGAACGGGTCCTGTCGTTCATCAGGGAGGAATACGGCAAGGAAACGCCGATCTCCCTGATGGGGCAGTACTTTCCGGCCCACCGTGCGGGGACCGTGCCGGGGTTCACGAGGAAACTGCGGCAGACCGAATACGGGAACGCCGTCGAGGCAGCCGTGCGGCTCGGGCTTGTAAACGTCTACATCCAGGAGATCTAGTGCCGAAAAGAACGGACATACGGAAGATCCTGCTGGTCGGCTCGGGGCCGATCATCATCGGCCAGGCGTGCGAGTTCGACTACTCCGGCACGCAGGCTTGCAAGGCGCTGAAGGAGGAAGGGTACGCGGTCATTTTGGTAAACAGCAACCCGGCGACCATCATGACCGACATGGATCTCGCCGACCGCACCTACATCGAGCCGATAACCCCGGAAATGGTCGGCAAGATCATCGAGCGGGAGCGGCCGGACGCGCTCCTGCCGACGATCGGCGGACAGACCGGCCTGAACATCGCCGTCTCCCTGCACGAGATGGGAATTCTCGAGAAGTACAAGGTCGAGCTTATCGGCGCGAGCTTCGAGGCGATCCAGAAGGCCGAGGACCGGAACCTGTTCCGGAAGGCGATGGAGAAGCTCGGCCTGGTGGTCCCGCGGTCCGGGTACATACGGTCGCTGGAGGAGGCGATCCGGGTCATCCCCGACATAGGTTACCCGGCCATCATCCGGCCGTCGTTCACCCTCGGCGGCACGGGCGCCGGCATCGCCTACAACCGGGAGGAATACGAGGAGGGAATCCGGTGGGCCCTGGACGCCTCCCCGAAGCGTACGGTCCTTGTCGAACAGTCCGTGATCGGGTGGAAGGAGTTCGAGCTGGAGGTGATGCGCGACCTCAAGGACAACGTCGTCATCGTCTGCTCGATCGAGAACCTCGACCCGATGGGGGTACACACCGGCGATTCGATCACCGTGGCCCCCGCGCAGACGCTGACCGACAAGGAGTACCAGCTGATGCGCAACGCATCCCTGCGCATCATCCGGGAGATAGGCGTGGACACGGGAGGGAGCAACATCCAGTTCGCCGTCCACCCCGACACGGGGGAGATGGTGGTGATCGAGATGAACCCGCGCGTTTCCAGGTCGTCGGCCCTGGCGTCGAAGGCGACCGGCTTCCCGATCGCCAAGATCGCCGCCAAGCTCGCGGTCGGGTATACCCTGGACGAGATCCCCAACGACATCACCCGGGAGACGCCCGCCTCCTTCGAGCCGACGATCGACTACGTCGTCACGAAGATACCGCGGTTCACCTTCGAGAAGTTCCCGCAGACGACGGACCTCCTGGGGACCCAGATGAAGTCGGTGGGAGAAGTGATGGCGATCGGGCGAACCTTCAAGGAGTCGCTCCAGAAAGCGCTCCGTTCGCTTGAAACCGGTGTGTACGGTTTCGACGAGGTCCTTCCCCCCGCGCCGGCCGGGAATCCCGGGCGGCGGAAGATCATCGAGGAAAAGCTCCGGAAGCCGAACTCCCTGCGTCTGCTCTACATCGGCGAGGCGATCCGGGACGGGTGGAAGATAGAGGAGATCAACGGGATGACCGGCATCGACGCCTGGTTCCTGGAGAACATCCGCCAGATCGTCGCGGCGGAAGGAGAGCTGCGGGCGAGCGCCGGTATGTTCGCCGATCCGGCCGGAGGGGGGCCGATCGCGGCGGAGGCGGCCGAAATCCTGGGGCGGGCGAAGGCCTTCGGGTTTTCCGACCGGCGGCTCGGAAAGCTTTTCGGGACAGGGGAGGATCTTGTCCGGGGAATGCGCCACCGCGCAGGGATACGGCCGGCGTTTAAAAGGGTCGACACGTGCGGCGCGGAGTTCGAGGCGCACACCCCGTACATGTACTCCACGTACGACCGGGAGGACGAAGCGCGCCCGACCGACCGGAAAAAAGTGGTGATCCTTGGGGGAGGGCCCAACCGGATCGGGCAGGGGATAGAGTTCGACTACTGCTGCGTGCACGGGTCTTTCGCCCTGCGGGAAGAGGGATTCGAGACGATCATGGTCAACTGCAACCCGGAGACCGTCTCCACCGACTACGACACTTCAGACCGGCTCTATTTCGAGCCGCTCACAAAAGAGGACGTTCTCGAGATCCTCGACAGGGAGAAGCCGTTCGGGGTCATCGTCCAGTTCGGAGGCCAGACCCCCCTGAAGCTGGCCGTAGCCCTGGAGAAGGCAGGGGCGCCGATCCTGGGGACGTCGCCCGACAGCATCGACCGGGCGGAGGACCGGGAACGGTTCAGGGAACTCCTGGACCGGCTGAAGCTCCGGCAGCCTCCCAGCGGGATCGCGCGCTCCACGGAGGAAGCGGTGGGGATCGCCGCGCGGATCGGCTACCCGGCCCTGCTCCGGCCGTCATACGTCCTGGGGGGACGCGCCATGGAGATCGTCCACTCCGAGGAGGGTCTGCGGAGATACCTTGCCGACTCCGTCCAGGCGTCCGACAAGCGTCCGGTCCTCGTCGACAGGTTCCTGGAGGACGCGATCGAGATCGACGTCGACGCGATCTCCGACGGGGAGACCGTCGTCATCGGGGGAATCATGGAGCACATCGAGGAGGCCGGGGTCCACTCGGGAGATTCCGCCTGCTCCCTGCCCCCGCACTCCATCCCGGCGGGGACGGTCCTGGAGATAGCGCGGCAGACGAAGGCGCTGGCGAAGGAACTCCGTGTCGTGGGGCTGATGAACGTCCAGTTCGCCATCCAGAGAGGGGAGATCTTCATCCTCGAGGTCAACCCGCGCGCCTCCCGTACCGTACCGTTCGTAAGCAAGGCGATCGGCGTGCCGCTCGCGAAGCTTGCCGCGAAGGTGATGGCGGGGAAGAAACTGGCGGAACTCGGGTTCACGGAATCCGTCACGCCCTCGCACGTCAGCGTCAAGGAGGCGGTGTTCCCCTTCATCAAGTTCCCCGACGTGGACACGATCCTGGGACCGGAAATGAAGTCGACGGGCGAGGTGATGGGCATCGACGCGAACTTCGGCAAGGCGTTCGCGAAGGCCCAGATCGCGGCGGGTATGATTCTGCCCCTCGCGGGCACGGTGTTCGTCAGCGTCCGCGACGAGGACAAGGAGGGCGTGCTGCCCGCCGCCAGGATGCTGCACGATTCCGGGTTCCGGATCGCGGCGACCAGCGGGACGGCCGGGTTCCTCGCGGCGAACGGCGTTCCCGCGGAGATCGTGCTCAAGGTGAACGAGGGTAGGCCCCACATCGCCGACCGGATCAAGAACGGCGAGATCGTCCTCGTCGTCAACACGCCGCTCGGCGCGCAGTCCAAGGCGGACTCGTACTACATACGGCGCGCCGCGCTCGTTTACAACATTCCCTACTTCACGACGCTGGCAGCCGCGCGGGCGGTCTCACACGCCATCTCCCACCTGATCCGGGAAGAGCTCTCCGTCCGCAGTCTTCAAGAGTACCACGGCCGATAAGCCGGCATGACCGAGCCCATCTCCATCCAGTTCGTGAAGGGGGTGGGCCCGAAGCTTGCCGAGCGGCTGGCTTCGCGGGGTATCCGCACTTCGCACGACGCCCTCTTCTTTTTCCCGAAGGGATACGAGGACCGGCGGGAGATCGTTCCGATCCGCTCCTTGAAACCCGGCATGACCGTCCCCGTGAAAGGGACCGTGACCGGGGCCCGGGGGGGACACCGCGGGTTCGGCGGCCCGAAGGTCTTCGAAGTCGTGATCTCGGACGGGAGCGGCCGGCTGTCCGCCAAGTGGTTCCATTTCCACCCGTCCCTCAGGGACCGCTTCAGGGTGGGGGAGACCGTGGTGCTGTGCGGCGCGGTGCGTTTTTTCCAGTTCCAGCCGGAGATGCACCACCCCGAGATCCTCGGCAAGGCGGAGGAGCAGGACCCGATCCACCTGGGACGGATCGTGCCGGTTTATCCGGAGGTGGAAGGAATCCCCGCCCGCCTCCTGCGCAGGATCCAGTGGGAGGTCATCCAGCGCCACGCCGCTTCCGCGAGGGAGTTCTTCCCACGCTGGGTGCTGGAGGAGGCCGGCGTCCCCCCGATCCACGAGTCGCTTTCGACGCTGCATTTCCCGTCATCGGAGGCTGACGCCGGGATGCTCCTCTCCTTTTCCTCGCCCGCGCAGAAGCGGCTCGTCTTCGGCGAGCTGTTCTTCATCCAGTGGGCGCTGATAAGGCGGCGCGCCGGGGTGATGAAAGAGGCCGCGGTCCCCCTCCACTGGGACAAGGATATCGTCGACGAGATCAAGCGGAGGCTTCCGTTCGCCCTCACGGGGGCGCAGCGCCGCGTGGTGAACGAGATCCTGGCCGACATGGCCAGGCCGCACCCGATGCATCGTCTTCTCCAGGGGGACGTAGGCAGCGGCAAGACGATCGTTGCGTGGATCGCGGGGCTGGTGGCGTGGAGGAAGGGGGCCCAGGCGGCCATCATGGCCCCGACCGAAATACTCGCGGAGCAGCATTACAGGAGGTTCCTGTCCCTGTGCGACGGTCTCCCGGTCCGCGTCATCCTACTAAAATCGGGGCTCGCGGGGAAACGAAAACGGGAAATCCTGGAAGCCATCCGGGAAGGAGAGGCGCACATCGTCATCGGGACGCACGCCATCATCCAGGAGGGGGTCGATTTCAAATCCCTGGGCTTTGCCGTCGTGGACGAGCAGCACCGGTTCGGGGTACTCCAGCGGGCGGCGCTCAGGGGGAAGGCGAAGACAGCCCCGCATCTCCTCGTAATGACCGCGACGCCGATCCCGCGTACGCTCGCCATGACGCTCTACGGAGATCTCGACGCCTCCGTCATAGACGAGATGCCCCCCGGCAGAACCGCGATCGAAACGAAAGTCGTTCGGGCGGGGGATCGTAAAGCGGCCTGGGCGCGCGTCCGGAAGGAGATCGCGGAAGGGGGGCGCGCCTACATCGTGCTCCCG
>JAKALO010000103.1 GCA_021824125.1 Deltaproteobacteria bacterium | reverse complement strand
GTCCTCCACGGAGACCGTAACCGTCTTCCCCGCCGCCCTGGCCGCTTCCCGGTGCGTCGCCGCGGCGCTCTCCAGGAACTCCCGCAGCGAAACCGTATCGAATTTCAGCGGCGACAGGCCGGACTCCGCCCGCGAGAGCTCCAGGAGATCCTCGATCAGCCGGTCCATCCGCAGCGCGTTGGCGTGCGCGATCGAGAGGAACGCCGGATCCGGCGGCGCCCCCTCTTTCCGCGCGTCCTCCATCGCCTCCAGGTAGCCGCGGATGTTCGTCAGCGGGGTGCGCAGCTCGTGCGAGGCGTTGGAGACGAAATCGCTTTTGACCCGGGCGAGCCGCCTCTCGTCCGACACGTCCCGCAGAGTCAGCAGGATATCGGCGCCTTCCTCCGACTGGTACCGGACCGTCGTCCCCGAAAGAAGCACGGTCCGGTCGCCGACAGGCGAGGGGACATGGGTTTCCCGAGGGGAGGGGGATTCTCCCCTTCTCCAGGCGTCGAGGAACGCCAGGACCCCGGGATGACGGACGACCTCGGCGACGGGGCGACCCTCGACGGGCTCCGCCGGGACGCCAAGGATGCCGGACGCCTTGCGGTTCATCGTCCGGAACGTCCCGTCTTCGGAAACGACGATGACCCCCTCGGAGAGGTTTTCGAGGAGGGTTGCCAGGCGTGCTTTCCCCGCCTCCGACTGGGAGATGGTCTGCTCGAGCCGGTCCGCCATAAGGTTCATGGCCCCGGCCATCTCCTCGAGCTCGTCCCGGGTCCTCACGTATACGCGCTTTCCGAAATTACCGGAGGCCAGCTCTCCCGTGGCGGCGGTCATCTCCTTGAGCGGGCCGGTCACGTGCTTCGCCCGGACGGCGGTGCCGGCCAGCATCAGCAGGAACGCCGCGATGCCGGTCCCCCAGGTGATCCAGCGGACCCTGGCGAGTCTCCGGTAAAGAAGTTCGACGGGGATGGAGGTCCGCACGACCCCGACGATCCGCTCTCCCGAGTAGGCCGGGATCGCGAGATACCGCTCCTCCTCGCGCACCGTGATGCTGCGGCGCAGGGAGACGCCGGTCCGGCCGGAAAGCGCCGCACGGACCTCGGGCCTTTCGGAGTGGTTCTCCATCACCGCGATTTTTCCCGCGCCGACGACCGAATCCGCCGCAACCGTTCCATCGGGAAGGATGACCGTCAGGCGGATATCGAGGTCCTTGCCTACCTTGTCCCCTTCGAGTGCTATCTTCCCGACGTCCGGCGAGCGTACGTCGAGAAAAGGACGGAACATGGCGGAGACCATGCGGGCCTGCCGCAGCAGGTTGCCGTCGACCTCCTCCAGTGCGTATTTCCGGAACTGCAGATAGCCGGCCATCCCGGCGAAGGCGAGCGCTACTCCGGTGATCACGAAGTAGGTGAGGAAGAACTTCGTCGCGACGGAGATCCGGGCCCGCACGTTTCAGTCCTCCCGCAGCCGGTACCCGACGTCCTTGACCGTCTCGATCGCCTCGGATAGGAGCGGGATCTTCCGGCGGAGCTTCGCGATGTGGACGTCGACCGTCCGGTCGATGACGCATGTCCCCTCGCCCCAGGCTTTTTTCAGGATCGACTCCCGCGTGAATACGCGGCCGGGCGACGAGAGGAGCGCCTTCAGTATGCTGAACTCCTTCGATGTCAGCGATACCGTTTTTCCCTTTACGCGGACCTCGTGGCGGGCGACGTCCATGCGCAGGTCGCCGCACTCCAGGGGTTGTCCGGGCTCCTCCTCGTCGGCGGGGATGCGGGCGCTGCGACGGAGGACGGCCTTGATGCGGGCCACCACCTCGCGGGGGCTGAACGGCTTGGTTATGTAGTCGTCGGCGCCCAGTTCGAGCCCCACGATCCGATCGGTCTCGTCCCCCTTCGCTGTGAGCATGACAACGGGAGTCCGGGCCGTCTCCCCGTCCGCGCGGATCCTTCGGAGCACGTCGAGGCCGTCCATCCGGGGGAGGAGGATGTCCAGAAGGATCAGGTCGGGCTTTTCCTTCCTGGCTATAGCGAATCCTGTTTCGCCGTCTGGGGCGACGCAGACCCTGAAGCCATCCTTGCCCAGGTAGTGCGCGAGGAGATTCCGGATCTCCTTCTCGTCCTCGACGATCAGGATGGATCTGCCCATGATTCTAATGGAAATCCGCGGGGACGACGATACGGAGCCGGACGTCCGTCATCTCGAACCGGACGGGGAGGGGGCCGAGGTAGTCGCCGTCGACCTGCGCCGCGGAAGGGATCCGGCAGCGCACCAGCAGGGTGGTCGCCTCCCGGATGAGGACGTGCTTCGTTGCGTCGTGTTTTCCCCGGAGCGCGTCGAGGGTGAAGCGCACGATGGCCCGCCGCCCGGTTTTCAGGAGGGCCACGACCTGAAAACAGTTCGACGAAAGATTTCCCGCGGGCGCAATCGTCACGCCGCCTCCGTATTTTTTTCCGCGGCAGACGATGACGGCCTGCGCCTCGATCCGCTCCCGGTCGGGGAACTCCATCCACAGCGTGGGCTGCCGGCTAGCCAGGTGCCGCATCCCGGCGAGGACGTAGGCGCCGATCCCCAGGACCCGCTTGTTCCCGGATTTCATCCGCTCGACGACCTCGGCGTCGAACCCCGCGGAGGCCATCAGAACGAAATACCTGCCGTCCGCGCGGGCGAGACGTATCTCGATCGTCTTTCCTTCGGAGAGCAGGGCGAGGCACCCCTCCACCGTTTCCGGAAGCCCGATCTCGTCGGCGAAAACGTTCCCCGTCCCGTGAGGGACGACGGCCAGGCGCGTCCCGCTTCCCGCCAGCCCGTTCGCCGCTTCGTTGATCGTCCCGTCGCCTCCTACGGCGACGACGGCGTCCGCCCCCGCGTCCGCCGCCTCCTTCGCCAGGACGATTGCGTCGCCCGGGCCCGAGGTCTTGAGGATTTCGAATGGTATCCCGCTTCCGGAGAGGAAGGCGCCGACCCGGTCGATCTTCCGGACCACCTTGGGACCGGCGACGGGATTGTAGATGACGCGCAGCATATGGTGCGATTATACCCCCTGGGGTATCGTATCTCCTGTGGAAACATCGATTTTTCGGCAAGTGGTCCCGGGACCGGTCGTGGTGGCGCACCGGGGGGCGTCGGACCGCGCACTGGAGAACTCCCTCGCGGCGATCTCCCTGGCGGTGGCCGACCGCGCCGACATGATCGAATTCGACGTCCGTCTCTCGGCGGACGGAGACGCGGTGGTCCTGCACGACGCCCGCACGGGGCGCACGGGAAGAGAGAATATCGAGGTCGCCGGATCGACCTCGGGCAGGCTACGCCGGGCACGGCTGAAGAACGGGGAGCCCGTACCGTTCCTGGCCGACGTCCTGGGTCTCGTCCGCGGCGCCGTACCGCTAAACGTTCACGTGAAGACCGCGGGGGGGATGGCGGCGGTCTGCGGTTCGCTTGCCGCCGCGGCTTATCGCGGCAGGGTGGTTCTCTCCTCCGGCCTGCGGGAGGAATGCCTGGCCGCGCGAGCGCTGCGCCCCGACCTTCCCTGCGGGCTGGTGACGCGCCGCCCGTCCTCCTCCGACATCGCTTTCTGCCTTCGCCACGCCCTCCCTTCGATCCACCCGGATCATCGCAAGCTGTCGCTCCTGCGCGTTCGTAAAATCGAGAGCGCCGGGCTCCTGCTTATCCCGTACACTGTGGATGAACCGGAGCTCTTTTTCCGCCTGGTCCGGGAGGGGGCGTACGGCGCCTTCTCGAACCGGGCGGAAAGCCTGCGCGCGGCCTGGCGGGAGCGGGAATCCAGCCGGTAGCGATACACTTACCCGTTGCGTGCGCCTTCCGTGCGTCTTTCCGATACCTTGCCGTATTTATGAAACGCAGCGCCAGCAACTCGTATATAATAAAACGAAGTTTTTGCCTTTACTGAAGCGGCTTGCCCGGTTCTCCGTCCGGGGGGGGAATGATCCGGACGGGAAGCCGGCCGCATGCGCCCTTTTTCGGGCGCCGCTGAATCCGGGGGGGAAACAGATGAAGCACGGCAGGGCAGCGTTCGCGGCGGCGGTATGTCTTTTGATGTTTTTCTTTCCATTTTCCGCGTCGTCCTTTGCGCTTCGGGGACTGGACAAGGGGAGCCAGGCGCCGGACATCGAGTTCGTCGGGATTTCCGGGGAAGGAGGGAAGCTTTCCTCGTTTTCGGGCGAGAAGGGGCTGGTCGTGATCTACTGGGCCACCTGGAGCTCCCGCTCCCCTGCGATCCTGGCCTTTGCCGAGAAGGAGATCAGGCGCTACGAGAAGCTGGGGATGAAGCTTCTCGCGGTCAACGCCGACCACCAGGAGATGAGGGCGGAGGATGTCGCCGAGGTCAGGAAAACCGTCTCGGACCTGGGCATCGCCTTCCCGGTGGTCCTGGACGCGGGGCTGAAAGGGTATAACGAATTCGGGGTCATAAGCCTCCCGACGACGATCATCCTCGACAAGGGCCTGAAGATCGTCGACGCCTATCCCGGGTTCCCTTCTATCGCGCAGGACGACATCCCCGACCGTATCGACGCGTTCCTCGGCATCGTCAAGGAGAAGCGGGCCGAGAAGGCGCAGTACCTGCTGGACCACAAGCCGAAAAACTACGCGCTGCAATATTACAACCTCGGGAAGCAGCTGTTCCTGTCGGAGCGTTCCTCCTCAGGGGAACTTAAGCGCATCCCGGAGACGGCGATCGAGCGGCTCGACGAGTCGATCAGGAGGGACCCCGACTACTTCAAGCCTTACATGCTCAAGGCGATAATCCTCACCCTTGCGAATGCGAACGGGCGAAAGCAGACCGCCCTTGAAGAGCTCAGGAAAAAGGACTTCCAGGAGGTCTACGAGCGCCGCGTGCTCGGTTTCGGGTATCTCTACATCGGGATGGACAACGTCGCCGGGGATTATTTCCAGCTCCTGTCCTCGCAGGCATCCGACGACGCGGGCGTGCTCTTCGGCGAGGCCGTCGCGGCCGCGAGGAAAAAGGACGGGCCGGCAGCGAAGAAGGCGCTCTCCGCGCTGGGGAAGAACGCCGGGGCGAAAGAGGCGCTCGGGTTCGACTACGCTCCCCTGTTCGCAGAATCGGGAGAGCTTGCCGCCGGGTCCGATAAACTCCTCCGGGCGGCGCTGGACCACCTGCTCGAGATCGAAAAGGCGCCGGGAGGCGGGGGGGGGATGATCCGGCCGACAGGCGATAAACCTTAGCCTCCTTGCAGACGGAAGGCGGACGCCGCAGGGGGTCCCCCGAGGCGGAGCCTTCCGTGTTGTCTTTCCGAGTCGTTACCGGATTGATGAGATTGGGTGATTACCGCCCGAGGTCGCCGGTAAGGATGTACTCCTTCGCGGAGTTGACCGCGGTGGCCGCCTCCCCCGATCCCGCGGTGATTAGCAGGATCTTCCCGGGGTAGGTGGCGATGTCGCCCGCCGCGTACACGCCGGGGATGTTCGTGGACATGTCGGGCGCCACGGCGATCCCGCTCCCCGCGATGTTCAGGCCCCACGCCCGGAACGGCTCCAGGTTCGTCAGCATCCCGATCGACAGGATGATCGCGTCGACCGGGATCTCCTCTTCCTTTCCGCTGCGTTCGTTCCAGATCACCGCGCCGGTGACGCGATCCTCGCCGAGCACGGCCTTCAGGGCGTAATAGGGGAACATCACGCGGACCTTCGAGGCGAGGAGCATGGCGACCCGCGCCTCGTGGGCATGAAACCTGTACATCCGGTGGGCGAGGGTGACCTCCGCGGCGATCCCCACAAGGGAGAGCGCCCAGTCGATGGCGCTGTTGCCTCCGCCCACGATGAGGACCCTCTTACCCCGGAGCGCCTCGAACGAAGTCAGGAAATAGTGGATCCCGTGGCCCTCCAGGTCTATGAGGTTCGGGATGTCCAGCTTGCGCGGCACGAACGCCCCGCATCCCACCGAGACGATGACGGTCTGGGTGTAATGGAGCCCGTTGGGAGTCGTTAGCTCGATGACCCGCTCCTGGAGGAGCCGGAGGCCGGTGACCCGTTCGTCGAGGACGACCGTCGGGCGGTACTGCATGGCCTGCTCCGTGAGCAGCCGGACCAGGTCCGCGGCCAGGATCTTCGGGTGGCCGGCAACGTCGAAGATCTCTTTCTCGGGGTACATGGAGATCAGCCGCCCCCCGATCCCGGGGTACATCTCGATCAGCTTGGTCCTGCAGTCCCGCAGGCCCGAATAATAGGCGGCGTACAGGCCAACCGGCCCGGCGCCGATGATGGTGATATCGAACAGCTCGCTTTGCAGTACCATAAATCCAATATAACAGAGTGCCGTGTGCTATATTCTTACGAATGAAATGCCGGAGAAGACGATGGAATTGAAATACCTGCCGCAAGCATGGAAGAGGGGTACAGACTTTCTCGGGACGCGGTACGCGATCCTTTGCGGCGCCATGACCTGGGTGTCCGAATCCGGGCTCGTTTCCGCGATCTCGAACGAGGGGGGGTTCGGCGTTCTCGCCGGGGGGAACATGCCTCCCGCGCTGCTCGCCAAGGAGATCGAGGCAACCCGGCGGAAGACGAGTTTTCCCTTCGGGGTGAACCTGATCACGGTGGCGCCGGGCTTCAGGGACCAGATCGAAGTGGTGGTCCGGGAAAAGGCGCCGTTCATCTTCTTCGCCGGGAGCATACCCTCGGGGAAGGACATCGAGCATGCGAAGTCCGGCGGGGCAAAGGTCATCTGCTTCGCCCCGGTGCTGTCCCTGGCGAAGCGACTGATCAAGCAGGGGGTGGACGCACTGGTCATAGAGGGGAACGAGGCGGGCGGCCACATCGGCCCGGTGGCGACATCAGTACTTGCGCAGGAATTCCTCCTGGGCGGCTCCGAGGTCCCCATCTTCGTGGCCGGGGGGATCGGCACCGGCGAGATGATCGCCCAGTACCTCAATCTCGGGGCGGCGGGGGCCCAGCTGGGGACCCGGTTCGTCGTGGCCGAGGAGTGCGTGGCGCACCCACGCTTCAAGGAGGCGTTCATCCGGGCCAATGCGCGGGACGCGATGCCGACCACGCAATTCGACCCCATGCTTCCGACGATCCCGGTCCGCGCCATAGTGAACGAGGGGACGAGGGATTTCAACCGGCTCCAGCTGGAGCTCCTGAACAGGGTCAAGTCCGGGGAGCTGCCACGCGAGGAGGGCCAGGTCAAGCTCGAGGAGTTCTGGATCGGCGCGCTGCGCCGCGCGGTCGTGGAAGGGGATGTCGAACGCGGGTCGCTGATGGCGGGGCAGAGCGTAGCTTTCGTCAGGAAGATCCAGCCCGTGCGCGAGATCCTCGACGAGCTGGTGACGGCGGCGGAGCGGAAGCTGGGCGACATGGCGAAAATCTGCCCGCAGGCAGTCGCCGGATAGGCGGTCTCCGGCGGTCCCTTTCGCCGTTGCGCGCAGACCGGATGGATTTTTTCCGATATACCCCGCAACCACAAGGAGTTCACGCGATGTTCCGGATTCTTCCACGCGACCAGGAGTTTTTCTTAATGTTCGAAAAGGCTGCTCAGAACATCCTGGACGGCGCCGAGCGGCTCAAGGATCTGCTGGACAACTTCGACAACCTCAAGGAAAGGGCCCGTGCGATCGAGGAAATAGAGCACAAGGGGGACACGATCACCCACGACATCGTCAGGAAGCTCAACACGACCTTCATCACCCCCATCGAGCGCGAGGACATCCTGGCCCTGGCCTCGGCGATAGACGACGTCATCGACCTTATCCACGCGGCGGCGACACGGATCACCCTGTACAAGCTCACAGAGTCGACCCCGCAGGCCAAGGAACTCGGGTTCCTGATCCTCAAGTCGGTCCGGGAGCTGGATCGCGGGATCTCCCATCTGTCGAAGAAGATGGACAACGTCTACGACCACTGCGTCGAGGTGAACTCGCTGGAAAACGAGGCCGACCGCGTGTGCCGCGACGCGATCGCATTCCTGTTCGATAACGAGAAGGACCCAATAATGATCCTCAAGTGGAAGGAGATCTACGAGACCCTCGAAACGGCGACCGACCGTTGCGAGGATGCCGCCAACGTCCTCGAAGGGGTGGCGTTGAAAAATGCCTGAAAGCTCGTTCGCGCTCCTGGTGCTGGTGGTCCTCGCCGCGCTC
>JAKALO010000011.1 GCA_021824125.1 Deltaproteobacteria bacterium | reverse complement strand
GTCAGGACCCATTTCGAGAAGTCGAGATCCGGAGACGCTCCCCATTTCACGATGCAATCCCGGCCGATATAGTCCGTCGTCACGGTCGGGGCCGTGGGGGCGCCATTCGTGAGGGTCTTCGTCGCGTAGCTGAGCGAATAGTTCCCGCTCGTGTCGATCGATTTCAGGTAGACGGTGTAGGAGGCGGCGGCCGCCTGCATCCAGAAGGACGTTCCCTTCCCGAGGTACAGCCGGTTCGTCGCGTTTCCCCACACGAGATCCGTCCGCAGCTCGTAGTTGCCGAGGTCCGTATCCGCGATCGGCGACCAGTTCAGGACCACGCGGTCCGTGAAGGTGCACGCCGCATCGACAAACGCCGGAGTCGTCGGGAGCCCGGTCTTTCCCGTGGGCTTGATTGTGGCGAACGTCCCGGACGGATAGTACCGGACACCGCTCATCGACCGGGTGACGACCATGATCGAGTACCGTACGTTCTCCTTCACGGGTCCGATCTCGAACACCGTGGATTTCGTCTCGCCGGCCAGGGAATAGAGGGACGTTGAGTCGGTGGCCACCCTGGAATAGATCTCGAAGGCGTCGAGGTACGGATAGTTCGCCGGGGCCGCGTAGGTCACCTGAATCCACGAGGACCAGGTGCCGTCCTTCATCAGGCGCCAGAACTCCGTGAGGGTGAGCCCCGTCACCTGCGGAGGGGGGGCTTGCGGATCCACCCCGGGGGTCACCACGGGGGGATTCATCGTAACCGTCTGCGGATCGTCCACGTAGGCGGCGGAGTCGTATCCGATCAGGGAGAGAGAGACGTACTCGGAAGCCAGCACATCCTCAATTCCGGCCACCCGGAAGGTCTTGTTCACCCATCTCGCCGCCGGATGCGTCATCGTCACCACGTCGCCAGGCTCGAGGACAAGTGCGCCGAGCATCGTCTTGAAATTGCATTTGACGTCCTGCATCACGAGATTCGCCTGTGTCCGGATGATCCTTTCCACCACGTCGATGTTCGTGCAGGCATACAACTCGATGGTCGTCTCGCGGCGCTCCGTGGTGATATCCGCGAGGTCCACGAGGTAGTCCTTCACCTTCCAATCTTCCGTGGGATCGATCCATTTCGCCCGGAGGCGGGTCGGGATCTCGGCCAGGCCGGCCTGCTGCCAGGAGAACGAGCCGTCGATGATGTTGTTCGTCCCGTCCTCCAGCCCGCCCGACTGGAACGCGGCGACGGCCATCTCCGGCTTGTCGATCCGGATCTTGTAGGTACCGGCGGAATAGAGGAGGTACCCGCGGAACTGTGAGGTGAGTTCCCGGAGAACGTCCAACGCCGCGGATCCCGAGGTGGCGAAGAAGTTCGTCTGGAACCTGGCGCCGGTTTCCGTCTGGTACGTCGCCGTGATGGGATCGTACCGGGGGACCGACAGCTTGAAGGTGAAGGCGATCGCCCCTGTGGTGTAGTTGATCGTCCCCGATCCACCGAGGCTGCCGGTGAGGACCCCGAGGCCGTTGTCGGTCACCGATTCGTCCGCGGAGGAAAAGGAGACCGATCCCGGCTTCACGGAAATATAGGTCAATTTCGCGTGCAGGACATACCAGCCGTCCCGGTAGGTCGCGTAGATCCCGCTGTCGTTCTCGCCGTCCGAAGCGGGGCCGGCCGTCAGCGTGACTGAGTTCGTCCCGTAGTTGATCGTTCCTGCGAACCCGCCGCCGCTGATGACCCCCGCTCCGTCGTCCGTTCCGGTAAACCCCATACATGTAAGACTTAGGGTGCCGGGGCACGCCGATCCCCATGGCAAGGTGAAGGTGACGGGATAACTCCCTGCGGTCGCCACAAAAACCGGCCCATGCAGGTCGCCGTTTCCGTAGGTGAGGAACTCGTGCATGGTCAGGGCGGTCGTCCGGGTGATCAGGGCCTCCGCATAATTCGCCGCCTCCGCGATTGCCACGTCGTCCATCTTCGCCTGGGAAATGCCGGCGCCGTAGCGATCGTTCGTCATCAGGTCCCGGAGCTGGAGAGGGCCGGTCTGCGTCCATTTCGTCGTCGTGTCCCGTGGGTCGTAGCATTTCTTCCCGCGGATGACGAAATTCACCTGCGGAACACCCTGGAACACATTCTGATCGTAGGTCAGCTTCAGGTAGACGACGGCGGTGTTCGGATACGTGTCCTCGAAATCGGCGTCGATCGTATGGATCTGGGCGAAATAGGTCTGGCCGTCCGTCCCGAGGCGGGAGTCCATTGTAAAGAGGTCACGGAACGGCCCTTCGAAGTTGCCTTGTTCCGCCGTCCAGACGATGACGTCGTTGAAGTACATCTTCTCGATGGCGTCGATCTCGCCTTCGCAAAGCGCGAGAACGGAATGCAGGATCTCGTTGTTTCCTCCGGAGGGCTTCATATAGACGTAATTCCCGCCGACGCGCTGGCGGCCGTAAATCACGGGAATGACCGCCTGGGAGGATCGGATGTTCGCCTGAAGCCCGGCGGCCATGGATTGCGCGCGCGCGAGAGCCTCCGCCATCTCCTTCTTCGCCACCTGGTTCAGGAGCATGGAGCCGCCGGCAGCCATCGCCATGACCGCTCCGTAGTAGGCGAGTTTGATCCAGACACTCGAAAACACCGGAGCTACGATGGACGCTATGGCGGCAATGCCGATCAGGACGTATCCGGCTATTTTCTTAAACCCGCCGCCCAACGCGCAACCCCCCGACGTAAAATTCCCTGACAAACCGCCACGGCACGATCACGCAACCGCGATCCCGCAGCGACGTAACGACTTTCCCGTTTCCCAGGTACACCCCGATGGAATGGTCGGGACAGAGGGACCCGTCGTCTTCGCCGAAGATCACCACGTCGCCCACCTGGACGAAGTCGCGGGAGACCTCCGCGTATTTCTCGATCGGGACGGAGTACAGGTTGTCGACGATCTTCCAGCAGGGAAGTTCGTCGTGCGTCTTCCCGAGGAAGCCGTGGACCTTTTCCATGAGTTCCGCCTCGAGCACGGCTACCTCATGTTCCCGGGCCACGTCCCGATGGGGACGTGAGCCGTCGAGGATGAAGAAGTTGGGTTCGCCTTTCCCCACCAGACGGGCATCGACTCCAGCTTCGGAAGATGCCGGAACCCTGAGTAGCGGGTCTGATTCAGCAGGGCCTTGCACCGCTCCCATGTCCGGTTGCACCACGTCTCCGCGCCGGCGTATCCGCAACCCGTGGACTTGAACGCCCACTGGCAGGTCGCCTGGTACTGCCGACCCGGGAGCGACTTCTGCCAGTACGCGAGGTCGGTCGTGAGCGTCGCCACGATGACCGAGGAGTCCTTTTCCTCCTTGCCGGTCACCTCGTCCACCAGGCCGTCGAATACGACGAAGGGGACGGTGATCGTGTAGGCGTCCGACAGGAAGACGCGGCGGATCACCGCACGCTTCCCACGGAACGTCTCGGAAAGAAGGAGAGCGGCGATGTCCCTGCTGACGTTCGACAGGACGACGGTCACGTCGTCGGTCAGCCCCATGGAGGATTTCTTGATCTCGCCGATCTGGATCGGGAAGGGCTCGTAGGTGTTCGCAGCATACAGCAGGGGCCGGTCGCAGGTCGTAAAGAACTGCGTGCCGGCAGTCAGATAGAACTCGAACAGGAGCGCCGATCGCGTGAACGCGGCCTGCGCCTGGGCCTGAGAGGCCGGGTCGATGGTGATCGTCATTTAAGGGATCTCCTACCGGTACCGGTACCGGATGCCGGCCAGCCAGTAATATTCGCTGACGTGGGAGGAAGGGAGCGTCCCCGAGAGGTACCCCCATTTGTTGTGCTCGATGTAGGTCTGCAGGCGCGGCGCCAGGTCGATTCCCGCCTTCACCGTCCAGTCCAGGCGGATGGATTCGGCTCCCCACCGGGAGTTTTCCCAAGCGGTTGGAAAGCCGTGGCCGACCACGTCCGGCGGGTCCCACCGGTTCAGGAACCAGATCTTCGCGTTCCCGTCCACGTTGATCTTCCAGATCCGGATCCCGGCGTCCCCCTCGATCTTGTAGCGGGCGACGTGCTCACCCACGACCGGTTCGTTGTGCGGAGGCGCGAAGGCCATGCTGACCTCGAGGCGGGTCAGGTCCGCGCCGTGGCTTTTGATCGCGGTACAGAACAGGACCAGGAACGCGGCGACGATGATGCACGTCGCGACGACGATCGCCGAGATCTTCTTTCCCGCGATTGTCATTTCGGATCTCCCGTCATCGGATCCCATCCCCCGAAGGTGTGCGCGGGGCGGGTTTCAAGGACGACATCCCCGACGGCGGCCTTCTCTCCCATGCCGATGATCCGTTTCCCGCCGGGCGCCTTGGCGTCAGCGACTTCCTGCACGGTGATGAGGTCGAAGACGTCGGGATTTTTCGCCTGGACCTCGAGGAGGCCAGTCCCCAGGAACTCCGGCTCGGCCGCGATCGCCGCATGCGTCTCATCGTCCACGACAGCGGCCCACACCGGGATCCCGGACCCATCGTCCGGGGTTTGGCAGATTGGCTGGTCGATCCGCTTCCCGGCGATCTCGACGACAGCTCTCGGGGGGCTGAGGACGGATTCCACGGTGATCGGCTTGATCTTCACGTACACGAGTTTCGGCATGGTGCAGCCTCCTATGAGGTTATTGCGATCATTTCGGCATCGAAAAGGGCACGATTGAATATCAGGAGGTTCTTTATATGGCCGAAAAGGAAATATGTTGGATCGGATAGATAAGACCCGATCGAACTGGTGCTTCCCGCGCCCTGATTTCCACTGAAACCGGCACCGATGGGTGTCAAACCGTTTCTTGTAATTCGGGCCGCGCCACCGCCCCACGCCGCCACTAAGATGTACCTCGCTGTGTCTGAGAACGGCCTCTCCGTTATATATGTGGACGCATTTCCGTCCCAAAAACGGAGGTAATTCCCGTTCCGGCATAGGATTGGAGTGCCGGCACCGGAAGACGAATCAAGGAAGTAAAAATCGTTGAAGATAGTTCCTTGGTAAGAATCACACTCAAACACAAGCGACCCGATCACCCCGGAAAGGTTTCCGCTGTTTGCGAACGTCACTGCGTCGCTGTTCCTCGTCACCGCCGCGCTGGTGGTCGGAATGTAGGAGGAGGGGAAGGGGCCCTCCTCCAATTGGAAGCCCCAGAAAGACCACGCCGACGTGTTGTTGGTGGTGTAATCGTAATACAGCTGCATCGAAACTGTTCCGGTGAAGTCAGCAGTGAAGGTGCAGGTTTCGCGGTGCCATTCTCCGAGAGTGAGGTCTTGAGTATAATCGTGCATCTCTGCAAATAAGCTGCTGTCGATTCTCCATTGAGGCGGAATATCTCCAGAAATTCTTTTCACCCAAAAACTAAAATTATAAGTATGGCCGGTAATAAAACTGGGAGTCATCACTAAATGGCGCCCAATATAATCTCCCGCAGTAGCTGTGATCAGCGGAGCGGTCAATGTACCGTCTGGGGCTATAAGAGCATTTTCCGTACAAGTCATGCAGGGTGGGTTTGTATTGCTCCAACCCGCTCCGCCAAGGTTGCTCGGATAGATCATATTCGTCCTCTGCCCCTCGATCAGCACGCCGAGCGGGGCGTAGGCAGGATTTGCGCCGGACCTGACGTAACGAGTGGCCGAGGAGCCGTCCGCAACCTGCGCGCCCCACGCGTAGACCGCGTCGCCACTCGTGACGAACCGGACGCCGAAGGAAGGATTTGCAAGGGTCTGCCCCGCCCCGAGGCGAGTCCAGTCGCCCGTCACCGCAACCGTGGTCCACGTCGATCCGCCGTCCAACGTTATCTGGATAGTCCCGGAGCCGGTTTTCCGCTTCAGGTAGATCGATCCGTACCGAGCGCGGGAGACATCGATGAGCGCTTGCAGGCACGTTCCGTTCGACGCGGACGCGGTCAGCGTCTGCGCTAAGCCGGTCTTTCCGTTCGGCCCCAGCACGTTGTCGTTCGAAACGGCGACGTTCGTCTTGACCCACGCCGCCTGGCTGAAATCCTCGGAATAGAGAAGCCGGTTGTAATACCCTCTCCCGTCTTCGCGAAGATCCCCGCTCGCCACTGACTCGATCAGGTTGGTGTCCGGATTGAGCCGCGTGGCCGTCGTGGCCCTGGTGAAGGAAAGGGGGCCGGTGCCTTTATCCACGCGCTTCAGGTCGGTCTGCGTCTTTCCGACCAAGGGGAGCATGAGGGAGATCGTCATCAGCCTATCCTCCTGTCACACAAGCCGTGCGATGTTCCGTGCGAATCGCTTGTACGTCAGCGCTCCCCAGATCCCGGTCGCCTCGAAGGAATAGGCCCCTGCGGGGTTTACCCCCGCGGTGGTCTGCCAATCGGCCACGTACACCCCCGTTGCGAGCTTCGTGAGCGAAGCAAACGTCGTGACGACAGCGTTGGCGGCGTCGTAGACCGTGCCCGTCGTGGAGGTGGGATCAAAGAGCGCCCCGGCCGAGTCCCGGAAGGTCGCCTTGAACCGGACCGCATCTCCCAGGGTGAACTCCTTCTGCATCAGAGGGCCTCCAGGGTGATATAGGGATCCGCGGCCTCAACCGTGACGTCCAGCTGGTCGAGCAGATGGATATAGGAGCCGTCGACGAAATCGATCTCCAATATCAGCCCGGCCGCCAGCGCCGTCCGGAAGACGAGGTAGTCGAGCCCGTACTCCCCGGCTGCGTTCAGGACGTCGTAATCCGGCCCGAACAGAAATTCCGCGCCGCCGCGCTCCCGGACCGTGAGGAACGTCCATCCGGTCACCGGCAGAAGAAACACCCGCGTCGATCCGTCTCCGGTGGCGATGTAGACCTGGTCGGCGGTCATGATGCGTAGGGATCCACGTCGGCCTTCACCTCGGTAAGGGAAAGCCGCGCGTTGAACCGCCCGTACTGGACGTGGTCGTCTTCGTACAGATCCGTCGCCCGGACGTAGGCGACGAACTTCGCGTTCCCCCCGTCCGCCTCGATGACCGCCGTGTTGGCGACCGATACCCGGAACACGATCAGATCCGATCCGCCCGGGCCGGCGGCGGAGAGGACGTCATAATCCGGCCCCCAGAACACCTCGACCCCGCCGACGTAAACGGTCAGGAAGTCCCATTCAAGGAACGGCAGAACCCACACCCGCCGGGATCCCGTCCCCGCGCCGACGAACACCTTCTCCCACGACCGTTTCGACCGCGTGATGAAGAGAAACGGCTCGAACGCGCCTTTCCGGGCGTGGATGAAGTTCAGGAGGACGTCCGCCTCCGCAGACTGCTCCATCAGATTGGCGATGACCTCGAACTGGCGGATCGGCCGGGTCCATTTGCCGATCCGCTGCTCCACCCCGCCCTCCGACTGATTGGAGAGGGTCTTCCAGTTCTCCTTGTACGGAGCGCGCTCGAACAGAACGCCGGAGGGGAATACCGGGATCGTCATCTACCGGTACCTCCTCATGGCGTCGCGCACCAGGCCGGCCCGGGCGAGCGAGTCCGCCATCATCCCGTCGATCGTCGATTTCCGGCTGGAGAGGAGCTGGTCGAATCCGTTCGCATCGAGCGTGTTGATGGTCCACTCGTTCTGGACGATGATCGTCTTTTCCCCGTCGCCCCCCTGCATCTTCACCGGGATCGCTTTCCCGTCCGGAAGGGGAACGACGGCCTCGTTCTGCCCGCCTTCACCGACCAGCCCGACGGTCGGACGCTTTACGATGCCGCCGGAGGAGAACGCCCTAAACGGCATCGACCCTCCACCGGGGAATGCAAAGGCCGGCTGCCAACCTCCGCGATAAATACCTCCTAATGCCGTCGTGAACCCAACACCGGCGCCGGAAAACGTCGCCGGTGAATCACCGCCGATCGCCCATCCACTGCCCGCCGATGGAGTGGAGGACGGGGAGAAGATCGAACCGATCCCCGCGACGATTTTTAGCGCGATCATCTTGGCGATGATCTCCGAAGCGGCTTTGAGGATCGACAGCCCCATCGACTGGAACATCTCGCGGACTTTGAAGGTCCCCTGGGACGCGGCGTACAGGAAGTCGCCGATCGCGCTCTCCATCCCGCCGACCGACTTATCGAAGAAATCCTTCCCGCGGTTGTATTCGTTGCCGGACGCGTCGATGTAATCCCGCACGGCGTCCTTCATGCCGTCGGTGGAGGTGCCCTGGATCTTCTTCAGATCCTCCTGCAGCCGGTGTTCCCTGCCCCGGACGTAGGCGTCGTACTCTTCCCAGGTGGCTTTCTTCTGGTAGACCTTCTCCCGGAACGCCGCCAGGTCATCCTGGTAGGCGGATTTGAGATCCGCGATCGTCTTTTGCGACCCTTCGAGCCAGAGGCCGGCCATGTCCTCGTACATTTTCCGGGCTTCGTTCACCCGTTCCCGGTTCGCACCGTCGTAGAGTAGATTCTCGTTGGCCAGCGCCGCCTGGAGGAGCGCGGGATTTTCACTCAGTTGTTTTTTAAGCAACTCCAACTTCGTCTTGTGGATCGCCTCATAGTCGTAGATGGAGAGCTCCGCGATCCTGGCGTCCGTCTGCACCTGCAGGAGGATTTCCTTGTCGTGGAACAGCGTGGTGTATTTTTCCCGCAGGTCGTTGTACGCCTTGAGCGCTTCGGCCGCCTTCGCGCGGCCTTCGTCGTTCAGCATCGGGGCGATCGTGAAGGTGCCGTCCTTCTCCACGAGCAAGTTGTTCTTTTTCAGTTCCCGCGCCTTCGCCGCAATCTCTTCCAACGACTGCTCGTACTGATCCTTCAGCGCTCCCGCTTCGTCTCCATGAAGCGCCTTGATCTCGCCGGCGACCTGGGCGGACTGCGTCTTGTACCAGGACAGGAAATCCTCGACGGATTTCTTCTGCGCTTCGGAGAACCCCGTTGTCGGAGGAGGGATAAACGTCCCCGCCGCCTTCTTCGCCTCCTTCGCGGCTTTGACCCCTTCCTGCTGGATCTTCAGGAGGGCTTTGTTCTTCTCGATCGCTTCCAAAAGATACGATTTGTCTTTGTCGCCCGCCTTCAGTTTGTCCTCAAGTATTTTCTGTTGCTTCCTCAAACTGTTGGAAATGACATTGACGTGGCCGTCGTACCCCTCGAGCGCCGCTCCGGAATTGGATATGTAATCGAAGAAATCCGCCCCGAATTCCATGAGAAGGGCTCCTACCGCGTACGTACCCTTCTTCAATCCGTTGATAATATCGGCCATCGCTCCGAGTGCAAGATTCACGACTTTCAATGCGGCCGAGACTCCGAGCCAAACCAATTGCAGCGCTCCGGAGTCCTTTATCATTTGCCAGATGTTCCCCAGGATGCTCCCGAGGCTCCCGCCTATGGTTTTCAAGACCCCCGCAATCCCCTCAAAAAGCCCGTTGTTTTCCTTCACGAACGCCTGCACGCTTTTCACCGCGTCGTCGATCCCCTTTTTGAAGTCCCCGAACGAAGCTCCAAAGAGAGTTTCCAACCCCATGCCAACTGCGGTTTTTAAATCCTCGATGGTGTTCTTGAACTGGACGATCTTGTCGTCCGACTCGACGATCACCACGCCGTATTCCCGTTGGCGCTCCGTCAACTTCTCCAGCACCAACTGCATCCGCAGCGCCGCCTGCTGGCCTTCGGAAAACGACATGAACCCCTCGCCGTATTTCTCCTTCATATCCATCACACCGGTGATTTTCTTCAGCGCCCTTGCCTGCCCGGTAGAGACGGCTTCGATGATCTCGGCGTATGCCGCCGCGGTGGATCCACCGGTCGCCTTCGCCATGACGACGGCACCGGCGGCGAACTTCTCGAGGATCCGCGGATCAAGGTTCCGCATGACGGCGTCGCCGATGGAATCCAGCGCCGTCTTCGTATCGATCAGCCCGTGGGAGGATCTCTTGATCGCCGATAAGATCTCGGTGGCGGACGTGTTGTACTTCGCCACCAAGCGATCGAGCGCCTCGATCTGATCCTTCCTTCCGGCTCCTTTTTCGAAGAGATCCCAGCCGGTGGAGAGAGTCCTCATGACGGCGTAGAACGCGGCCGCGGCGGCGACCCAATGTGTTTTCAGGGCGTTGAATCCCGACGTGAGTTTGCCGGTGAACGCGGAAAACGCCCCGTTGATCTTGTTCAACTCGCCGGTGGCGAAGTCCTGCGCCCGGATGACGATCTTCAGTTCGTCGTTTTTGCCCATCGTTTACCCGTCCGATCTCATCGGATGATCAGCGTTTCTTCGGGGCGTACGAGGCGATCTCCCGGTCGAGCAGGTCGAACGCCTCGAGCAGCGTCGCGCTCTGCTCCAGCCAACCGCCCGACGCGGGGAACAAGCCGGCCTCCTTGTAGCGATACGCCCGGGCGACGTGCCACAGATCCGGGGTGATGGATCGCACAGGACACCGGGTAAGCTCCGTCTTGTCCTCGAAGACGAGCACCGGCCGGAGGGCGTCTTCCGTGCATCCCCGCATCGGTTGAAGCTCGTCCGCGCACGTCTTGCAGTCATATTCCTCCAGCTCGCCGGCGAGGAACGCCGCGAGCACGATCAGTTTTTTCTTTCCTCCTCCGAGAGGCGGTTTTGTTCGGTGATGGCGTTGGCCAGCTCCCTGCGCCACTCCGGCCGCAAGCAGTCCCAATTCTCGGGCCGCGGCTTGCCGTTGTTCTCCCGGTAGGGGACATCGGCGCCGTCGGCATCCTTAAAATTCCTCCACCCGCGCACGCCCAGGTCCAGGATGCGGAGGGTCTGCGAGCCGGACTTGAACTCAAGGGAGCCGTCGACGTTTCCCTTCGTCGCGCCGTCCTGGATCGCCGCCAGGTCCCGGGCCGAGAGGACCTTCAGCTCGAAGACCGTCTGCTGTTCCGGAGGAAGCTCCCGATCACATTCGAGGGTGTATTCCCAACTTTTGTTCGGATCAACCGCGATCGGCATTCTCGTCGTCTCCTTTTTCGGCGTGATCCGTCTCCTGGCAATCGAAAGGGGGGGGAGGGAGGCCGGAGGCGGTGAGCCTCCCTCCCGGGGCCGGGGCGGGCGCAACGCCCCGGTTTTCATCAGTTGAACAGGAGCTTCACCTCGTCGTCCCCCACGGACTGCGCCAGGCGGATCGGGATGTCGTAGACGTAGATCTTGTCCCGGTCGCCCGGGGAGATCGACTTGTACTGGGCCTTCGGCGCCGTGATGACGCACCTGTTCCCGGCCGTGCCGCCCACCGTGACGGTAAGCGCCGCCTGGGCCGCCGACGCCCAGTTGGCGAAGAACGGATGCGTCGCCTCGAGGACCGCCTCGGGATCGAAGGATCCGCCCCGGCCGTCCCAGCCGGTGATCAGGACCTCCCGGATTCCGTTCGCCGCGCTCAAATCCCGCCGGAGGGCGAGTTCGTTCGCCATGTTCAGCGACACCTTCGTCGCTACCGCGGCGTACCCTCCGGCGGAGAACGCCGCGTTCAGGACCACCGGCGGCAGCGTTGCGTTGTACGTCCCGGAGACGAGCGCCGAATCGGAGACGGCGACGTAGAGACCCTGGAAGGTCCAGTTGATGACGCCGTATTTTCCGACGGTGAGATCGACGTCGAACGTCCCCCGCGCGCCGGTCAGCTTGTGGAGGATCCCGTCACGGTAGACGTAGAAGGTGATCGAGGAGAACGATGCGGACGACGGATCGTACGCCGCCGAGGTGAGGGCAACGATCGTCTCCGCGAACCCGCACGCCCTGAAGAGCTTGCCGATCTCCGGAGCTGTGCCGGCCGCGCCGGAGCCTTTCAGTTCCGTCTGGAACTTGAGCTCGGCGTATTTCTCCCCGATCACATGCGGCAGGGGAGACAGGGAAGACCGGGCGAAGTCCCGGACGAGCTCCTCGCCGATCTCCCGGACGTCGAGATTCTTCTCGAGAATCGCGTCGGTGGCCGGGACCGGCACCGGATCGACCCCGTAGGTGGCTTCGATCTTTCCAAGCAGCGTGCGTTTGCGTACCAGCATCGGTTATCTCCTCCCTCTTGCGGATCGGCCCGGCGTCTGGCCCTCCGTGGGCGCAACGGTCGGTTCCGGGATCTCCTCGACGTTTCCGCCGGGGTTTTCGTTGTCGCTCGTGTCCGGCTCGACCACGACGATCGTTTCCTCTCCCGATTCCGGGTTCTTTTCTGCCCGGCACGATCCCCCGGGACGGACCCGGAAGGTTACGGTCGCAGGCTCGTTCGCCATGCTGTCCTCCTTCATCTCTCAGTTCACCGAGTACGGATCGCTCTCGGCGTGCCGGTACTCGATCGTGAACTCCACGCGGAATCCGCCGATCGGCCGGGTCGGATCCGTCTCGTCGACGAACATCTTGTTGCCGGTCTCCTCCGTGTCGATCGCCAGCCCGCCGCGCGTCCGGTCGGCCAGGGTGGCCTTGATGACCGCCGCCATCGCCCGGTTCGCCGCAACCGCCAGGGCGTTTTTGTCCCACACGGAGATCTCCAGGACGACCGGCAGGAAGCAGGTGGTAAGCGCCGTCGGGCCGGCCTGTTTTCGTTCCGGCCCTTCGAGGAGGTTCACCGCGGGATATTCATGCGCCTGGTACGGCTCCCGGCGGACCCTGCCCACCGTTCGGATATCGATCGCGTACCCGGCGGCCTGGGTGACGCCAGAGACGGCGGCCGTCAGATCGCTCAGGATCCTCTCTCGGATTGATTCAGGCATCGGCGCTCCTTAGAACTCCTCGAGCGATCCCCGGGAGAACACCCGGTCGGACGTGGTGAACTGCGGCTTGGACGCCCGCGTCTCTGGTGCCGCCGCCGGCTCGGTCCCCAGGAGCACCTTTCCTTCTGCAATGAGCTTCAGCACTTTCGTCGCATCCTCGAACTGGGCCCGGACCTGTTCGTTCGCCCAGTCGTCGTACAGGTAGTAGCGCGCGATAACGCAGCACAGGCGCTTCAGGACGGCGGGTGTGGACGACAGCGGCAGCGTATAGCGTGCCGCCAGATACCCGTTGATCTCCGCCTCGGCGTCGGAGAGCGCACGGGTGACGACCGCCGCGTCGATCGCCCCCGTGGGGGGATTGGAGCGGTCGGTGATCTTCAGCAGCTCCCCCGCGCCGAACCGCTCCTCCATATCCGCCTGGGTTGCGTAGGCCACCGCTTACTTCTCCTTCTTGCCCTTCTTGCCGCCTTCCGCGCCTTCGCTCTCGTCGGCAGGGACCGGCTCCACGTTCTTCCCGATCTTTTCCGCCTCTTCCGGGGAGAGCTCCACGACGTCGCCCGGCGCGAAATCCCGGACTTTATCCCCCACCGCAAGCCGGAGATGCATGTCAAGCACCCGATACTTCGCCATATGCCTTCTCCTTCATCAGGGATGGGGCGGCCCTTTCGGACCGCCCCGGTTCGGTTTTACGGTTTACGCCGCCCTTTACTTACGCCACGGCGTCCTGGATGAAGTACCCCAGGTCGGACGCGATGATCTTCTCGTCCGAGTTCCAGGCGACCTTGATGAAGTGGGCGCCCTTGATGCCGCGCTTGGGATCGAAGTCCCGCTGGGTCTGCCGGCGGGTCTCGGAGAAGGTGCCGCCGAAGGTGATGCTCTTGATCCCAGGATTCCCGGGCACGACGTGGAGGGCCGCGAAGTGCTTGCCCCACAGCCGGGCGTACGTGTCCGCCTGGCCTTCGTTCGAGCTGATGTACCGCGCGCGGCCGACCAGGACGCGATCGACCTCGAAGAGCGCGGCGACCTCGGGATTCGTCGCCAGCCCGCCGGGCGATCCCTGGTACCGGGACGTGGACTTCACGGCGTCCAGGATCTCGGGGAGCGTGCGGAATTTCTGCCACGCCGCCTGTCCGAACACGAGCGTGTTCGCTCTGACGAAGCAGCTCTCCACGGCGGTCAGGACGTCGTTGATCGGGTTGTCGGAGGTCCCGCCCCACTGGGTCACTCCGGCGAGCTGGACCTTGTTCCCCACGGGGTAGGTGGCGGCGTTGAAGACCAGGTCCGCCACGCGCTTCTCCTGGGCGACGTCCAGGAGGCCGTTCACGAAGTCGTTCGTGTCGACTTCCGGCTGGACCGGGTTGTCGGAGTTGTCGATCGTCTCCTGGGGCAGCCAGTCGCCCAGGGCGTGGTCCTTGACGGAGTAGTTGTCCGTCGAGACGCCCCAGTCGGCCTCGTTGGGCAGAGACTTCGGCCCGATCTTGTCGTCGGCGAGCCGGTAGCTGTCCGCCTTGTTGTAGACGAAGTACTTGTCGCTCCGCTTGCCGACGGGGATGACCGGCAGCAGAAGCGGCCAGATCATGTCCTCGTTGCGGTATTTGACCGAGAGGTTCGTGAGAATCGCGTCGACGTGCAGGGATTTCGGGGTCGGCATCGCTTGTGATCTCCTTTCGTTTCAGTCCATGCGCCCGCGCGGGACGCGATCAGAGAGGTTGGTTTATCCCTGCGGCCGGCTGGGGCAGAGGTGGACGGGGATGATGTCGTCCGCCACGCCCGAGGCCAGGGCCGTGCCGATCGAGTTGTAGTTGGTGCCCGCCACCGCGCCGATCGCCACGGCCTTGCCGGCGGCGTCCGAGGTCAAGCGATCGCCCCGCGTCACGCCCCCGCCGAGCTTCACCTTACTGATCCCGTCGAGCGCGACGCGGACCTCTTCGCCCGCGGCGGAGGTAGTGTGTTGGAAGATGCCGATCAGCGGCTCCGCGGCCGCGGTGGCCTGCGACAGCGTGTCGTCGTCGGCGCCGAACTTGGCGATCAGGAAGGCCGTGGCGATCGCCGCCGTGCACTTTACGGATTTCTCCAGACATCCGGTCGTGGGTCCCATCATGGCGTTCTATCTCCTTTCCCTGAAGAGTTCGGTGTTGGCCGCTGCGACCGCCAGGAGGGCGTCCTTGTCGGATACACCCGCATGGGCCGCCTTGTACTGGTCGATCAGAGTCTGCTTCTGCGCCGCCGCATCCGCATCCAGCACCGATCCCTTCGGCGCTCCGGCGGGCGCGACGGAGCCTTCCGCGACGATCGCCGGCGCCGCCGCCACGAAGGCGGCGAATCCTTCCGGATCCCTCGTCGCGTAATCGGTCGCCCAGCTTTTCATCGCCGGGGAGACCTTGCGGGCGGCGATCGCATTGGCCACTTTGCGCGCCGCCTCGTCCTTCTTGCCCTGCTCCTGGAGCTGCTGCAGGGTGTTCGCCACGCGGTCGTGCTCGGCGCGCGGCACGAACCTGGCCGGATCCGGCTCCTGGCTAAGGCGCGAGGCGACGGCCGTCGCGATCGCGGGGAGCTCGGTGCCGTCGGGCAGCGACAGCGCCGTCGCGATCTCCTGGGCGGCGGAGGCGTTCCCCTGGACCAGGTCGATCAGGCGCTGCAGATGCGTGACGATCTCCTCCGTCGTGCTCGTCACGGGCAGGTTGAGCATCATGCAGAGACGTTCGATCAGTTCGTTCATGTTCCCTCCTTGTCGGGCTACCGCCTGTAGATACAGGTTCGGTCGGTTAGTGAGCCCCGCGCTGACGATCCGGCCGACGACGCCGGTTTTGGGGTCGTACTGGAACACGGGGCTGATGTACCGGTACTCCTTCGCGGCGATCATCTCCGCGGCGCGTTCGTTCCACTCCACCCGCGCCCAGATCTCGCCGCCCCGGATCTCCAGCTCGGTGATCCATCCGGCCGCCGGCGTCGGCGCGGTTTTTTCTTCCGCGTCCAGGCTCTGGTGCTCGTAGTCGATGGCGACGGGCATTCCGTAGGCGAGAAATTCCTCGACGATTCCCTGGGGGTTCGTGTTCTTGTAGGGTCCGCGTCCGTCCCGGGTGACGATCTCTCCCGCCGGCAGGAGCTGGATCCATTCGGAGAGCCCCTCGGGGAGGGCCTGTGCGCAGGAGGCTTGAAAGGTTACGGTCGGCATGATTGCACCCTACCTTTCGCAAAAGAGGGAATCTCCCCAAAGATTTGAGGAAAACTCATTGATTTAGCGGGAGTTATCCCTTGCAAACCGGCCTCGGACGATGGGAGTGGACCCTGTCCGGCGGAAAATGAGGGGGGCTCCGCTAACCGGACATGCCCATTTGACCCGTTTAGACACTGTTTAAATTTTACGATCTCCCCGCGAGCCGTGGGGTAGTGCGGAAAAAGGGAGATCGTCGATCCTAGGGGCAAATACGGCGTTTTTTTCATTTCTCCCCCAAAAAGACATGGTCGCGGATGATATCGAGGATCTCCGCCTTGTCCTCGTCGGAGACTCCGAGGAAGGGTCGGGCGGGGATCTGCGAGCCGGGGTGGTTGACCGCGCCGACCGGATGAGACGCCCCCGGCCAGAAGAGCGCTTTTTTGCGGGTGGGACGGATCGTTCGGGGAGCGGTCTTCCCCCCGAACTGGTGGATCGCGGCGTAGACGACGTTGGTGCCGACCTCGACCTGGTCGTTGTCCGCGTGGTAGACGATGGAATCCCGCAAGCGCGAACTCTCGATCAGGATCTTCGAGGTCTTCTTCCTCGCCAGCGTGGAGGCTTTCAGTTTCGCCCACGGCTTGCCGGACGGATCCTTCTGCGCGTCGAACCGCTCCCAGGTGGAGCGCTGCAGGTATTCCCCGATGTTCTTCATCGCGGGGGCAAGGTTGCGCACCTTCGCCGCCAGGCGCGAGAGCGCCTCCCGGATCCCGCTATCCTCTACGACGATCTCGATCGGCATCGGATCTCCTTACCTCTTCCAGACCAGTTGCCCACGCCGTTGATCGTTGATGTTCCCGACCGAAACGACGGACCATCCTTCGAGGAGCCCCTTGCTGGCGTTGGCCACGGACAGCGTTCCCGTCCCATCGCCCAGGGCGACTCCCTTGACGATCCGCTGCCGCAGCACGACCTTCCCGGTCCCCTTGTGGCGTTCGAAGGATTGCCATACCTCGAACGGATCGGTGAGCGTCTCCGCGAGGAAGGGCAAAAACGACGACCGGTCCAGCGGGATGTGGCCGGACAGCGAGACCGCGTTGACCAGCGTGTCGTACCGGAAATCTCCTTCACTGAACGAGAAGACCTTCTCCTCGCCGCCGAGGATCTTCCGCAACGCCTGCTCCGCCTGTTTCCCGGTGGATAACGGCGGCACCGCTTCCGCCTGCGGATCGTCGAACGGAATCTCCTCCGGCCGTCCGGCGCTTTGCCAGTTCCCCTGCGTAAGAGATTCCCAGGCCGCGGCGCCTTCCTTCCCCCAGTCGGCCATCGACTGCGCGGAGAGCTGCCGCCCCCAGGCCGCCTCGCCGACGTTGTAATCCCAGCCCGGATCGATCCCGTTGGGGACGTCGTGCACCTCGCCGTTTCGATCCGCCCACTCGTACGTCCCGTTATCCGGCGCCGTATCGGGGCCGTCCTTGCCGGCTTTCTTCATGTCCCGATCGGAGAGCGCGAACGCCCGGCACTTGCATCCCCAGCCGTTCGGCGGGTAGTGCTCCTTCCACCAGGCGTCGTCCGCGGGAAGGACCAGTCCGTCCCAGGACAGGTGCAGCGGCCGCGGTACGACGCTGTCGCCGTGCCGGTATTGCCAGTTAGGCCGGTAGGAGGCGACGTCCGGATCGGTCATCTGCTTGTACCGGCCGGCGGCGTACGCCGTGCGGATGTTCGTGGAGAAGATCAACTCGCTCCTCCAGTTCCGCCCGCCCTTGTAGCTCCAGCCGTTGTTGGCGACGATCGAATCGAAACTTTTACGGAACTCGTCGAGCGTCGTCCCCTGGGAGATCGCCTTGTCGACGGCGCTGCGGAAATCCGCCAGAATCTCGGTCTTCGCCGCGCCGGCCACCATGAAGCCGCGCGCGTGCATCCCCTGCCACAGGTCGTCCCAATGCTGCGTGGGCAGGTTCACCTCCTCCCGGAAGAAATCGATCGCCTCCTGAAAGGGCAGGGAGGAGTATCGGATTTCACCGGCCATTGCCGACCTCGAACCGCCCGGAGAGATCCGCGGCGGACAGCGCCAGCGCCATCAGTTCGCCGAGTTTGACGGGATCCATGTCCCGGTACAGGGAGAGCAGGCCGTCCCGGACCTCTTCGAGGGTCGTCGCGCGCTCAATGAGGTCGCGGATCGGCGCGATCAGCGCGTCCATCAACGGCAGGACGCGCGTCCCGCCCTGTTCGGCGTATGCGTCAGCGACGTCCGGCGCCGCCGTGCCGGCCGCGTTGGCCGCCCGGCAATGCGGACATTCCGTCCGGTCCGTCCGACGCGCGGTGGCCGCGGCGGCGGCCGCGGCGGCGGAAGGATCATTCGGAGGCCAAGGTCCCGCAGGAGGAGAGAACGGATTGGCAGGAGCCGCCAGGAGCTCCTCCTTCGGGTCCGGATCGGGGATCCCGAACTTGTCGCGCGCCCAAGAGGCGGAGACCTTGACGCCCATCGGGACGAGCGTGTTCAGGTTGCCGGCCAGGGCGGTCAGATCTTCGGACTCCTCCATCTGCAGGCGGATCTTCGGATAGGCCGCGCGCGGACCCATGTTCAGATCCACCACGGGACGGACGAGTTGGCGGTTGAGCGTGGCGCACAACTGCTTCGCATCCGCGATCAACAGGTCCTTGCGGACGTCTTTGGCTTCGTCCTCGCCGCCGAGCTTGCCCGGTGTGGAGTCGGCGGATCCGGAATGCCCGAGGACGGCTTTGCTTACCTGCTTGTCGAGGTAGTCGAGCAACCGCTCGTACACCTGGGCGGAGGCGGCCTTGCCGACGTGGTCGACGAACTCGATCAACATCGAATCGGGAATCACCGCGCCGGCGTCGGACCCGATGGATGCCACCGCTTCCTTCAGCACGTTGACGTCCTCCGGCAGAGCGCCGGGGCCGTATTTTCCCACCCGCACCGGCTGGCCGTAGACCTCCGCGAACGCCACCCAGTCCTTGAGACCGTAGTTTTTGAAGAGGTACGCCCAGGCCGCGGCCCGGGCGATCCCGCCGCGCAGCGGAAGGCCGGATTTGACCTTGGGTGTATGGACGATGAACTTGTAGGGAGCCAGGACGAGGCCGTTCAAGTCCTTCTCATCCAGCAGCAGCACCGTGCGGCCGTCTACCTGGGAGAGCACGAACCAGCGGGGATCCCGCCAGACGATCTCCCGTGGCCGCCACTCCGACTCGGAGGCGTCCCAGAGGATTTCGCAGACGGAGAACCCCTTGCCGATGGCGTCCAGGACGTCCATCAACACGTCCTCGAACCCCTCCTGGAGAAGCGCCTCCCGTACCAGGTCGGCCGCCGCGACGTCTTCCGCCGCGTCGGACGCCGCTTCGACGACCGCCGGGAGGCCCGAGACGGCCAGTTTGCGGGTGCCGAGCACGGAGCGGTAGTGGAGGTCCTTCTCCTCCATCTCCTCGGCCAGCTCGAGGTAGGAGATCGGATAGCCGTTCTCGGCCTGCCGCAATAGACCCGCCAGGCGCGCGGGCGTCAGGCCTTGGGCGGGGTGGTTGGAGATGACCTGCCGGATCCCCGCCAACGAGGGAGCGGCGATCTCGGCTCGCAGCGCTCCAAGGTCCACGGGGTTGCCGCGGTAATCCAGGAGTTTCGCCATCAGTAGGCCCCCTTGATCTTTCCGATCCCTTTGGTCGTCCCGACCGGGTTGTAGGCGTACGTTGCGTGGCCGGACACCGCCAGCATCCACAGCATCTGCAATGCGTCCGGTCCGTCGTCGTGATCGGCTTTAGGGAAGTGACGCAGTTGTTCGTTGAGCACCTTCTGCGACGGGTGCAGCCGGATGAGCCCGTTGGCCACGTGCGGCTGCAGGCTCTCGATGCGTAGGACCTTGTCGGCGTGCGGAATCAGGCCCCGGGCGGGTACGGGCACGCCCCGCTGCGCGGAGCGCTTGACGAGCTCCGTCCGGAAGAACTCCTGGAACTGGACCGACTCGATCCCCCAGACCAGGCACTTGTATTCCTTCTGGTAGGCGATGATGTCCTCGATGATCTTGTCCGGCAGCCGCTTGGCGATCGCCGCCTCGACGACGTCCAGGATCCCCGTCTTCCGGTCGAACCCGCCCACCAGGATCGCCGAGGGGTCCCGGCTCTGGCCGGCCTTGCCCAGGGACGGATCGCACGCGCCGTAGAAGATCCAGGAGGGGAGGCGTGACACCCAGAAGGTGATCTTGGAGAAGAGCGCGTCCTCGGAGGAGATCGGATCGTTCTGCTGCTCGGAGTCGAACGATGCGTGGCCGTCCCGGGCGCGCTTCTCCATAAGCATCCGGAAAGGCCGCGCGGACGGCCAGGAGACCACGGCGCCGCGGTCCATCTCCTTTTTGCGCTGCCGGTAGTAGGCATCCGCGGCGCCGTCGCCGTCGTTTAAGAGCAGCTCCTCCCACTTCTCCCACAGGTCCATCCGGTCGGGCCATTCGATGACCGATTTGAAAACCCTCGTTTTCCACAGGGGGTTCTTCAGGAGCCGGGACAGCACGGAGTCGTAGTGGAGGACGGTCCCGATGACGAGCACGTCCATCGAGCCGTCGGGGGGACCGAGGTTCAGGACGGTCTTTCCGAACCACCGCTCGAGTTTGTCGCGCTGCTGCGGGGAGACGACGTTCTCGTCGTTCTCCAGGTCGTCGGCGATGACCAGGTCGGGCCGGTACGGGCCGTGCCGAAGCCCGCGCAACTTCTTGCCGGAGCCCGCTCCCTGGACCTTCACGTCGTTCGCCGTGATGATCAGCCCTTCCCGCCAGAGTCGGCCGGGGCCGCATACTTCCGGGAAGTCCTGGGAGAGGCGCGGGTTGAACTCCAGCTCCGCCTTGATCGCCTCGATCATCATCGCCGCCTGGTCGAACGAATCCATGGCGATCAGCGGGTAGTGCTTGATCCGTTTCGCGATGCACCACAAGACGAAGATCTGGGAGACGAGCGTGGATTTGGCCTCTCCGCGGGGAGCGGCGATCGCCTCGTGCTGCCCTGTCGGGCTTTCCACAAGGGCCGGAAGCTCCTGGTAGAGAAAGTCGTGGAGCACGGAGTTGTCAAACTGGATGTAATGCGGGAAATACGTCTTCGTGAAGAACTCGTAGGAGGAGAGCGCCTTCTCCCGGCGGGCGGCGCCTTTCGCGGGATCCGGATCGAATCCCATGACCTGGGCTTCGATGATCTTGCGCAGCTGCGCGGAGAGCTCGGAGAGCCCCAGCTTGAAATCCTTAAGCGATAAGCCCTTACCCATAGATACGCGCAACTTCCGCCCCGAAGGGCTCGAGGATCCGGACGAACGCCGGTCCGTGCTCCGGGTACTTCTCGATGACGAATTTGGAGAGGTGCCGCAGGATCTCGTTGGCGATCGCCAGGTGGGAGAGCTCGGGAGACACCTCCCCCATGGCGTGCATCGTCTTGTGGAAGGCGTCCGCCAGGCGGGAGAGGGCTTCGGCACGCTTGATCGGCGAGGATTCCTTGTCGTGCTTGATGTCCTCGATCGTGGCCTGATGAAGCAGGAGGTAATCCTCGATCACCGCCTGGATGACCGCCTCTTTCCCCTCGCCCGACATCCGGTCGGCCGCGCGCGCCTTGTCCCAATCGTCGCCGTCGGCCTTGGCGGACCGCTTCCACCGCGCGGCGGTGCCGAACGACACCCCCAGCTTCTCCGAGGCGGCCTCGAGGGAGAACCCCTGATGGACGTAGGCGCTTCGCAGGGAGCGCCGGGTTTCTTCGCCGTGAGCCACTTTTCAGCTCTTCAATCCGAGGGCGGATTTGACCGATTCCTTCAGCAGGAGGGTGGCGACCGACATGGCGCCGCCGGCCAAGAGGCCGTTCCGGATGGACTTGCTCTCCACGGTCCGCAGCCGCCCGTCGACGGATTGGACGGCCGACAGGACCCGTTCCTGCCCGGCGTGGAGGGCCTTCAACGACCCGTTGATCTCCCCCAGCATGAAGCTGTGGTTCCGGATCAGATCTTCGTCGTGTGGCATGGTGGACCTCCTGCGGCTAAGGAATCGGCTCGCCTACCGGCGATAACCGGAAAGAATCGTCTCCAGCTCTCTCGCGTAGCCGATGAGGGTTTCCACCGAGGCCGCGTAGGCTTTCACGACGTTGTCGGGAGAGTCTCCGGCGCGCAGATCGGCGATCGGCAGGTGCGGACGGACCACCTGCGGTGGGGCGGGGCAAGGAACGGCCAGGGGAATTTCCGCCGTTGGGGGAGCGTGCGCGCAGCCGGAGGTGAGCAGGCAGATCGCGGCGATCGCGGCGAGCCTCTTCATGGCGTCTCCTCCCATCCCTGCACCAGCTCGATTCCCTTCTCCGCCGCCCATTGAATCGCTTCGGGACATGCGGCGGGCACCGGCTCGCTCAGGATCCGCTGTACCCGGCCGGCCGAAGCCACGCGAGCCCGGGCGGCCTTCGCTTCGGCCTCTGTTGCCCTGGCGGCCTGGATGCCCGCCGCGCTCTTCCACGCCTGCACGGCGCGGTTTTGCTCCTCGATCTTCTGGGAGAGCAGCTCGACCTGGCTCTGCGCCTGGACAAGCTTCCCCTCGACGGACTTGAGCTTCACGTACAGACCGCCGGATAACAGGAGAAGCGCCGCCAGGGCGAGTATCCACGGGCGCTTCAGGATGAATGCGAAGATCGCTGCCACGCGATGCCTCCCTTACGCTCCGAAGATCGTGACTTTGCCTGCCCGGTAGAGATACGCCGCGTAGATCCCAAGCACCGCCCCGTGCTCGATCAGTTGCCCGATGGGCGCGGTGGGAAGAGGGCCGTCTTCACCCAGAACGACGGCGCTGCGCTGCCACAGGACGTACAGCGCCGCGGCGATCGCGATCGGAATGTACGGCATCACGCGGTTGATCCGGTCCGTCACGACGGCCGCCCACCGCGGAACCCCGTCGGGACTGGGAAGGAGCATCTTTAGCAACTGCACCACGCCGATCGTCAGCATCACCACCGCCCAGTCGTCCCAGTTCTGGGGCATTAGCTGATTGACGAGATCCTCCTGCGCGCTTGCCGGAAGAACCTTGACGATCGTGAGTGTCAGGAGTGCGAGGAGAAGGATCAGGGCTTCGAACGACCAGCGATTCTTTTTCATCGGCTTCCCCCTTCGGGCATCCGTCGTGAATCCGCCGGCACATCCGGCAGACTTCTTCTTTCATGTACGGCGGCTCCCAGGCCGCAAACCCCGGCCAGCACAGGCCGTCGATCACGCAGGCAACGTGCCGCCGACGAACTGGCGGAGCGTGTCCATCGGGAAATATTTCCCGGGACAGCTCTTGTATTGCCCTTTCCGCCAGTCGAAGCCGGCGTCGCTTCCGATCTCCCGATGGCCGCGGATCGCCTGGACCGGGATCCCGTACGCCTCGACGTCCTTCTTGGCCTGCGCTGCCACGAACTTCAAAAGTTCCAGATCCGGCGGCGCCAGGTCGAAGTTGCCCACGATGCAGTACCCGATGGATTTGAGGTTCATGTGGAGCTCGCGGCAGTGCGCGCCGGTATCGCCGATCGCACGGCCTTCCCGAAGGACGAGCGTCGTGCCGATGCGCTCGAAGCCCCGGTGGTAGCCGATCTCCCGGTCCGGACGCTCGACGCCCTTTACGCCCTTGTCGAGGTGCTCCTGGCCTTCCTCGGGGGTGAGGATCCTCCCCTGGTACCGCCACGACATGTGGTAGCGGCGAATGGCGTCCCAGTCGTTATTGACGCCGTCCTTCGTGGCGGAGTGGTGGATGATGATGTTCTGCGGGTCCATACATTTCCTCCGGAGAGTGGCTGGCCTCGGGCCAGCCACTCCTTGCCACCGTAGGAAATATCCCGGAGTAAATAGCCCCAAAGATTTGGGGAAATGTACGGGGGAGGGAGGGAAAAAGGGGCGCTAAAGCGTCGTCTCGAACAGCACCAGCCGGTAGGCGTTCGTCGTGCGGCCGGGGATTCGCCGCGAGACCACGCGGGAGAGGCTTCCGCGCGAACGGAATTCCCGGTTGATCTCGGATATCCTCGACCGGTAATCGATCATGCGGAGGTTGTTCAGCAATTCCATCGCCGGGACTTAGCGGTCCATATTGCTCCTCAGATACTCGAAGACCCGGGCGGCGGAGGGTTTCACGATGTCGGCCTCCTCAGTGCCGGTCTAACCGGCAGACGGGGGCGGGTGCCCCCGTTTCGGCCTTCTTCACCAAGTCACTACAGAGATGATCACCGCGGAAGCCAAATAGAAGACGGCCTTCCGCAAACTGTCCGGCCCCTGCGCGGCATAGACGACGGCCGCGCATCCGTTGAGCACGACGAGGGCGATCGGGAATACCTTCGTCATGCCCGCCTCGCCTTCCTGACGGCGTTGGCCAGGAACACCCTGATGGAATCTGACAGGTCCGGGCCGATCGGAACGATGGACTTCCTGTACTGCTCGAGCACGTCCTCTGCGGCTTCAAGCAGCTCCGGCGCGGCGGCCGCAAGACGGTAATAGGAGATCACCTTGCGTTTCGCTTCCGGGTTCATTAAGTTCAATTCGTTGGTGTAGAATAGGGTTTCCCCGCCGAGTTCTGAATCAGGATCCCCATCCGGCTTGACCGCCCCCGCATCGATCCGGATCCAGTCCTTCCGCCCGCCCCCGCAAATTCTCCACGGCCCCGGTGTATGATCCATCACCTCTATCCTCCGTGCGGGAAAGCGGGCGCGGGAATATCCGCGTCATGCGGCCGCTCAGGGCTCTTGCATGTACCGAAGCACCCGCAAGCGAGCTGGAGCTTCATGCGCTGCTCGAAGAACCACGGTTCGGGATCCGCCGAGACGGTGATCCGTATCGGCTGGAGGGGGTCGCCGAACGTGCTGAGTTCGAGGAAGATATCCGCGCCTTCCGCGACCATCTTCCGCTGCTCCGGCGTGAGGGTCCACCGGGACAGCACCTCCCTCATCCCGGTGTTGGCCCGGAGGCATCGAAGCGGGATGTACTCCGGCTGGTCCTTCGCGTAGACGATCTCATGCTTTTCCAGGCCGTCCACGACGGGCCGGTCGGCGGGGTGTAGATACTCCCATTTCATGACGCGCCTCCTCCAAGCTCGAGAACCAACTGCGGGTTCTCCTTGCGCAGCTCGGTGAGGCGATCGTTGAGATTCGCCAGTTTCCTCTCGACGTCGTACACTTCCTGCTTGGCCATCGAGAGGTGGTGGAGTTCGTGGAGCGTCTGGAGCATGCTCCGCTTGTGGTCTTCCACCAGCGCCTCCGCCTTGCCCTGCAACTCCTTCGCGGCGGCCAGCGGATCATCCTCGCCCTCGATGGTCGCCTTGAGCGTGACCTGGGGACGCAGGTTGGAGAACTGCTCGTAGGGATGGTTGAAGGTCCGGCCCGCGGAGACGACGATCTCGGTGATCTTCATTGCCCCCCCTCCCGCTCGATCCAGTGCCAGGTATTCGGCTCCTTGGCCTCCGAGTAGAGGATCGAGGTCTCCCGCCGGAAGCCGGTATCGTTGCCCGGGCCGTCGTTGCCCCAGTCGGTGAAGACTGTGAGGTTGCAGTAGCCCGGACGTTCCGGCGTCTGTGGCCGCCACACCCGGGCGACGACGGCCGCACGATGCTCACCGTCCTGCATCACGAAATGAACCATCCTTCCTTCGGTAAGTCCTTCCATCGATTCCTCCTTCTGCAGCTGGGATGTGAGGTGCTGGCACGACTTGTACAGCCAGTAGATCTTGTCTTCTTCCTTCATCGTCACGTCCGAATAGACCGCATCGAAAAACTCCATCTTCTCCTCGACCACCCGAACGCGGCTTAAGCGGTAGCCGCCGATGATGCCTTTCAGAAGGATCACCGCCTGGCCACAGACTTCCCATGCGAGCGAACGTGTGTAGGTCAACATCTTCTCCCCGTTGTCCAGGGTCACTGTCACCGGCATGCCGATGGGGTAGGTCCTGTTCCACAGATAGACTTCCGTTTCCACTTCCGTTTGTTTGTCGGTCATGCCGTCGCCCTCCGCTCACGCAGCCAGTCGGTCGTGAGACAGAACAGGTCGAGCAGTTCGCCGTCGATCGGGCTCTCCGAGGCGATCGCCCCCATCAAACGCCCCGCTCGCTCCTGGAGGATCCCGACGAACCGCAGATCGACCTCGAAGAGGCTCCCGTGCGCCGACGCCTCTCCTGCGGGGCTCGTTCGTCCCTCCGCCGATTTCAGCTTCTCCGACTTGGCACGCGGCTTGTAGGGGGGGGTAGCGGCAGCCGGCTCACTGACGACGCGCGGTGCGGCCGGCAGAGCCGCTTTCGACGACACGGGTTTTGCCGCCACGGGATTCGGATGATCCGGGATGGTGTAGATCACAGAGTCGCTCCTGGTGCCGGGCCATATCTTGATGAATCCCTCCGATGCGAGTGCCTTGGCGATCGGCTCCACGTCCGCCTTGGGAAGTCCGACAGCGCCGACTAAGGTCCCCCGAGTGACACACTTTGCTTTCTGGATGACCTGCAGGATGAGTTCCCGCTTCCCATCTTTTACCGTCACTTGTGCCTCCTCCTTTTCGTTGTGGTAATCATTTTCGTTGGGGGTCTTATCCTCCCGCTTCGACCCCGTCGCTGTAGTGCGGAATGCATTACATTTGCTACCGTTGTGCAACCGTTCCGCCACCTTCTCCTTCCTCCCGAGCTCCCGCCACGCGCGAATCTCGGGCCTTGTAGTGTGCGAGTCCACCTCATGCTTTTCGTTGAGGTAATCCTTTTCGTTTGGGTCTACTCCCCCCGCCTCGACCCGGTCGCGGCCGATCTTGCAGGACTCGCAGGGATTGCACTCCCACGGCCGCAAGTCGGGGCGGGCGGCACGGAACCTTTCCCGGCGGGTTTCAATGCACTTGACCGCGTCTTGTTCATGCGGGCAGGAGGCCATCAAGACGATTTACTCCTCGTACAGCTTCAGCAGGATGATCGTGAGCCCCCACACGACCAGCACCTCGAACGCCGCGCTGCCGAACGAAACGTTCCAGATGCGGGAAATCCCAAAGGCGACCAACCCGGAGCCCGCCGACCAGCCGAGAACGACCTTCTCCGCCTTCTCCATCTTTTTCATTTCATCGCCTCCTTGAACAGTTCCGGCTGCTCCGGATCGGGCGGCCGCCGCAGCCTGCGCACCGCGTGGATGATCTGGTAGAGCCGGGTGTTGGTGATGTCGTATTCCCGGCACAGGTCCAGGGCGTTGGCGCCCCGGAAGCGGCCGTAGATCTCGATGTCGCGCTGGGAGGCCGCGAACGTGACGCCCTTGGGGATGTAGATCTTCTGCCCGCCCCAGTGCTCGCGCAGGAACTCCGCCGTCTTGAACCCGATCTCCGCGGCGGCCTCCGCTCCCTCGCCGCGCTCCATCATCAGCTCGGCGATCTGATCGGCCAGGTCTTGCAGGACCTCGGGATAGTTCTCCATCAGATCCTCGCCAGCCATTTCTTCATCGCCTCGATCAGCCGCCACGCCTGATCCGGCAGCAGGAACCGCAGCGAATCCGCCCCGGTCATCCGCCGCACGTACGAATCCAGGGCGGCGTCCGAGTTGTCGCGGATCGCCCCGGCCCGGTGCAGGTCCCGCCACAGGTACCGGATCTTCGACTGTTGCGGGTTGGCCGAGTTGTTGCGCCTTCCCCCCTTTTTCTCGAACCCCAACCTCCGGAAATGCTCGATCAGCCGGTGGCGGTCCGCCTCGGAGAGCGCCGCCGCGGAAGACGCGCCGGTGACCAGGAGGACGATCTCCCGGTAGGCGGTGTCGTCCAGGCCGAGCATCTTCTTTGCCACGTGGATCGCCGCCAGGTCGCGGTTGCGGGAATCAAAAGCGTTGGCCGCGCCCATTCCGTTACGCCTCCGGCCCGACGGCGGGCGTTTCCGCCACGATCATCGCCGCCAGCAGCTCGACGTTCTCCGCGACGTCCTGCATCTCGGAAGAAGCCTCCGCCCAAAGGACGGCCTGGGTGGATCCGCAGCGAGGGCAGATATACAGGACCAGCCGCGGCTCATCCTGGAGATCCCGCTGGACGCCGATTACGTGCGGATAGACCTGCTCGAACCGGTAAAACCGCCGGCGGCAGCAGTTGCAGACGTCCACCGGCTCGGCGTACGGGAACGCGTCGTCGGGTACGCAGAGGCAAGCCACGGCGCTCATCGGTCCCCCTCCTTTTCAGGCGATCTCTTCGAGATCGGTCTCGAAGGGCTTCACGAAGAAGTTCTCGTCCTGCTCGATCCGGATCTCCTTGATCCCCTTGAGGGCGACCATCGCCTGGGCGGCCTGGATCACCTCTTCGTTCTTCTCGTCGGTCCCCTTGACGGCCGCCAGCGCCCGGGCGGACAGGATCTCCTCCTTGTTCACCTCTTCCTTCTGCCGGATGAACCGGGTGAGAAAGGCTTCTTTGAGCGCCTTGATCGCCTTCTCCGCGTTTTTCAGGACCACCTTCGGGTTCGACATCCGCCAGCCGACTTCCCCGCTGGAGAGGTTTGCGCTCTTGATCTTCCCCTCCTTGGTGAGCTCGTCCCGATGCGCCTCGCAGTAGGTCTGCACGCCGTCGAGGATCGCCTGGATCGCCTCCCCGTGCGGCCGGGCGTCCTCCTCGAACCGTTCCTTGATCGCGGCCATCTTGTCGTTCATGTCCGCCTTGATCCGCTCGCGCTCCCGCTGCCGGCGGCCGATCTCCGCGATCGCCTCCACGACCTGGTCGTGAGTCTGTGGTACCGGGAACTTCACCGCCTCCTGCTTGATCCTTGCCGTTTTCGTCGCCATGCCCTGCTCCTCTCCTTTTCGTTATTCCTCGTCCGTGACGGGTGTGTCCGGGAAGACCGGTGCGTCGCACTTCTGGCAGGTCTGCCAGTGCTGAATTTCCTGGTAGTGGCTCATCGGCACCGGCCGCTCCCGGTACGCGCGGCATTCGGGGCCGTCCAGGACCCGGCCTAAGAAGGGACAAACCGTCTTCCCGTACGCTTCGAGCACCTTCTGCTCGATGTTCTTCGTGTCGGCGTTGTACGTGCCTTTGAGCGCCATATGTACGGTCGTTCTGGACAGGCCTATCTCCTTCGCGACGCGCGCCGATCCGCGCTCCGTAACGGCCAATGCGAGCAGATCGATCCAGTTCACAGGGGGATCTCCTTTTGCGTGTTCGGGTCGTATACGTGCCCTTTGCGGTTGCTGTAGACGGGCGCCCGCGGCCCCGTCTTCTCGACCAGGACGAAAAGCGCGTACCCGTTGCTCGTCGGTGCGGTGCCGGGAACGCGCCGAGCGTCCCGGACGACGTGCCCGGACTTCTCCAGCGCGAGGAGGTATTTGCGGATGTTGTTGTTGGCCGCCTTCTCCTGCCCCGCCGCGGCGAACGAGAGCAGTTCGGGGATCGTCGCCTTCCGGAGCATCCCCAGCGCCCGCCAGACGCGCTCCCGCAGGCTCCCACGCGCGATCCGGCGCTCCCGGGGTCCGTCCGGGTGCCCGCTCTTGATGGCCCCGCCGGCGGAGAGCAGCTCACGTCCGGCGTCCGTCACCCGGTACCGGCCGGCCACCCGGGAGGAGAGGTATCCCCGCCGCGCCAGCACGCCGCAGGCGTCGCTGACCTGCTTGCCGGTCAAGCCCGTCGCCTTGGAGACCCATGCCGTCGTAAATCCCGGGCCCTCCGCCAGGGCGGCGAGAACGATGTCGGCCGTGCCTCTCACCGGGCGGCCGCCGCCGGAGGAGCGGATTCGGGCCGGACCATCCTCGGCCGCCGAGCCTGCCAGTCGTGGGTGAGCGATTTACCCGCCATGTCGGACAGGGTGATGGGCTGCTTCGCCGCGGATCCCGTGCGGGCCTTGCCTTGCCGCTCCACCACGGCGATGGCGTTCATCACCTCGCGGATCCGGCCGCCCGCCTGCCGGTGGATCTCCTCCACCAGGTCGTCCGCGACGGGGATCTCGCACTTGCAGTCGCAGCAGATCCGGACGTCCGCCACGCTGGCGGGCCGGAACTGCACGACGGAGGCGATCCGGCTGGAGAACTGCGCGTACCGGGCCACCCGGTTCTGCACCTGGTCGGTGCCCACGAGCACCACCGGCACGGATACGAGGTCGACCAGGTCGCGGATCGTCTCGAGGACCTTCAGGTCCCGGAAGGTGTGCTCGACCTCGTCGATGATGATCGGACGGGGCTCCCGCACCAGGGAGATCACCGCCTGCTTGCTCAGATCCTCGGAGTTGCGCGACGGGCGCCCTTTCAACTCCTGCACGAGTTCGGACAACAGCCAGAAAGGCGTGTAGTTGGCCTTCGCCCGCAGGTACACCGCGCCGTGCATTGTCGCCCACCAGAAAACCGTGGCGGTCTTGCCGAATCCCGGATCCCCCGTGACGAGCATCATCGAGGCCTCCCGGGCCCCACGGTCCTCCACGACGGACATGCCGTTCTTGAACCGCTGTACGTTGCTGGTCTGCGCGAATCCTGGTCTCACCGCTCTCGCCTCCTTGAAGTTGGTTGTCGATGGCCTCACACCGCCGGGACGCTCAGTCCCGACGGCTGGCTAAAACCCGTGTCTTCGTCCACCAGGCCGAGCAGCTCCCGGAACGTGGGGGAGCGATCGAGGCGCTCGGCCAGGTAGCGCTTCTGGTCCTCGGAGAGCTCGTCCATGTGCGCGATCCCCCATCGCCAGAACTTGACGTCGTCGGCCACGTCCACCTCGTCGTCGTCGCGAGGGGCCGCAAGGGCCTTGATCTGCTCGTCCGCGCGCGCCTTCTCCTCGGGGGTGAGGTCGTCGGAGAAGTCCGCGTCGACCGTATTCGTTGCCCCCGTAAGCTCCTCGCGGACCTCTTCGAGGTGGGCCTCCAGACGCTGCTCCCGTCCTTTGGCGCGCTCCAGGCGCTTCTGTACGACCACGGATACGGGATAGAAGGCCCGGCTGTTGGCCTCGAAGCCGGCCACGCAGATCAGGCGGCCGTCGAGATCCCGCACCCAGACGCGCGATGCGTCGTGCATGTCGTATCCCACCCGGACATGCTGCCCGTGGTACCCCTCGAGGGCCTTGTGGAAGTAGCGGTTTTTTTTCAGGTTGACCTCGCCGCGCTGGCAGATCCGGACTTCGTACGGCCGGAACAGGTCGATCGACTCCTCCGGGGTGATCCGGATCGGCTCGAATCCTTCCGCGACGAACTGCGCCCAACGCTCGTCGGGCGACATGTGGCGCATCTTCCCCGTTTGGGGATCCCGGAACTTGGGCAGGGCACGGTGCGGCCGGGCGTTGTACGCCGCAAGTCCCGCGTCGACGGCGGCTGTAAACTCCGCCCAGGAGGGCAGAAGCGGCGAGGAAACCCTTTGGACGACGGCCAGCCGCGTGGCCGTGAAGACCTTCTTCTTCGCCTCGGGATCCATCGGCTTGCCCATGTAGGTGGCAAGGGTCTTCGCCACGCCGATGAAGATCGTCTGGTGAGCCCGCTCGACGGCGCCGCGCGCCTGCGAGTTGTACGCGATGCTGTGCGTCTTGGTGATCCCCAGACGCGCGATGAACCCCGTGGATAGGTCGTTTAAGAGGTGGTTGTTGCGGCCGGAGCCCCGGTCGACGTAGTACATGGCGGGCACGCAGTTCGTCTCGCAGGCGTGTCGCAAGGCGTCGATGACCGTCCAGGTGGATTCGGCCAGCCCCGACGACCAGCCGACCGCCTTCCGCGTGACGACGTCCAGGACAAGCTCGCACTCCGGACGGAACGGCCGCCCGTGGGACGGATGCGCCACTTCGGCGTCGAAGGTGTGGCCATCGGCCTCGTAGATGTCCCCGGGGAAAAACTGGGAGAAGTCCCGCCGCACGAAGATCCGGATCTTGCGGATCTCCCGGGGACCGAACCGCCCCCGGTGCAGATCCACGACGTTGATGCGTTGCAGGAACCGTCGGACGGCCCAGTAGGAGGGCGCGGTGATCTCCGCGGGCAGGACTTGCGGCAGCAGCGCCAACGCCTCGGTCAACGCGGGCTTCTGCGGACGCTGGAACAGCGACAGGAGCGTGGGCGCCCACGCGGGGATCCAGTCCATGCCGGCGCTTCTCGGCGCCAGCGCGACGTTGCCCGCTTCCCGCGCGCAGATCCACCGGAAAATCGTGCGGCAGGACAATGTACGTGCATCGTCATGCCCGCGTCGCGCGTTCGCCCACGGGATCATCGACTGGATGTGCGAAGGAAGTTCGTACCGGGCGGCCATCGAGGCGACGTGAGAGACCGCCGCATCGATGCCGTGCGACATCGCGACCTCGTCCACCAGCCCGAGGATCGCCAGGCGGGCTTCCATCGCACGACGTTGCCAGTCTTTCAAGGTCTCCGGGGCCTGAGAGCCGTCCGTCGGCGCCGCGGGGAGCTTCAATCGCACGTTCTTCGTGACGAAGATGGGCGTTCCGGGCGTGACAACGCCGGGCGGGACCACGGCGGGAAGTTGCGATGCGGACTTCTCTGGCGGCACGACTTCCGGGATCAGCGCGGGCAGCGTGGACGCCGCGGCGTCTACCAGGCGGGCGAGGATCGCGCTGCGCGTCTCCTCCGGAAGGCAGGAGAGGGGGTATTCGCGGCCGCCACCACGCCCCTGACGGGGACGGGAGGGCCAGGATTCGCGGATAGCCATCCGAAAAACTCCGCTTCGATCTTCCGGCATCCCGGGGAGCCCCGCGAGCTCCCGCGCGGAGAAGTACCGATCCGTCATCGTCCGCACCAGCCCATAAGGTAGGCACACCAGTAGAGGACGAACAGCGACAGCATGAAAACCGAGAAGAAGATGGCGTCGGCGACTGTCGCCCAATGAACGCCCTCCGACCAGACGCCGATCCGCCGAGCCGATCGCCGAAGGCGGTCGACGGTGCGGGCGATCAGCGAAGGTTTGCGCGCCTTGTTGCTTCGGATGGGGATGAACCCGATCAGGGAATTGCGACGGGGGAGGGATACGGGCTTCATTTGGGTTCTCCTCCTACGATTTGGCGGGGGGCAGAGCTCGGGCTATATTGGCGGGTGCCAGCCACACCAACTTCGCCCTCAGGGAGGTGCCCCCCATGAAAACGCAGGTCTATCCGACGGATGTCGTCTTCAAGATCTGGAATGAATTCGTCTGCGAGGTGCTCCTGACGGACTCCCGATTGAACCGGGAGGATGTCCTGCGGAAACAGGAAGAGATCGAAGCGGCCGGCCAACTCAACGCGCTCCGAGAAAAGCATAGAGACGCCGTAAACGACCTGCTCGATAAGGTCTTTTGTTATGACGAAGAATTTGCCGACGAGCTATTTCGATGCACTGATCCCATGTTGCTAACCCTTCTGGCCGACCGGATGAATGCCGCGACTGATGTGCTGATGAAGATGAAGTTGGAGCTTTCATCAGTCGAGCTTCCAGACCTGACAGAATGGTTCTTGCTGCTGATGAAGCAGGAATTTCCGAAGGCATGAATGGTGTCATCGTTTCCCCTCCAGGTGTTTTTTGATCGCCCGCCGCCGGTCGCGGATCTCCGCCTCGAGGAGCTCGAGCTTCCCCAGCTCCGCCTTGAGCGTATCCTCGCCCACGAGGATCCGACTGCCACGTTTCCGGGTGAGCAGTTCCTGCAGGCACGTCGTCTCGCACGCGACCTCGAGCGCCGCCGCGTATTCGAACGGGAAACGCCAGCCGTCGCGGCTCTCCGCCGTCCAGGAGTCGAGCTGAAACCGCGTCACCTCGACGCCGAGTAGCTCGCTCATCCGCGCCGCCACCTCGTACCGGCTCCGCGGGGTTTTCTTGAGCGCATCGGAAAGGACGCCACGCAGCTCGATGGAGAAGTTGAGGGCCCCGGGAGTCTCCGCGGGCTTCCGGGGGATTTCGAACAGGCCGGTAAGGGCCAGCTGGCGCTCGTCGATGAAGGGGCGTTTCGACATGAATCAGTACCCGCAACCGTGGTAGACTTCGCCCATGAAAACGCGACGTTTCGAGATCATGCGTTTGACCCCCCGCGACATGACGTGGCTATTTCCAACGGAAATAATCTCCAGGCTGGAAACGATCGAACGAGAGTGCGGGATAGATCCGAAAAGGACGCCGAGGAAAAGCGTTCCACAAGATCAAGAACTGGACGCTCTTGAATATCTGCTGGAGTGGTTCCTGTCTCGGCCACGCACAGAACCGATGCATCGGCGCTATGACCGTCTGCCCAAGCGCTATCGAGAGCACCTTGCGCACCTGGTATGCTCGGCGCTGGAGGCCGCACGCGCATTAGAAAAGTCACAACGCGAAACCCCGCTGGGATTCCCGAAAGGACCGCGGGGTATTCTCTCGAACCTGCTCTCCGCATCGTGGATCGATCGAACAGAGGGAGGGAAAGTACAGGTCCGCTGGACACTGTTGGATTGATCTTTTCCGAGCTTTCACGTTTCGGCATGTCTAACGAGACCTCCGTTTTTTTACATTGATGGAAACGGGGGGATTGATAGACTGAAGTGCGCGAAGACGCCTGCGGACGCCGATCGCCCGGTTATGGTCCTCGTCGTACCGTGACGGCCATATATCCCACGGCTCGACGCCGATCGCGTGGGCGATGATCCGCTCCATGCGGGGCCAGGGGTTCCGGAGAGCTTTTTTCGCGGAGCCCGCCTCGTAACCGTGGGAGATCGACAGCCTGCGGAGCGTCCAGCCGGATTTCCATAATGCGGCGACGATGTCCGCACAATGCCAGTCCGAAGGAGGGGCTGGTTTTTTCAGTCCGTTTAATTTCTCCATGGAGGTATACATAATACTTGGGTGCGAACATGTCAACCCTAAAATACGAAGTAAATTCGAACTTGGTGGCGAATTGTAAATAATGTTAATTATAACAACAGGTTAAGAGATGTCATTAAGGCTCTTCAAAGAGCGATTGGCTGAAATTATCGCCGATGAGTCTGTCAACTCATTCGCCTCACGGTGCGGATTTTCAGAAGGTTTACTCAGAAAATATCTCGCCGGCTCACTTCCGGGCATGGATAAAGCAGCGGCCATTGCGAAGGCAGGAGAGGTTGACCTGAAGTGGCTCGCTACCGGTGAAGGCCCGAAAACCACCGCTCAATCGTCGCTCGCGGCAATCCCTTCAAGCGCCCTCGTTCGCCTGAGCTCCTCCGACTATGCCTTCATTCCTTTGTACGACGTCCGCGCCGCGGCAGGCCCCGGTGCACCTGTCGAGTCTGAGGAGATCGTCGACCTCTTGGTCATCAACCGGACATGGATCCGACAGCAGATCGGAGCCGATCCCGCAGGTCTCTCCTTTCTATATATAGAAGGGGACAGTATGGAGCCGCTATTGCGACCTGGCGAAATGATCCTGATGGACCGGGGCGCGGCGAACGTGCCGGTGGATGGAATTTACGTGATCCGGTTCGATGGGCACCTCATGGTCAAGCGGATTCAGCGGGAGCCGGGTAACGTCCTGACATGCTCGAGCGTGAACCCGGCCTACAGGCCGATCACGATGGATCCCGGTGATGGAAGGGACCTGGCCGTCATCGGCCGTGTCGTCTGGCACGGTAGAAATCTCTGAAAGGAAGCGCGATTATGAAAAAGGTGATGTTTATTACCCTGTTTTTCTTTGTACGGATGGCTACGGCCGAAGATTTTACATCGCGGCTTCCTGATGGGTGGACAGAAAAAGACACTGAAACACTTGTGGAATCTACCATCAATGATGGCGGGTTTCATGTGTCTGCGACTGCAACGCAAAAAAGAATGAATGTGAACGTCCTTCGCATGCCAATGAATGTGGAAGACGATGAAATGAATAGTTTTTTTGGAGGTTGTGCTCGCGCTTGTATCAGTTTGTCAGAGATTTATCCTGATGATTATATTATGAAAATAAATTTCACCAGAGGGGGGTATCTCTGGGCATCGATGAAGGGATGCAAAGAATATAAAAATGGTGGTAATTGGCCGTTTAATCTACATGAAAACACAAGAAGCAAAAAGGCAACAAAAACACCTTCAAAACGCAAAAAGTAGGTTACAGAAACACCAATGAAGAAGAAAAATGGCGGATCCGATTTTTTTCCTCCCCCTTCCGCACATGTTTGATCGCATCGTGAAATATGCTTTTTAACATATTTCATCAATGATATCTGCCTCTTAAATAAACTTGTGCGCGCACAAGTTCCACGTGGTCATACGCACAAGTTTGCTTACTGAACTTGTGCGCCGTTATTCTTCGCATCCTCCGACACCATAAAGATATTCCGGTTTAATAGCCTCTTATTTCCCTGCCAAAGCAAGTGCAAAAAGGTGCGAAATCTGCTCATTTCGGTCTGTTTACTGCCAAAGCGGCCTCGGGGGGTATTTCGGGGTTAGGTTTTCGGAATTATTGAGGAAAGAGGTTAATTTCGCTCGCCCGGGGTACTGCCAAACCGATCACCTCCCCACACTCGACGATCTTTCGGTACAGCGTGTCCTTGTCGATCTTGTTCATGCGGATTCCTCCCGTTTCCACTCCAGGTGCGTGACCAGGTTCCGTACGGAGATCTTCTCCAGGTTCCTTACCGCCTTCACGA
>JAKALO010000102.1 GCA_021824125.1 Deltaproteobacteria bacterium | reverse complement strand
CAGGTAGGCGTAGTGGGCGGCAAGCCCGAGACCCGCATACCTGAGGACATGGACCGCGATCCCGGTTACCGCCGCCAGGAGGATCAGCACCGGGAGGGAATAATCGCTCGGCTCGGAATGCTCGTGGATCTTCTCCCTCTTCTTGATGCGTCCCGCCAGGATATCCGCCGCGCCGAAGACCAGGAACGCCGTGGCGATGTAGCCCAGCAACCTCTGGGGGTGGTAAACCGGATAGATGGCGTCCGTCTGGAAGAAACGCAGGAAGAAGGCGATGAGAACGAACATCAGCGCCATCCCCGCGATCAGGAACCAGTGCTTGATCCTTCGCTGTTCATATGGTCTTCCCTTGCATTTTCCGCTGCGGTCCTGGGTGACCGCATACCGCAGCGCGGATCCGGCTTCGGAGAGATAGACGGACAGCGGGATGTTCGCCGCCTGTCCCCGGCCCATAGTGAGCCGGTACATCCGCGCGGCGTTCGAGAGAAGAACGGCCAGGGGCAAAAAGATCACGGCCAGCGTGAACCAGGTGATCTTGCCGAACATGTGCTCCAGACCCATGGAAGTGGTGACGAGTTCCGAAAACGGCATGCCTGCGTACAGGAGGTGATAGCCCGCGGCCAACGCAAGGACAAGGAACCCCGTGAACACGGGGGCGCCGATCGCCCACCCCTTCGACGTGTAGATCCTGGCGGAAAGACCCGTACAGTCGTATTGCGCGGCCAGGTAGCGCCGAAGCGTCGCCATGGACTCCTTCGGCCCCGCCTTCTGGGGACAGTTCGTGGAGCAATCCCCGCAATCCTGGCACAGCCACGGCTCCAGGCTTTCGAGCAGGGGCTCCTTCAGTCCCAGCACGGCGTACTGCACCGACCTGCGGGGAAAAGGCGCGCTGTCGGTCGAGAGGTCGCAGCCGAGCGTGCACGACCCGCAACTGAAGCAGACCTCACCGAATTTCCCGAATTTACGGACTTCGCCTGACAGCGAGGGGTGAACGCGGACTTCACGGAATTCGGATAGCGGTCCTGTCAAGGCCACCTCCGGTGGGGCGCATCCCGAGTACTATAAAAAAAGAAATTAAGTAGTGACCCGGTTCTCCCTTTTCAAGTCCAATTCCTGCGCCAAGCCGAACGTATGTTCCAATATATCATTCTATTTTGTCAAGTATTACTGATCTTAAGATTACCTATTCTTATCGTTTATTGTTTTATTATACGGAACCCATCTTACGGTATAAACAATATTTAGATTATAAAACGGGGTGAAGAGGAAATGGGATTTTATTAAAAAAAGACTTGCGGTTTACACATCCAGTTCGACGGAAACGATGCTGAGCGAGTCGCCCCCCCTCACGGCGATGTCGGGGCATTTGCATGACGGACACTCCCAGGCCATGGCCGCCGTTTCCGACTCACCGCATTTGCCGCATTCGATCACGACCGGCTCCTCCTCGACAACCAGTGGCGCGCCGGAGGCGATAGTATCGCCGGCGAGATTCCCGAAAAGGAACCGGAGGTTCTCCGTTACGATCCCCCTTAATACGCCAACCCTGACCGTCACCTCGGTCACTTTCTTCGCTTCGTGCCTGGCAGCCTCGGTGAGGATTACACTCAGGATCTCGCCCGCGATGCCGAGCTCATGCACGGCCTTTACCTCGAGCCTTTTCCGCCCGCAGCGCCTCGATTTTCGAGAGCAGGGGTTCGAGGCCGTCCCCCCGGGTCGCGGATACCTCGAAGATCTCGATGCCCGGGTTGACGGTTCGGGCGGCCCGCCGGACCGCTTCCGTATCGAACGCCACGTAAGGAAGGAGGTCGGTCTTCGTGATGATCAGGATATCGGAGGTCTTGAAGACGAGCGGGTACTTCAGCGGCTTCTCGTCCCCCTCGGTTACGCTCAGGAGCACGACCCTGACGTCCTCCCCAAGCGGCACTTCCGCCGGACAGACGAGATTACCGACGTTCTCCACGATCAAAACGTCCACGGCGTCGAGGTCCATCCCCTCCAGGGCCCTGACGAGCTGGGCGGGCTGTATGTGGCAGGAGGAGCGGGTGTTGATCTGGCAAACCTGGACACCGTGCTTGCGTATCCGCTGCGCGTCTATGTCGGTCTCGATGTCCCCCTCGACAACCGCGATCCTTCCTGTTTCCCCGAAGGACTCGATCATCTTCTCGACCAGGGTGGTCTTTCCGGAACCAGGCGACGAGATGAGGTTGATGGACAGGATCTTCCTTGCGGCGAGAAGCCCCCGGATGGCCCGGGCGGTGTCCTCGGCCGACTGCTGGATGCTTCTGTCGAGGGGAACCTTCATTTCCGCGCAGGATATCACATTGCCTCGGAGCCTTGTCTGGTACACTTGTTTTTCCCGGGCGGGGGAAAGGAAGTGCGTTGACCACCAGGGCTTTTGCCTTAAGGATCAGCGGGGTCGTGCAGGGGGTGGGTTTTCGCCCCTTCGTGTACAGGATCGCTTCCCGGTGCCGCCTCGCGGGCCGGGTGACCAACGCGCCGGGTTGCGTCATGGTCCATATCGAGGGCCTGCCGGAGAATCTCGCCGCGTTCCGGAAACTCCTGGTCGCGGAGACTCCCCCTGCGGCGCGGATCGTCCGGATTTCGGCGAAGCGGGTCCGACCCGCGGGCGACACCGCCTTCATAATCGGGGAAAGCGAAAAGGAAGGCGTGGCGCTCTCCACCATCCCGCCCGACATCGCCATGTGCCCGCTCTGCCTCGAGGAATTCCGCGATCCCGCGAACCGGCGGCACGGGTATCCTTTCATCAATTGCACGAACTGCGGGCCGCGCTTTACCATCGTGACCGGGCTTCCGTACGACCGGGCGCGCACATCCATGTCCGCGTTCACCCTTTGCGCGGAATGCCGTCTGGAGTACGAGGATCCCGGCGACCGGCGGTTCCACGCCGAGCCGAACGCCTGCCCCAGGTGCGGGCCGAAACTGTCCGTCGCCGGGCCGGACGGCCTGGCGATCAATACAAACGATCCCGCCGTCGTTGCGGCATCCGCGCTCCGCTCGGGGGACATCGTGGCAATCCGCGGGCTGGGAGGGTTCCACCTGGCCGCCGACGCGACCAGCAATATCGCCGTGAAGAAACTGCGTGAGCGGAAGTTCCGCGAGGAGAAGCCGTTCGCGGTGATGGTAAAGGACCTGGATGCGGCGGCGTCGATCGCCCACCTCACTCCGGAGGACAAGGCGATCCTTTCCTCCCCGTCCGCCCCCGTGCTCCTCCTGGATGCGGCCTCGCCGTCACCCCTTTCGCCCGCCGTGGCCCCGGGGCTTTCGACCGTGGGGATTTTCCTGCCCTACACGCCGCTCCATCGGCTCCTCCTGGATCGGGCGGACAGACCACTGGTTATGACGAGCGGAAACCGGACGGACGAGCCGATCGCAACGGGAAACCTGGAGGGGGTGGAACGGCTTACGGGAATCGCCGACCTTTTCCTTTTCCACGACAGGGAGATCGTGCAGCGCAGCGACGATTCGGTCGTGCGCCGGGTCGGACGTCGCGCCTACCCCATCCGGCGCGCCCGCGGCTTCGTCCCCGCCCCCATTTTACTTACCACCGGGGACGTTCTTGAAAAATCAAGTAAACTCAGAAAGTCGTTAAGTATAAATATGTTACAAAACATCCCCGTCAAGGAAGTAAAGTTAAAGAACGTCCCCGCGGTAAAGAAACTCGAGGTCGCGGGGCTTGGGGGGGAGCTCAAGAGCACGTTCTGCATCGTCAAGGGGGACTTCGCCTACCTCTCCCAACACATAGGAGACCTCGATCACGTTCCCGTGAGGGACTTCTATGCCGAAACGTTCGACTTTTTCCGGAAGTTTCTCGACGTCTCCCTCGCGGCGGTGTGCCGGGACCTCCACCCCGGCTACTTCACCACCGCCTTTGCGGAGACCGTTGCTGCGGACCGGATCGTTTCCCTCCAGCACCACAAGGCGCACCTCTACGCGCTCATGGCGGAGTCCGGCTTTTCCGGAAAGGGGATCGGCGTTTCCTTCGACGGGACCGGCTACGGGGAGGACGGCGCCGTATGGGGGGGCGAGTTCTTCGCGACCGACGGGATGGAGATGAGGAGGGCCGCTTCCCTCGACTACTTCCCCTTACAGGGGGGCGACGCCGCGGTCCGCGAGCCTTGGAGGACGGCCCTCTCGCTCCTCCACGAAACGTTCGGAGGGAAGGAGGGGAAGGAACTGGCCCGCGACCTTTTTCCGGATATCGGGGAAAGCCGGACCGGCCTCGTACTCGACGCCATCGCCAGGGGGATCAACGTCGTTCCATCGTCTTCCTGCGGCCGCCTATTCGACGCCGTCTCCGCGCTGACCGGTGCGTGCCGGCGCGCCTCATTCGAGGGACAGGCGCCTATGCTCCTGGAAGGGGCGATCGGCAAAGCGAAAAACGCGGGAACCTACGGTTACCGGATCAAGAGCAGGGACGGGCGCCTTGCGGTAGACTGGAGAGAGACGGTGGCCGGCGTCGTCGGCGACGTCCGCGAGGGCCGGCCCCTCCCGGTCATCGCCAGGAGGTTCCACGACACGCTTGCGAAAATCATACTTGGTGTCTGCGAAAATCTGGCCGAGGAAACCGGGGCCCGGCACGTCCTGCTCTCGGGAGGCGTCTTCCAGAACCTGACTCTCATGGGAGCGCTTCTCGCCGGGTTCAGGAAACGAAAAATGAATGCCCTTATCCACCGGGAAGTCCCGCCCAACGACGGGGGGATATCCCTCGGCCAGGCGTATTTCGCGGCCAACCTGATCGCAGGAGGGTAACAAGGATGTGCCTCGGAATCCCCGCACAGGTCATGGAGATTGCGGAATCGGTGGCCATCGTAGATGTCGGAGGCGTCCGGCGCGAGGTCTCCGTCGAACTCATCGACGACGTCGCGACAGGCGACTGGGTCATCATCCACGCCGGCTTCGCCATCCAGAAGCTCGATCCCGAGGAAGCGGAGAAGACGCTGCGGCTGTTCAAGGAGATCGCGGATGCGATACCTTGACGCGTTCCGCGATCCTTCGCTGGCCCGCGCACTCGTGGAGAAGATCCACTCCCTGGGGGCCGGCCGGCCGCCCGTCCGCGTGATGGAGGTCTGCGGCACCCACACGATGGCGATCGCAAGGAACGGCATCCGGGCGCTTCTCGGCGGCGGCGTGATCCTCGTCTCCGGACCGGGCTGCCCGGTATGCGTCACGCACGACGGCTATATCGACACGGCCATCGCGCTGGGGAGAAGGCCGGAGGTCGTCCTCGCCACGTTCGGCGACATGGTCAAGGTCCCCGGAACATCCTCCTCCCTGGAAAAGGAGAGGGGAAACGGGGCGGACGTGCGAGTCGTCTACTCCCCGCTCGACGCGGTCGAGCTCGCAGCGCGGAGCCCGGAACGCGAAATCGTGTTCCTGGGCGTCGGGTTCGAGACGACGGCCCCGACCATCGCAGGTGCGATCGAGGCGGCCTCCCGGAGGGGCCTTGCCAACTTCTCCGTCCTTGCCTCGGTGCGCACGATCCCCGGAGCGATGGACGTTCTCGCCGCGGATCCCGCCGTCCGGATCGAGGGGTTCCTCTGTCCCGCCCACGTGAGCGCGATCATCGGTTCCGACGCCTACCGTCCGCTCGTCGAAAAGCGCGGCATCCCCTGCGTGGTGGCCGGCTTCGAGCCGCTCGACATCCTCTGCGGGATCTCGATGCTCCTCCTCCAGAAGCGGGAAGGCGCGGCACGCGTGGAAAACGAATACTCCCGGGTCGCCACCCCCGGGGGCAACCGTAAGGCCCTTGCGCTCATCGGGCGCGTATTCGAAAAATGCGACACCTCCTGGCGCGGCATCGGGGTCCTCCCAGGCACGGGACTCGCGATCGCGGAAGCGTACGCGGCCTTCGACGCCGAAAGGAAGTTCGGCATCGAGGTCCCTCTCACGGAGAGGGAGACGGCCTGCCGGTGCGGGGACGTGCTGAAGGGGATCATCACCCCGCGCGAATGCTCCCTGTTCGCCAAGGCGTGCACCCCCGAAGATCCCGTGGGACCCTGCATGGTTTCGAGCGAAGGGACCTGCGCGGCCTTTTTCAAGTACGGGGTCCAATAAATGGCTGGCGACAGGATCCTCCTCTCCCACGGGGAAGGCGGGAAGCGGACGCGGGACCTTATCCGGAAGGTCATCGCGAAGCGGTTCGAGAACCCGGTCCTCTCCCCGCTGCTCGACTCGGGGCTCCTGGGTCGCCTGGAGGGGGAAATCGCCTTCACCACCGACGGCTACGTCGTCACCCCGGCGATCTTCCCCGGCGGCGACATCGGGAGACTCGCGGTCTGCGGAACGCTGAACGACCTTGCCGTCTGCGGGGCCAGGCCCGTCGCGATTTCCTGCTCCCTCATCCTCGAGGAGGGTTTCCCGGTCGAAACGCTCGAATCGATCCTCGACTCCATGAAGGTTGCCGCGCAAGAAGGGAACGTGGTGGTCGCCTGCGGGGACACCAAGGTCGTGGAGAAGGGGAACGCGGACGGGATCTTCATCACCACGGCCGGAATCGGCGTGCTGCACGACGGCTGGAGGCCCGCGCCGGAAAAAGTCCGGCCTGGCGACAGGGTGATCCTTTCCGGCACGATGGGGGACCACCAGGCGGCGATCCTGATCGCGAGGAACCGGCTGGAGATTTCCGCGAATATCGAGTCGGACGTCGCTCCTCTTTCCTCCATGCTGCTCGAAGTGCTCGCGGCGTTCGGGGGCAAGGTGCGGTTCATGCGCGACCCCACCCGCGGCGGCGTGGGCGTCTCCCTTAACGAGATGGCGGAATCCTCCCGTTCACGCATCCTACTCGACGAGAAGCGCCTTCCCGTCGCGGAAAGCGTCCGCGGCGTCTGCGAGATCCTGGGATTCGATCCACTCTACCTGGCCAACGAGGGGAAGGCACTCCTGATCGTGGACGGCAAGGCGGCGGACTCAATCATCGGGACCCTGCGCGGAAAACGTTACGGCCGGGACGCAGCGATCATCGGCGAGGTGACGGAGGGGCAGCCGGGCGTCCTCATGCGGACCGCCGTCGGCGGCCTGCGCGCGGTTGATTACCCCGTAGGGGACCAGTTGCCCCGCATCTGTTAGAAGAGTTCGAAACCGGAACCTTCAGCCCCGTCCCGGTATCCAATTAACAAAGAGGAAATCCCCGGGAGGACGTACCGATGAACCTGAACGTAGTTTTCGGATCGCTCGTGGCCGGGGCGCTTCTTGCCGCTGTTTCCGCGGCGGCGGAATACCCCGTCAAGGCCGCCGGCAGCGGCCGACTCGAGAAGGCCACGTTCGCGGGCGGCTGCTTCTGGTGCATGGAGGCGCCGTTCGACAAGCTGGACGGAGTCGTATCGGTCACCTCCGGGTACACGGGGGGGCACACGAAGAACCCGACCTACGAAGAGGTCTCCTCGGGGGGGACAGGGCACGCGGAGGCGGTCCAGGTCGTCTTCGACCCGGCGAAGATAGGGTACGATGCGCTCCTGGACGTCTTCTGGCGCAACGTCGATCCGACCACCCCGAACCGGCAGTTCTGCGACGTGGGGACCCAGTATCGCTCCGCGATCTTCACCCACGGCGAGGCGCAGAAAAAACTCGCCGGGGATTCAAGGAGTGCGCTGGAGGAGTCGGGGGGGTTAAAGGGCAAAATCGTCACCGAGATAGTCCCGGCCTCCGCGTTTTACCCCGCGGAGGAGTACCACCAGAAGTACTACCGGAAGAACCCGGTCCGCTACAAGTTCTACCGGTACAACTGCGGGCGCGACCAACGCCTCGATGAACTCTGGGGGCCGAAGAAGGAACGGTAAATCCACCCTTCCGTGTTTCCCCGACCGGCGACACGCCCTCGCTGGATGTCCCGCATTCAATCCAGCAGTTCCCTGATTTTCACGGAAATGCCGCTCACCGAAAAAGGCTTCTGCAGGTAATGGATCCCTCTCTCGATAATGCCTTGGTTGGCGATCACCTCTTCCGGGTACCCGGAAATGAAGAGGATCTTCAGGTCCTTCTTCATCCGGCTTGCCCGGTCCGCCAGCGCCTTGCCGCCCATCCCCGGCATGACGACGTCCGTGATCAGCAGATCGATTTCCTCCCGCCGCTTCTCGAACAGGAGAAGCGCTTCCTCCCCGCTCGACGCAGGCAGTACATCGTACCC
>JAKALO010000001.1:93485-148041 GCA_021824125.1 Deltaproteobacteria bacterium | reverse complement strand
CAGGCGGCCACGAGGGGGGGGAGCATCCCCCTCCGCCCCAGTGACAGCGACGCGGAGAGGGCCATCCAGCAGAGGAAGCCGACCAGGAGACCCACCCCGATGCTTCTCCATACGCCTCCCGAGCGGGGCGTGCGGAGTGCGAGGGGTATGGCGATCAGGGCGACGATTATGTTGAGGAGCGGGTAAGAAAGCTTCGCGTGCAGGTCCACCTCGTACCGGCGTACGTCGTATCCTTTCGCCTTCGAATCGCCGATATAGCCGGAAAGCTTCTCGTAGGTCATCTCCTCCGGTGGGGTTTCTCCGTCCAGGAACCCCTGGATCGTGTCCCGGAACCCGAATGTCTTCTCCGCGAACGGAACGGCCTGCAGATCCCCGTCGAATCGCCGCTCCCGCCCGTCGCGAAGCGTCCACGTTCCGACGCCGGCCGATTCCGCCACCCTCGCGTCGATGCGCCGCAGGAGCCGGAAGTCACGATCGACCTCGAGGTACTGGAACCCTTGCAGCGCGCGGCCGGCCGTGTCCACCACCTGCGCGGAGAGTATCGCGTTATCCCCGCGGAGCCAGTACCGGTTGTGGGAGAACTGCGCCGCGACCCGCCCCGGCTTGATCCGCGTCTTCGCGATTTCCCGCGCCAGGCGGTTGGCCTCGGGCGCGAATATCTCCGAGCTTCCCAGGGAAAGCGCCGAGACGAGGGCGCACCCCGCGACGAGCGGGGCGAACACCCGGAGCGGGCTTACCCCGACGGAGAACATGGCGGTGAACTCGTTGGCCCTGCCGCGGAGGGAAACCGTGATCAGGACGGCCATCAGCACCGCCACCGGGGAGATCATGAAGAACACGTTCGGAATGCGGAACAGGTAGTACCGGAGGACCTCCCCCAGGGTGGCGTGGTACCGGAAGAACTCGTCCGCCGCCTCGACGAAATCGATCACCATGAAAAGGGCCAGGAACCCCAGGATGCAGGCCGCCGCGATACGGAAGAATTCCCTCAGCAGGTACCGGGTGAGGATCGTCATTTCCTTGTCCGCGGGCGTGCGAACAGCGGGGGCATGGAGATCATGCGCGACTCCGACCGCAAGAGGGACCAGCACGCGAGGGAGAGCACGATGGCGTTGGGAAGCCAGAGGAGGAGGACCATGGCCGCGGGGGACCGGGACTCCATCCCTCCTCCGGCGGCGAGGAACATGTAGTAGAAGACGATAACGAAGACGGTGATCGCGAAGGCGTGCGATTTGCCCCTGGCCCGCTGCAACAGGCCCAGCGGTATGGCGAACATCCCGAACGCGAGGCAGGAGGCCGCGAGGGAAAGCCGCCGGTGAAAGTGGTACCGGTAGGTCGCCCCTTTGGCGTCGTTCCCCGCGGCGTCGATCCTGCTGGAAAGCTGCGGGAGGGTGAGCCGCTTCGGGTCGTCGCTGTTGCCTGCCCCGGCAAGCCCGAGGGGGAGCACGAAATCCATGCGCCCGAAGGAGGCGGTCCTGTACACGCCGGCCGCGTCGTCTTCATGGTGGATGGTACCATCCTTGAGAAAGAGCCTCACGAAGCTCCCCTCTTTTTCCGGGAAGAACTCCCCCTCCCTGGCGAATACCAGCAGGGGATCCTGCCCTTCGACGCGCTGTGACAGAAGGATGCCGCTCATCCGGGTCCCGTCTCCGGAGACCCGGTCCGGATAGAGGAGGACGCCGGAGGAGATCTCCTGGAAGACGTGCTCCGTCGCTCCGGCCCCTGCCCGGATGGAGACGATACGCGCGATGGTCTCCTGCAATTGCCGCGTGCCCCACGGGATCCCGCTCCAGGCGATGAAGAGGCTGACGAGGAAAGCCGCGCCGCTCAAGGCGAGGATCGGCGGGGCCAACCCCCGCATCCCGATGCCGGCGGTGCAAAGCGCCGTTGTCTCCGAGTCCGATGCGAGCCTGCTCAATGCGAGGAGTACGGCAAGGAGCAACGCGGCGGGAAGGGTGATCTCGAGGAATGTGGGGAAAAGTGCCAGAAGCAGCCTTCCCACGAGCCGGGTGGGGACGCCTTTGGCGATGACCAGGTCCGCGAGGCGGGCGAAGCGGTGAAGCAGGACGACGAGGGTGAACGTGAACAGTCCTATCAGGAATGGCCCGACGGATTCCGCCAGAACGTATTTATGTATTATTTTCATGCAAATGGTCGCCGTTCCGGCGTCATTTGCGCGGCACGCACCCTAAGGCCGCTGATAATTGCGGCGCACCGCCGGAATCCGGGTATAGTATCATAAATTATCGGGCGCATGACCGGCTGCAGACGAGGGAAGCGGATGAGGATCGTCAACGGTTCCGCGGCTTTTTCCGCGGCGACGGCGGTTTCGGTGACCATCGGCAACTTCGACGGGGTCCACCTCGGACACCAGGAGCTGTTGCGCCGCACGGTCGCAAGGGCCAAATCCACCGGTACCGCACCCGTCGCACTCACGTTTTCCCCCCACCCGGTCCGGTTCTTCTCCCCCAAGGCGCGTTTTTACGAGATCACCTCCCTGGAGGAGAAGGCCGAGCGGATCGCCGGGTTCGGGATCGAGGCCCTCGTGGTGGAGTCCTTCACCGGCGAGGTCGGCCGGATGGACCCGGTGAAGTTCGCCGGGGAGATCCTCGCACTCAGGCTTCGTGCCCGTTACGCGATAGTCGGTTACGACTTCACGTTCGGGAGGAACCGTTCCGGCTCCCCGGCGATGCTTGCCGGGATCGGCCGCGAGCTGGGGTTCGAGGTCGAGGTCGTCCCGTCCCTGGTCCGCGGCGGCCTGATCGTCAGCTCGACGCGTATACGCGAACTGCTGCTGGCGGGCAGGGTGCGGGAGGCGGAGGAACTTATGTCCCGGCCATACCGGGTTTCCGGGGTGGTGGTCGCGGGGGCCGGGCGGGGAAGGAAGTTGGGGTATCCGACCGCCAACATCCAGTTCACCCAGGAACTGATCCCCCTCCCCGGCGTCTACATAGTGGAGGCCGAGGTGGCCGGAGTGCGCCGCAGGGCCGTGGCGAACGTCGGGTTCAACCCGACGTTCGGCGAGAACTCTTTCGGGGTCGAGACGCACCTCATGGGATTCCACGGAGACCTTTACGGGCAGGAGGTTGCGATCCACTTTCGCGACAGGATCCGGGATGAACGGAAATTCAAGAGCGTGGAGGAACTGGTCCGGCAGATAGAGAAGGACGTCCGGTACGCGGCGGGCGCCAGGTTCCCCGACAGGATCGAACCCGGGGGAAGGGCCCCGGATTCCGCGGCCGCCGGGGGGTCGGCGGGATGAGGGCGTTGGTCGTGGCTTGCGTGATGGCCCTGCTGGCCGGGTGTTCCGGCGGCGGATCGGCCCCCACGGCCGCAGGGGACGCGGCCTTGGCGCAGCAGGCCTTCGTCAAGGCGGTCGAGCGCGCGGTGCCGGCGGTGGTCAACATACGCACCGTCACCGCCTTCCCGCGCGTGAAAGGGTTGTCCCCCGGGGCGAACCGCCAGTTGATACAGGAGTACCTGGACATGATGGAGGAGAACGCGAGCGGGGGGGAAACCTCCCTCGGGTCGGGGGTGATCGTCGCGGAAGACGGGCTTATCGTGACCAACGAGCACGTCGTCCGTGACGCCGACGAGATCATCGTCCGGCTTTGGGACCGCTCCGAGTACCCCGCCCGCGTCGTCGGGGCGGATGCCCGCACGGACGTGGCGCTTCTGCGGATCCAGCCGTCCGGCAAGCTTCCGGTGGCGGTTCTCGGCGACTCCACCCGCCTCAAGGTCGGAGAGTGGGCCATCGCCGTCGGTAATCCTTTCGGCCTGGAAAGCACGGTGACGCTGGGGGTGATCAGCGCGACGGGCAGGTCCGACCTTGGCGTGGAATCGACAGAGGACTTCATCCAGACCGACGCCTCGATCAACCCCGGAAATTCCGGGGGGCCCCTGCTAAACACCCGGGGGGAGGTCATCGGGATCAACACGGCGATAGTGAGCACCGGCCAGGGGATCGGTTTCGCGATTCCCATAGGCACGGTGATGTCGATCGAACAGGAGCTTGCGAGAAACGGGTCGGTACGGCGCGGCTGGCTCGGGCTCGGGATCCAGGCGCTCACCCCGGACCTGGCGGAGTCGTTCGGCGCGAAGGGCGAGAAGGGGATCCTGGTCAACCGGGTCGCTCCCGGCGGCCCGGCGGAGGCGGGGGGCCTGCGCGGGGGAGACATCATCACATCCTTCCGCGGGAAGCCGGTGACCGGGGTCAAGGAGTTCCAGAAGCAGGGCTCGTCCGCGACGCCAGGCAGCACCGTTCCCATGGATATCCTGCGCGCCGGGAAGCGCGCGAGGGTGAACGTGGTCGTCGCCGAGATGGACAGGCAGGAAACCCGCCATACGCCGCAGAAAGCGCCCGTGGACGCCTGGGGGCTTGCCGTCGAGGGGATTCCCCCCAGGGCTTTGAGGAATCTGGGAATCGAGGCGGGCGTCGTGGCAGGGTATGTCGACGTTTCGGGCCCCGCGTGGGAGGGCGGGATCCGCGAGGGAGACATCCTTCTGCGCGTCAACCGGGAGTCGTTGCCGGGCGTGGATGCTTACAGGAAGGCGGTAGCGGCCCAGCCGGCAGGCCGGATGGTCTCCGTCCTTGTCCTGCGGGAGGGCGCGCAGGTGTACGTGGCGTTTCGCACGAGATGACGGAAATCCAGCGGGCAATACGGCCCAGGGAGGGAGAATATGGGGGTTGTAAAGGATTCTGATGTGGCCCGAAGAATCGCCCGGGCGGTCGTTTCGGACATTGCCCTCTACAACGCCAAGAAGGTGGAGGAGGGCATCGCCCGGGACATCCTGTTCGATCTTCTGAAGGATGAGATCGACGAGGGCAGGAACTACTACCAGAGCAGGGTCGATCCCGAGGTCGAACGCAGCACGAACCATTTCAACGAGGCCCTGGTGGACGTCCTGATAAAACCGATGGGCCGCGTTCCCTCGAAGGCCTGGTAGCCGACGGAAGCGTGACCAGGACGCATCGTCTCACCGTCCCCCCGGGAAAGGCGGGCGAGCGGCTGGACCGGTATCTGTCCGACGCCCTGCCGGGTTTTTCCCGATCGCGGATCCAGCAGTTGATCGGGGAGGGGAAGGTGCGCCTGGGCGGGAGGGACGTCCGGGCCTCCGACAGGCTGAAGGGGGGCGAGGCGGTGACGGTGTCCGTTCCTCCCCCGCGCCCCCTCGATCTCGCCCCCGAAGACCGCCCCCTGCGCATCCTTTTCCAGGACGCGCACCTGATCGTGGTGGAGAAGCCCGCAGGTATGGTGGTGCACCCCGCTCACGGCCACCCGGGCGGAACACTCGTAAACGTGCTGCTGTCGCACGCCGACCGGCTTTCCGGCATCGGCGGGGTCGCGCGGCCGGGCATCGTGCACCGGCTCGACAAGGACACCTCCGGAATACTGGTGGCGGCCAAGACAGACGAGGCCCACGCGGCCCTGTCGGCGCAGTTCTCCTCCCACACCTCGGTGCTGCGGCGGTACCACGGCGTCGTGTGGGGGAAGCCGCCGCTCGCCGCCGGAACGGTCGCCACGCGGATGGGACGGCACCCGGTTCACCGGAAGAAGATGGCGGTTCTCGAGCGGGGGGGGAGAAAGGCGGTCACCCATTACCGGGTGGTCGAGTCGTTCGGTCCCTTCTCCCTCCTCGAGGTCCGGCTTGAAACCGGCCGGACCCACCAGGTTCGCGTCCACTGCGCCTCGCTCTTGTGCCCGATCGTGGGGGACGACGTCTACGGCCGGTCGAGGAAGGTTCCCCTCGGGAAGGGAACTGGAGGGAAGACCGTCGTCGTCGACCGGTTTTTCCTCCACGCGTTCCAGCTCGGGTTCGTGCATCCCGCCACGGGGGAGCGGATGGAGTTCACAATCGCGGACCCGCCCGGGTTCGCCGCGTTCCGCGCCGCCGTCCTCGAGGCGTGCGGGGAAGCCCGGTGATCCTTCCGTACTTCGTGCAATCGCCCCTGCTGCGGGCGGTCCCGGGGGTGTACCACGCGTTCACCGGCGTGGACCCGGTGCGCGGCCGGGGATCGCGGGACCGGCTGCGGCAGGTTTTTTCCGTGCCGCCCTCCCGGCTGGGGACCCTCCGCCAGGTGCACTCGGGGACGGTGCGGGAGATGGCGGAAACCGATTGCGACGTCCCGGGGCGCCGCTGGCGCGAGGGGGACGCCCTCTGGACGGCGGTGCCGGGGACGGGTGTGGGCGTGCGGACCGCGGATTGCGTCCCCATACTGCTGGCCCACCCGGATCTGCCGGTGTGCGCGGCGGTCCACGCCGGCTGGCGGGGGATGGTCGCCGGAGTCGTCGGGGAGACTGTCCGTGCCATCGCGGAGCGGTTCGGGAGTTCCGCGGTCGGAGGGCTGGTCGCGGCCGCGGGGCCTTCGGCCGGAGGCTGCTGCTATGAAATCGGGGAGGAGGTGGCTTCGCTGCTCCGGGGCTGTCCCGGGGGAGACCGCCACCTGGCAAGAAAGGGAGAGGAAGGGAAATGGCACGCGGACCTGCGGCAGATTGCCCTCGAGGCGCTTTTTGCCGCGGGGATCTCCCCGGGGCGCGTGGAGGCGGTGGGGCCCTGCACGGTGTGTTCCCCCCGGTTCCACTCCTTCCGGCGCGAAAAGTCCTTGACCGGCAGGCAGCTTAGTTTTATCTATAAGTGGGACTTTTCCCGTGAGTTCACAACTCCCCAGGACAGGACACCCGATGAGCCCGCAAAAAACCCGCATCCAGATTGAGAACGAGATCCTCGGGCGGCAGGAGAAGAAATACTCCGAGGAGCAGCAGGCGAACCACCTGATGAGTCTCCTTACGGAGAACTATCCCCTCCTGTCGGCCTCGGTGGTCGCCATGGAACCGGAGGGGAAAGGGGTCTCCGTGTTCGCGCAGCGAGGCCTTTCGGGCGATTTCATCAAGGAGATGTACACCCGGAAGGACCTGCCCCTGGTCGCCGCCGCCTTGAAGGGGGAGATCGTGGTCTCCGGCGGCGAGGCGCGGGCGAATACCCCCGGTTTCCGCCTGGAGCACGACTGCAAATCGCTCTACGCGTCCCCCTGCCGGCTGCAGGGGGAGACGCTCGGTGTCCTTGTCGCCGACTCCCCGAAGCAGGACTTTTTTACCCCGGAGATTCGGCAGGATTTCCGGGCATACGCGCAGATATCGGCGCTGTTCCTCGCGATGCGGACCCTTCGGGGGAAGATCTCAAGGGTGCCCGACGTGGACATGGTGACGGGCCTGTTCACCTTCAAGTACTTCCACGAGGTGCTCCACCGCGAGTTGACCCGCGGGAAGAAGTTTCGGACCCCCCTGAGCCTGATGTTCCTGAAGATCCGTAACCTCAGGGAGATGAACGAGGTTTACGGGCACACTTCCGCGGACAAGGCGCTCGCGGAAGTGGCCGCGAGAATCCGGGCTTCCCTGCGCGACGTGGATTACGTATCCCGTTCCGGGGGGAACATCTACGTCGTGATGCCCGGGACGACGAAGGTCAACGCCGGGGCGACGGCGCGGAAGATCGCGGATTCGATGAGCGCCGCCCCCGTGGCGCAGGGGAAGATCCGGTTGACGCTGGCGATCGGGGTGGCCACGTACCCGAAGGACGGGGACACGGAGAGGGTCATCATCCCGGTCGTGGAATCGATGGTTCACGAATCGATGCGGAAGGGGGGGAACGCCGTCTCGGTTTACAAGGACTAGGCTTACCCCGCATCCGCCTTATTTTCCTTGACATGTTGGAACCGCCCGGCGGAAAATGTAACCGTATCTTCAGCGGGAATACCTGCCGGAGTCTTTCTAACCGATAATCGCCTCGGGTTGTCCCATAGGGCCCCAAGACCTATTTTCCGGGAGAACGTGCATGAACCTGAAAGATTTGAAAGGAATGCGGATCGGCGAACTGACCGAGATCGCGAAGAGCCTCAACGTCGACGGGGCGGCGGGGCTCAAGAAACAGGAACTGATCTTCGCCATCCTCCAGGCGCAGACCGACCAGGAGGTCATCGTCTCCGGTGAGGGAACGCTGGAAGTTCTTCCCGACGGATACGGCTTCCTGCGGTCCCCCGACTCGAACTACCTCCCCGGTCCGGACGACATTTACGTGTCACCTTCGCAGATCCGGAGGTTCCTGCTCCGCACCGGCGACACCATCACGGGGCAGATCAGGGCGCCCAAGGGAGAAGAGCGCTACTTCGCGCTCCTCAAGGTTGAGAAGATCAACACCGAGGACCCCGAGATCAGCAAGGACAAGATCCTCTTCGACAACCTGACCCCGCTGTACCCTCAGGAAAAATTCACGATGGAGTACGTGTCCGACAACTACGCCACCCGGATCATCGACCTGGTCGACCCGATCGGCAAGGGGCAGCGGGCGCTGATCACGTCGCCGCCCCGGGCCGGAAAGACCATAATCCTGCAGAACATCGCAAACGCCCTGGCGAAAAACCACCCGGAGGTCGTCCTCATCGTGCTGCTGATAGACGAGCGGCCCGAGGAGGTGACCGACATGCAGCGCAGCGTCAAGGGCGAGGTCATATCCTCCACTTTCGACGAGCCCGCGCAGCGGCACGTGCAGGTGGCCGAGATGGTGCTCGAAAAGGCGAAGCGCCTCGTGGAGCACAAGAAGGACGTGGTGATCCTGCTGGACAGCATCACGCGCCTGGCACGCGCCTATAACGCCGTCGTTCCTCCCTCCGGGAAGGTCCTCTCCGGCGGGGTCGACGCGAACGCGCTCCAGAAGCCCAAGCGCTTCTTCGGGGCCGCCCGCAACATCGAGGAGGGGGGGTCGCTCACCATCATCGCGACCGCGCTCATCGAGACCGGGAGCCGGATGGACGAGGTGATCTTCGAGGAGTTCAAGGGGACCGGCAACATGGAACTGGTCCTCGACAGGAAGATCTCCGAGAAGCGTATCTTCCCGGCGATCGACATCAACAAGTCCGGGACCCGGAAGGAGGAACTACTGCTCGACAAGGCGGTGCTCCAGCGAGTGTGGATCCTGCGGAAGTTCCTTTCCCCGCTGTCCCCCGCGGAGAGCATGGAGTTCCTGCTCGACAAGATCTCGAAGACGAAGACGAACAAGGATTTCCTGGAATCGATGAACACGTGACGCGTTGAGAGGGGAGAAGGGAACATGAAGGAGAAAATACACCCGAAATACGTCAAGTCCGCCGTGAAGTGCGCGTGCGGGAACGCGTTCGAGACGATGTCGAGCATGCCCGAGATCAAGGTGGCCATCTGCTCTAACTGCCACCCGTTCTTCACGGGCAAGCAGAAGCTCATCGACACCGCCGGGCGCATCGAGAAGTTCAACCGGAAGTACGAGAAGCAGTAAGGGAGCCCACGGTTTCCCATTCCGTGAACGTAGTACTTCTGCAGAACACCCCCGAGCCGGAGAGGCTGGTCGCCCTGGCGGCCCGCCTCTGCTACTCCCCGGCCAGGATCGCGGACCTCCAGGAAGACGTTTCCCGGAAAGACATCCGCAAGCTCGTCCGGCGAGTGCTCTCTATGGGGCACGCCTCGGTTCTGGAGCACGTGGTGTTCACGTACGGCGTGGAGGGGATCTCCCGCGCGACCTCCCACCAGCTGGTGCGGCACCGGATCGCCTCCTACTCCCAGCAGAGCCAGAGGTACGTGGCGGCCACGTTCGGCTACGTGACCCCGGGGACGATCGGGAGGAACCCGTTGCTGGGGAAATTCGGGAAACACATGAAGAACGGCGCGGCGCTCTACAAGGAGCTGCTCGCCGCGGGGATCCCCGCGGAGGATGCGCGGTTCGTGCTGCCCAACGCTACGGAGACCAAGATCCTGATCACGATGAACGCCCGGGAGCTGCACCACTTTTTCGCCCTTCGCATCTGCAGGCGCGCTCAGTGGGAGATCCGGGAGATGGCTCAAAGAATGCTGGTCCTTGCGAACGAAAAGGCGCCGCTCCTTTTCGAGACCTCGGGACCGGGGTGCGTGCGCGGACGTTGCCCCGAGGGGAAGATGACCTGCGGCGACCCGGGAGGGGTACGGCGGGAGATCGCGGCGCTCAAGGGCGGGACGACGTGAACCGGACGGAGCCCGTGGAGCTTGTCCTGGGGGGGCAGGCGGTCATCGAGGGCGTCATGATGAAGGGGCCGGAAATGTACGCCGTCGCCGTGCGAAGAGCGAGCGGCGAGATCCGCGTGAAGGATTTCCGGATCGCGACGGGCCCCGCGAGGAAGAGGATGGCGAAGCTGCCCCTGTTACGCGGGGTCGTGACCATGGCGGCCATGCTCGTCATCGGCTACCGCGCCCTCCAGTACTCGGCGGACGAGGCGATGGAGGACGCGGAAGCGGCGGACCGCGGAGCCGTGGCGGAGGCTACGGCGGAAAGCGGCAAGGGGGGGAGCGGACTCGCGATGGCCGGCGCGCTCGCGCTGGCGCTTCTCCTGGGAATCGGACTTTTCTTCTGGCTCCCGCTTCTGCTCGCGAACGGGATCGGGATCATCCTGCCGGCGTTGTCGGGGGCTGTAGCGTTCAACCTGGTCGACGGCGTCATCAGGGTGATCGTGTTCGTCGGCTATATCATGGGGATCTCGATGATGAAGGATATCCGGCGCATCTTCCAGTACCACGGCGCCGAGCACAAGGTGGTTAACGCATACGAGCGGAAGGCGGACCTCTCGCCGGAGACGGTCGCGGGGTATTCGAGCCTCCACCCTCGCTGCGGGACGAGCTTCCTCCTCTTCGTGATGGCGATCAGCATCGTCGTGTTTTCCTTCATCCCGCACGAGAGCTCACTGTGGGTCAAGGCGCTTATGCGCCTCGTCCTGCTTCCGGCGATCGCCGGGATCTCCTACGAGGCGCTTCGGCTGTCGGCAAGGAAGACGGATTCCCGGCTTTTCCGGGTTCTCATCGCGCCAGGGCTCCTGCTGCAGCGCCTGACCACCCGCGAGCCGGACCTACCCCAGATAGAGGTGGCTATCGCGTCGTTCAGGCGGGTGGTCCCCGCGAAGGACACGGAGGCGTGCCTTGTGGGATAAGTTGAAAACGGTGTCAGCCCGCTTTGACGACCTGGAACGCCGGATGAGCGACCCGTCTGTCGTCGGGGACAACCGGGAGATGCAGAGAGTCGGAAGGGAACTGGCGGAGCTGCGCGTGCTTCGCGATGCCTTCGAACGGTACCGGAAAATGACCCGAGAACTCGCGGAGAACCAGGAACTCCTGGAGTCCGAAAAGGACGGCGAGATGCGGACGATGGCCCGGGAGGAGCTGTCCCGCCTCTCCTTTGAGCTGGAGCGGCTGACCGCCGAGGTCCGGCTCCTTCTCCTACCCAAGGACCCCAACGACGAGAAGAACATCCTGATCGAGATCCGGGCGGGGGCCGGGGGTGGCGAGGCGGCGCTCTTCGCGGCCGAGCTGTTCCGCGCCTACTCCATGTACGCCGGGCTCAAGGGCTGGACGGTCGAGGTTTTGTCCCACAGCGAGACCGGGCTGGGGGGGACCAAGGAAGTGATCGCAATGGTCGAGGGGAAGGGCGCCTACAGCCGGATGAAGTACGAAAGCGGGGTACACCGGGTCCAGCGGGTCCCCGCCACCGAGGCCGGCGGGCGGATCCACACTTCCACCGTCACCGTCGCCGTGATGCCCGAGGCAGAGGAGGTCGACGTTCAAATCAACCCCGACGAACTTCGCATAGACGTGTTCCGCTCCTCGGGCCCCGGCGGGCAGAGCGTCAACACAACGGATTCGGCGGTCCGCATCACGCACGTTCCCACGGGCCTCGTCGTCCAGTGCCAGGACGAGAAGTCGCAGCTCAAGAACAAGTCGAAGGCGCTCAAGATCCTCCGGTCGCGGCTCTACGACGCCGAGTTGGCAAAGCAGCAGGCCGGCCGGGCCGACATGCGCCGCTCCCAGGTCGGGACCGGGGACAGGAGCGAGCGCATCCGGACCTACAACTTCCCGCAGAGCCGGGTGACCGACCACCGCATCGGGTTCACCGTCCACCAGTTGACACAGGTGCTGAACGGCGGCTTCGACCCATTCATCGACGCGTTGACCGCGAACGCACAGGTCGAGGCGCTCAAAAGCGCCGGCTGACCGGCCTCCAGGGCTCCATTCCCTCAGATCCCGGCATTCGAGGCCCGCTGCATCCGCCCCGGCATCGTTGCCCTCCCTCACCGTACCGCATGGGTACGTCTCGGTCGGGCGCCTCGCCGGAGGCGGCGCATCGACCCTCTCGGTGCACGGCCTCTTCGGGAACGGAGCCCTGGAGGCCGGTGCGCAGACGGGCGATTTGGGAACGACCGCCCGGCGAGCCACGAACGGAGTCCCCCCTCCGAGGCGGCGCAGCCGAAGGGGAGTCCCGGAGGCGCAGCGACTTCCGGTATTGACGATTGGATAGGTTGCCGTAATTATGACATGGAGTCGCCATGAAGATTTCCGAACTGCTTGACCTGTGCCGGCGGGAGATGGCGGCCGCAGGTGTCGCGGGGTCCGCGGATGCCGAGATCCTGGTGGCCGCGCTCGCGCGGGTACCGCGCTCGCGCCTGTTCCCGGAGAGGGACCGGGAGGTGGGCGACCTGGCGGGACCGTTGCGCTCGTGGATCGCGCGGCGCGCCTCGGGCGAGCCCATCCAGTACATTCTCGGCGCCTGGGATTTTTTCGGGCGGGAGTTTCTACTCACCCGGGACACCCTGATCCCGAGGCCCGAAACCGAAGGGCTGGTGGAAAAGGTCCTCGACTCGTGGAGGCGCGGGAAACCGCCCGGCGGACGTTTCCTGGACGTGGGAACCGGCAGCGGGGCGATCGCCGTCACGCTCGCCGCCGAGCTTCCCGCGGCGAAAGGGATCGCGACCGACGTTTCCCAAGGAGCGCTCCGGGTCGCCCGGGAAAACGCCCGGCGGCACGGGGTCGGCGGCCGCATACGGTTTCTGCGCGCGGACGGAACTTCCGCCTTGAAATGCGGGGACCGTTTTGATGTAGTGGTTTCGAATCCCCCGTACGTTTCCGAAGGGGAATGGCGTTCCCTACCCCCGGAAGTGAGAGACCACGAGCCGTCCGGTGCGCTGCTTGGCGGGGCGGACGGTCTGGCCGTCCTGAAGGATCTTGTCGCCGGCGCGGGGGAGCGCCTGGCTCCCGGCGGCGAACTCTGGTGCGAGATCGGGGAAACCCAGGGGGAGGCCGTGGGGCGGCTGCGCTCCGGTTCCCTTCGCTTCGCGGGTCTTTTCAAGGATCTCGCGGGCCGGGACCGCGTCGCACGCTGGATAAAGGCCTGAGGAGACAGGTTTGGACATCTTCGTCATACAGGGAGGCAGGAGGCTCGACGGGACCGTCCGGGTTTCGGGGGCCAAGAACGCGGTCCTCCCGCTCATGGCGGCTTCCATCCTGGCGGATGGCCCGATAGAGATCGCCGGGACGCCGCGCCTGCGCGACATTTCGACGCTGGGGAAGCTCCTCGCGCACATGGGTGCGTCCGTGGAGACGGTCGGCGACGGCGGTGACGGCCGCGAGGCCGTCAGGATCGACCCGTCCGGGATACGGAACCCGGAAGCCCCGTACGACCTGGTCAAGACGATGCGCGCGTCGGTGCTGGTGCTGGGTCCGCTGGTCGCCCGCCACGGCAGGGCGAGGATCTCGCTTCCGGGCGGGTGCGCGATCGGGGCCCGCCCCATCGACCAGCACCTCAAAGGGCTTTCGCTGCTGGGCGCGAAGGCGTCCCTGTCCGAAGGGTACGTGGAGATCGAGGCGTCCCGCCTTTCCGGCGCCGTCGTCTATTTCGACATGAAGACCGTCACGGGCACGGAGAACCTCATGATGGCGGCCACCCTTGCCAAGGGGACGACCGTCCTGAAAAACGCCGCCCAGGAGCCCGAGGTCTGCTGCCTCGCGGGCGCTCTCAGGTCGATGGGCGCCGACATCGAGGGTGAGGGTTCCGACGAGATCGTGGTGCGGGGGGTCCCGGCGCTGCGCGGCGTCCGCCACGAAGTGATCCCCGACCGGATCGAGGCGTCGACGCTCCTCCTGGCCGGGGCCATCACGGGGGGAGACGTGACGGTTTCGGGGGCTGTCCCCTCCGCGATGGACGCCGTGCTCCAGAAGCTCGCCGAGAGCGGCGCGGAGATCAGCACGGTACCCGGCGGCGTGCGGGTGCGGAGGGAGGGGCCGATCCGCTCCGTGAACGTGGAGACTTCACCGTACCCCGGGTTCCCCACCGACGTCCAGGCGCAGTTCATGGCCTACATGTGCCTGGGGGACGGGTTCAGCATCGTGCGGGAGACGATTTTCGAAAACCGGTTCATGCACGTGGCCGAACTGCGGCGGATGGGGGCGCGGATCGACGTCTCCGGGAACACCGCGGCGGTCAAGGGCGTGTCCGCGCTCTCCGGGGCGCCGCTTATGGCGACCGACCTCCGGGCGTCGGCTTCCCTGGTGCTCGCGGGGCTTGCCGCCCCGGGCACCACCGAGGTGCTGCGCATATACCATCTCGACCGCGGCTACGAGTCGCTGGAAAACAAGCTCTCTTCCCTGGGCGCCTGCATCTCCCGGGTCAAAGAGTAGGAGGAGAAAAACCGTGCGCTGGGTGAAATCCGGTACCGCGGCGTTCCGGAAAATGCTGGCCGAAGCCGGGATGCGTGGAACAACGGAATCGTCGAAGGTCGCCGCCGCGGTTGCGGGGATCCTGTCCCGGGTGCGTGCGGAGGGCGACGCGGCGCTTGCGGAGTACACGCTGCGCTTCGACGGGTTCGACCCGGGCCGGAAAGGGTTCGCCGTTCCCCGCCGGGAGATGGACGCCGCGTGGCGGAGGGTGTCCGCCGACCTGAAGGCCTCCCTGTCCCTTGCCGCCTCGAGAATCGAAACGTTTCACGCCAGCCAGTCGCAGGCCGGCTACACCGTGGAGATGCCGGGCGCCGTCCTGGGGCAGCGCGTGATGCCGGTTGCCCGCGCCGGGGTGTACGTCCCGGGCGGGAAAGCCGCCTACCCCTCGACGCTGCTGATGAACTCGATCCCGGCACGCGTGGCCGGCGTCGGCGAGATCGTCGCGGCCTGCGCCGCACCGGGAGGGAAGATCCCCGACGTGGTCCTGGCGGCGGCGCGGATCGCGGGGGTTTCCGAGATCTACCGGATCGGCGGCGCCCAGGCGATCGCGGCGCTTGCCTTCGGAACGGAATCGGTTCCCAGGGTGGACGTCATCGCGGGGCCCGGGAACGCCTATGTGACCGAGGCGAAACGGCAGGTCTTCGGCGTCGTGGGGATCGACATGCTGGCTGGGCCGAGCGAGCTCGTGGTGCTCGCCGACGATTCGGCGAAGGCGTCCTACGTGGCGGCGGACCTCCTGTCGCAGGCGGAACACGACGAGGACGCTTTCGTCGCATTGGTGACCGATTCCGGGCGTCTTTCCCGCGAGGTGAAAATGGAGCTCGTTCGCCAGGCGAGCAAGCTTCCCCGCAGGGAGATCGTCGCCGCGTCGCTCGCGCGGGCCCGCGGTTTCCTCGTGGGCGACGTCAAGGAGGGTATAGGGGTGGTCAACGACATCGCCCCGGAGCACCTGAGCCTCATGGTGGAGAACCCATGGAGCGTCCTGGAGCGGATACGGAACGCCGGCACCGTCTTCCTGGGGGCCTGCAGCCCGGTGGCGGTCGGCGATTACCTGGCGGGGATCAACCACACGCTCCCGACGGGGGGAGCGGCGAGGTTCTCCTCCCCTCTCGGGGTGGCCGACTTCCTGAAAAGGATGAATGTGGTATCATATCAGATTCGCGCGCTTACGGCAGATGCGCCGCACGTAGTGAGACTGGCCGGGAAGGAAGGCCTGACCGCCCACGCGCAGGCCGTACTGGAACGGATCAAAGGGGAGGCGTGAAGCGGATGCCAAGGGAAGCAAGGATCGTCCGCAAGACGAAGGAGACCGAAATCGCCCTGTCGCTCCGGCTCGAAGGGACAGGGGATGGGAAGGTCTCCACGACCGTGCCTTTCTTCGACCACATGCTCGCCCTTTTTTCCCGCCACGGCGGGTTCGACCTGGAGATCAAGGCGAAGGGAGACACCGGGGTCGATTTCCACCACCTGGTTGAGGACGTCGGAATCTGCCTCGGCGAGGCGTTCCGCAAGAGCCTCGGCAACATGGAGGGGATCACGCGCTACGCGTTCGCGAGCGTCCCGATGATCGAGTCGCTGGCCAACGTAAGCGTGGACGTCTCCGCGCGCCCACACCTCGTCTTCCACTGCGCCCTCAAGAGCGAGAAGGTCGGCGTTTTCGACGTGGAACTCGTGGAGGAGTTCCTCCGCGCGTTCTCCCAGTCTTCCGGCATCTGCGTCCACGTCAACGTCCCCTACGGGACGAACGCGCACCACACGATCGAGTCGGTCTTCAAGGCCCTGGCGCGGGCGGTTTCGGCGGCCGTTTCCCTGAATCCGCGGGTCAAGGGAGTCCCGTCGACGAAGGGCGTCCTGGGATGAGCGGGAAGGACGCGATCGGAATCGTCGACTACGGCATGGGGAACCTCCGGAGCGTCGGCAAGGCGCTCGAGTCGCTCGGGTTTTCCACGCTGGTGAGCGGGAGCGGCGCAGAGTTGTCGCGGTGCAGGGGGATCGTGCTGCCCGGGGTTGGCGCGTTCCGCGACTGCATGGGGAACCTCCGGCGACAGGGGCTACTTCCCTTCCTGGACGACGTTCTCGCCGAAGGCAGGCCGTTCCTGGGCATCTGCCTTGGCCTGCAGGTTCTGTTCTCCGAGAGCGAGGAGTTCGGAAAGCACGAGGGGATCGGGTTTTTCCCCGGGAAAGTCGTCCGCTTCCCGTCGGGGATGAAGTCGCCCGAAGGCCCCGGCGGCGGTCCCTCGCTGAAGGTGCCCCACATGGGATGGAACCGCGTCGAATTCACGACGGACCACCCCGCGCTGCGGGGGATTCCCTCCGGCACCTACTTCTACTTCGTCCATTCCTACTACGTGGAACCGGGCGAACCGGGAATTTCGGCATGCCGGTCGTCCTACGGGCTCGAGTTCACGTCGGGGGTGGAGAAGGGAAACCTCCTGGCGGTGCAGTTCCACCCGGAGAAGAGCCAGGTGGCGGGACTCGCTCTCCTTGCCAATTTCGGGCGGCTGTGCCGCGAGGCGTGAGGGGGAGGAAATGTCGTTCCAGGTGATCCCGGCTGTCGACATCCAGGGAGGCAAGGCGGTCCGGCTGCGCCAGGGCCGCGCCGAGGAGTCCACCGTGTTCGACGACTCCCCCCTGGAGGCGGCGAAGCGGTTCGCGGCAGCCGGGGCCACCCGGTTGCACGTGGTGGATCTCGACGGCGCATTCCTCGGTAAGCCGGTCAACTTCGAGATCATACGCCGGATCGTCGCAGCGGTGGACGTGCCGGTCCAGATCGGCGGCGGGGTCCGGAACTTCGACATAGCCTCCCGTTACCTCGGCTCGGGGGTATCCCGGGTCATCCTGGGGACATCCGTCGTCCGCAATCCGGAGGAGGTCCTCAGGATCACGAAGGCCTACCCGGGGAAGGTCGCCGCGGCGATCGACGCAAGGGACGGGCTGGTGGCGATCCGGGGCTGGGTGGAGGCGACCGGCGTCGACGCCGTCGACCTCGCCCGCCGGATGGAAAAGATCGGGATCTCCTGCTTCATCTACACGGACATCGCCCGCGACGGCATGATGGCGGGCCCCAACCACCGCGCCATCAGCGGGTTCGCGAAAGGTCTGGCGACACCCGTGATCGCCTCGGGGGGGGTGACCACGCTGGCGGACGTGGAGAAGCTACGGTCGATGGAAGGCGAAGGCGTGACGGGAGTAATAATCGGGCGGGCCCTTTACGACGGCTCCATTTCCCTCCATGAGGCCCTTCGGCTGGAAAGGGAGTGAGGGCTGACACGATGCTGGCCAGGCGGATCATCCCGTGCCTCGACGTGAAGGACGGCCGCGTCGTGAAGGGGGTCAACTTCGTCAACCTCAAGGATGCGGGCGACCCCGTGGAGATAGCGCGCAGGTATGACCAGGAGGAGGCCGACGAGCTGGTCTTCCTCGACATCACCGCTTCCAACGAGCGCCGGGACATCCTGATCGACGTCGTCCGAAGGACGGCGGAGCAGGTGTTCATGCCGCTTACGGTCGGCGGCGGGGTGCGGACGCTGTCGGACATCCGGAACCTTCTCTCCGCGGGGTCCGACAAGGTTTCGATAAACACCGCCGCGGTGGAGGATCCCGGGTTCGTCCGGCAGGCCGCGGAGCGGTTCGGCAGCCAGTGCACGGTGGTCGCGATCGACGCCCGCGCGGTCCCCGGCCGGCCGGGGAACTGGGAGGTCTACACGCACGGGGGGCGTCGCCCCACCGGGATCGACGCCGTCGCATGGGCCGCGAGGATGGAGGAACTGGGAGCCGGGGAGATCCTGTTGACGAGCATGGACCGGGACGGGACGCGTGACGGCTACGACATCCCGCTGACCCGGACCGTCGTTGAACGGGTGGGGATCCCGGTCATCGCCTCCGGCGGGGTTGGAAGCCTCGAACACCTTCTGGAGGGAGTGTCGGCCGGAGGGGCCGACGCGGTGCTGGCGGCCTCTATCTTCCACTACTGCGAACACACGGTGGGAGATGCGAAGGAATATCTTCGACGGAACGGCATTCCCGTGCGGCCGGGCGTCCGGGGGGTCGGCCGCGTGACGGGTGGCGAGAGGGAAGCGCTCCCCCGGTCCGGGGCGCGAGAGGGAACATGACGGCGGACGAACTGATCGCGGCGGTCAAATTCGACGAACGCGGCCTTGTGCCGGTAGTGACGCAGGACGCCTCCGACGACACGGTGCTGATGGTGGCCTGGGCCAACGCATCCGCCATCAGGAACGCGTTCGAGACGGGGCGGGCGACCTATTGGAGCCGGTCCCGGAAATCCCTGTGGGTCAAGGGGGAAACGTCCGGACACTTCCAGGAACTGGAGGAAGTGCGGTACGATTGCGACGTGGACACCCTGCTGTACCGGGTGCGACAGGAAGGCCCCGCGTGCCACACGGGGGAGAGGACCTGCTTTTATCGAAGCGCCTGGCGGCGCGGGAGGGAATGACCATGGCGGAAGAATGCATCTTTTGCAAGATAGTCAGGAAGGAGGTTCCTTCGCAGCCGATCTACGAGGACCACGACCTGATCGCCTTTCCGGACCTCCACCCCGTGGCTCCGGTTCACATCCTGGTCGTCCCCAAGGAGCATATGCAGAACCTGAATGACGCGGGGAAGAACGACGTGGGCATTTTGGGCAAAATGCTCCGTCTTTCCGCGAAGATAGCTAATGAGAAGGGTGTCGCCGAAACCGGCTACAGGGTCGTCATCAACAACGGGGAGGACGGGGGGCAGGTCGTTCCGCACCTGCACCTCCACCTTATCGGCGGAAAGTCCTTGGCGCACCAGTTGGGCTGACTAAGGGAACGGGAACCTGTTTCCTTGACTTTCGGGGAAAGTGCTATATAATACTATAATTTTCGGCATAAGGTTGGCATGGGAAGGGGTGATCAGTTTATGCCGGGCGTCCGGGTGAAGGAAGAGGAGCCCTTTGAAAGCGTCCTGAAACGGTTTAAAAAGCAGTGCGAGAAAGCCGGTATCCTTTCGGAGATCCGCAAACGCGAACATTACGAGAAACCGAGCGTCAAGCGCAAGAAGAAGGCGTTGGCGGCGAGGAAGCGCGCGTTGAAAAAAATGAAGAAGATGAGCCGGTAGCGGATGGGGCTTTCCGACCGGTTGCGGCAGGACATGCAGAAAGCGGCCAAGGAGAAGAATTCCTTGGCCCTTTCTGCTTTGCGGATGGCGCTCGCCGAGATCAAGAACAAGGAGATCGAGGCGAGAGGCCCCATTCCCGACGAGGCGGTCCTCAAGACGCTCGCGTCCATGGTCAAGAGGCGCCGCGAGTCGATCGAGTATTTCCGGAAGGGGAACCGGCCCGACCTCGAGGAGCGGGAGACGGGCGAGATCGCGATCCTGGAAGCCTACCTGCCCAAGGGGCTTTCCGAGGAGGAGGTAGCCTCCCTCGCGCGGGAAGCGATCGCCGCCGCCGGGGCCAGTGCCCCGTCCGACATGGGCCGCGTCATGAAGGAACTGATGCCGAAGGTTGCGGGCCGCGCCGACGGAAAGATGGTGAGCGAGGTCGTCCGACGACTGCTTTCCGGCTGACGCGGGACAAGAACCTTCTCGTCCCGGGCGAACTGCTCGCCGGGGACTTTTTTTGTCCGAACCTGAACGTGTAGGTCCGAGGCCGCGGGTAACGTGGGAGGTCGCATAACCGAAAGTTCCATCCGCGAAATTCGGGAGAAGGCGGATATCGTTACGATCGTGTCCGAGACCGTTTCCCTTTCGCGCAGCGGCTCGAGCTTCCGGGGCCTGTGCCCGTTCCACAGGGAGAAGACGCCGTCCTTTTTCGTCCACCCGGCGAGGCAGGCGTTCAAGTGCTTCGGCTGCGGAGAGGGCGGTTCGGTCTTTCACTTTTTGATGAAGGCGCGGAACCTTTCCTTCGCCGATGCGGTCGAAGACCTCGGGGAACGGGTAGGCGTTCCGGTCAGGTACGAGAACGGTCGATATCAACCTCGTCCCGGCGAGGACCTCTACAGGATCCTGAGGCTGGCGTCCGAGACCTACCGCGATCTTCTCCGGTCTTCCCCGTCGGGCAAGCCGGCCCGCGAGTTCCTGGCGCGGAGGGGAGTGACCCCGGAAGCCGGCCAGGAGTTTTTCCTCGGGTACGGGGGCGGAGGAAAGGACCTGCTTGCCGTACTGGCGCGTGAAGGCGTCGACCTCGGGCGGGCGGCGCAGGCGGGGCTTCTTTTCACGGAAGAGGGAGGAGGGTATCGGGAGCGTTTCCGGGGGCGGGTGATATTTCCGGTCACGGACGCACGGGGGCGGGTGTGCGGATTCGGCGCGCGGGCGATTGCCGACGCCAACCCGAAGTACCTGAATTCCCCGGAATCCGAGCTCTACCGGAAAAGTTCCCTGCTGTACGGTCTTTTCCAGGCGCTTCCGGCCATCCGGAACGAGAAGAGGGTGGTCGTGGTCGAAGGGTACATGGACCTCATCGGGCTGTGGCAGAGAGGCGTCCGGTGCGTCGTGGCCACCTGCGGGACCTCCCTCACGGAAAGCCACGCCCGGACATTGAAGCGCCTGTCGGATGCGGTCATCTTACTGTACGACGGGGACGTGGCGGGCAAGAGGTCGTCCGTGCGTTCGGGAGGCCCGTTGTACGCGGCGGGGGTGAGCCCCTTCGTCCTGTTTCCCCCCAAGGGGATGGATCCCGACGACTGGGCGAAGGAAACGCGGGCGGGCGAGCTGCAGGACAAGATCGCGGGGGCGATTCCCCTGATGGAGTACATAGAGCGGGCCGCGGCACGGAAATTCGATCTCTCGCAGATCTCCGGAAGGCTCTCTTACCTTCGGCTCATGGGGAAGTACGTCCCTTGGATCACCGAACCCGCGGAGCAGAGGCTTTACGTGCAGAAGATCGCCCGGACGGCGGGCCTCCCGGAAGAGACGGTGCTGGAGCAGCTGCGGGGGAAAAAGGAGGCCGCGTCCCACCGACCTCCCGACATCCCCGGGAGTACGCCCGGCGGCCTGCCGGAGGAATACATGCTACTGCGGCTGCTGTCCCGGGACCCGTCCCTGATCGTCGAAGTCCGCCGGGACGGGGTGCTGGAGCACATCGAGGGGGAGGAGATCAGGGATGTGATCGTCCGCCTGTCCCGGCGCGCCGGGGAAGGGGACGATACGGACCTCAGCGCGGTGCTGGACGAGGAGATTTCTCCGGAGGCGAGGAAGCGGCTCTCCGAGGAGATCCTAAGGGCTGAGATGTCCGCCGTGGACGCGCGGCGTATCTACCCGGACGTGGTGCTGGGTCTCCGGATCCGCAAGCTGGACCGGGAGATCGCCCGTCTCGGGGAAGCCCACAAGGCCGCGGTCGCCGCGGGCGACGCGGAATCGTCGCAGGAGAAATTCACGGCGCAGAAGGCCGCGAGGATCGAGAAGGAGCGGCTCATGCTTGAACGCAGAACGCGGATATGAGGTGAGGCGGAATGGCCAGGCGGAAACAGCTGGACGGCATCGACGGGCTGGTGGAGAAGGGACGCGCGCAGGGGTTCGTCACCTACGATGAGCTGAACAGCGTCCTGCCTCCCGACGTTCTCACGGGAGACCAGATAGACGATGTCATGGAAATATTCGGGGAGAACGCGATCGAGGTCGTGGACGTTTTCCAGAAGGTTCCCGTCCCGGGGCGGAACCTCCTGATCGGCGAGGAGGAGGCCGCCGTCGAGGAAGAGGCCGCCGTCGAGGAAGAGGCCGCCGTCGAGGAGGAGGAGGTAGACCTCGCCGGGGGGATCAAGGGGAACGACCCCGTGCGGCTCTACCTCAAGGAGATGGGCTCTATCCCCCTGCTGAACCGGGAGGGGGAGGTAAACCTCGCCAAGCGGATCGAGGACGGGGAACGGGACATAGTCTCGGCCGTGAAGAACTGCCGCATCGCCCTGGACGAACTGAACGACCTCGGCGCGAAGCTTAAAACGGGTGAACTGCAGATCCGCGACGTCATCAAGGATTTGGACGAGGACTCCACCGAGGAGGACGAGCAGCAGGCCAAGGACAAGGTGCTGAACATAGTCGCGCGGATCCGGAAGACCCGCCAGGCGGTAAAGGAGTGCGGCGAGCGCCTGAAGAAGAAACGGCTGCCCGAGAAGGAGAGGAAGGCCCTGCGGAAGCGGGAGGCCGACCTGGGCGCCCGCGTTGCGGACCACATCCAGGAGATCCACCTCAAGGAGCGGCAGATAGAGGCCATCAGCGGAAAGATCCGGGATTTCGCCGACGGCGTCGAGGAGGCGGAGGGGCAGATCCGGGCCTGCTGCGGCAGGACGAAGATGGGAGAGAGGGACCTCCTCGCCCTGATCCGGGGCATCAAGGGCAAGAAGACGAAGCTGGCGCAGGCGGCGATGCGGCTGCACGTCGGAAAGGACCGGCTCCTCGGGATGGAGGGGATCATCCGCGAAGCGAGGGCCAGGATCCGGAAGGTGGAGCGGGATGCCGGGCTCGGCGCTGCGGAGCTCAAGGAGACCCTGCGGGCGATCGAGGAGGGGGAGCGCAAGGTCCGGGAGGCCAAGCGCGAGCTGGTCGAGGCGAACCTGCGCCTCGTGGTGTCGATCGCCAAGAAGTACACCAACCGGGGGCTGCAGTTCCTCGACCTCATCCAGGAGGGTAACATCGGCCTGATGAAGGCGGTCGACAAGTTCGAGTACCGGCGGGGGTACAAGTTCTCGACCTACGCCACCTGGTGGATCCGCCAGGCGATCACCCGGGCGATCGCCGACCAGGCCCGGACCATACGGATCCCCGTGCACATGATCGAGACGATCAACAAGCTGATCCGGACGTCCCGCTACCTCGTCCAGGAGCTCGGCCGCGAGCCGACGCCCGAGGAGATCGCGGCACGGATGGACATTCCGCTGGAGAAGGTCCGCAAGGTGCTCAAGATCGCGAAGGAGCCGATCTCGCTGGAGACGCCCATCGGGGAGGAGGAGGACAGCCACCTCGGCGATTTCATCGAGGACAAGAACACGGCATCCCCGGTGGAGTCCGTCATAAACATTGACCTTGCCGACCAGGTGAAGAAGGTCCTGGGCTCGCTTACGCCGAGGGAGGAGCGCGTACTCCGGATGCGGTTCGGCATCGGCGAGAAGTCGGACCATACGCTGGAGGAAGTGGGACAGGATTTCGAGGTGACGCGGGAGAGGATCCGGCAGATCGAGGCCAAGGCGCTGCGGAAACTCCGCCACCCCAGCCGGAGCAAGCGGCTCCGGACATTCCTTGAATAGGACGCACGGTCCGCGCGTTGCGGGGGCCGGTTGACAATGGCGGGTATTGACGGAAAAATGCTGAAATACGGCAGGAACTGTTTTTTTCGGGCCCATAGCTCAGTTGGTCAGAGCCACCGGCTCATAACCGGTCGGTCCCTGGTTCGAGGCCAGGTGGGCCCACCAAATATTGCGGATTCGATGCGACGGGAAGCTTCCATCGAGCCGGGAATTATCTTCATGGACGCACCGCGCGGCGGTGCCTTTTTCGTTTGTGGAAAGTGGGTGGAGTGAGCCCCCGGGCCCGAATCGCGGTCAGGGACGTATGGCGTTCGCTCGATGAGCATTTTCCTTTCGCCCACAGGGCCGAATGGGACAACGTGGGGATTCTGCTCGGGGATCCCGGGGCGCCCGTAAGGTCCGTCCTCGTCGCGCTGGACGCCACGCCCGCGGTCCTTGCATTGTGCCGGCGTGCACGAATCGACCTTCTCCTCACGCACCACCCGGTTATCCACAACCCCCTGAAATCGATCCGCCCCGACGACACGGCCTCGGCCGCCGCTTTCGCCCTGGCGGGCATGGGCGTGGCGGTGATCTCCGCCCACACCAACGCCGACGTCGCGCCAAGGGGCGTGTCCTGGGCCGTGGCGCACAGGATCGGGCTCTTCGGGATCCGTCCGCTTCTCCCGGGAGAGCCTTCGGACGCCTGCAAGGTGGCCGTATTCGTCCCGCCGGGGTTCGCAGACGTCGCGCTGGAAGCGATAGCGGGGGCCGGCGGCGGGCGCGTCGGCGCGTACTCCCGATGCTCGTTCCGGACGGCGGGGTCGGGGTCCTTTCTCCCCGCGGACGGGGCCCGTCCTTTTAAGGGGAGGGCCGGCAGGGAGGAGAGGGTAGACGAGGTGCGGCTCGAGACGGTAGTCGCCCGCAGCCTGCTGCCCAAGGTGCTCGCCGCCGTACGCGCCGCGCACCCTTACGAGGAGCCGTCCATCGACGTATACCCGTTGGCGGGCGGCGCGCTCGGAGGCGGAGTCGGCGCCGTGGGAGACCGGAAGACACCCGCGTCCCTCGATGACGTTCTGGGGGAGATTTTCAGGAGAGTCCGCCCTTCCTGGATCCGGGTCGCCGGGACGACGACGAAGAAAGTGCGGCGGATCGCGGTCGTCGCCGGGAGCGGATCGGAGTTCGCGCGGGCGGCGCGGTCGGCCGGGGCCGACCTGTTCGTAACCGGGGACATGAAATATCACCAGGCGCTCGAGGCCGCCGCGGGAGAGATGCCCGTGGCCGACGTCGGGCACGGTTCGGCGGAGAAGTGGATCCTGCCGGAATTCAGGAGAGTGCTCGCGGGGAGGTTCGGCAAGGGCCTCGCGATCCGTGTTTTCATGGAAGAGGAACCCCTGAGGGCGTTTCGTCCCGGGGAACGGAGGGGAGGGAATACGTCTTGATGGAACAGGTGAAGGTCCTGATCGACCTGCAGGAGATCATGACCCGCGGGAGAAGCGTGGAATCGGAGAAAAGAAAGGTGCCGCTCGAGGTCGCCGACCTCAAGGGGCTTTTCGAGGAGAGGGAGACGAAGTTCCTGTCCGCGCAGCAGGAATTCGAGCAGCTGAAGAAGGACCGCCGCGAGAAGGAGCGGGAAATCGAGGAGGAGCGCGACAAGGTCGAGCGGGCGAAGGCCAAGCTCATGTCGATCAAGACGAACAAGGAATATTACGCGATGCTCAAGGAGATCGAGGCGACCAAGCGGATCAACGCCCAGCGCGAGGAGGAACTGCTTTCGGTCATGGGCCGCTACGAGGAGTCGGAGAAGCGCCTGGCCGAGTACAAGGCGGCGGTCGACGAGGTGGGAGACGAGTACCGCGCGCGGATGGTCGACATCGACGCGAAGATGTCGGTCTTCGACAGGGAGATCGGCGCCCTGGAGGCGAAGAAGGCCCAGATCGCGTCGCGCATCGACAAGGGCCTCGCACGCCGCTTCGAGATGATCTTCGACCGCCGTGACGGCATAGCGATCGTCGCGGCGAGGAACCAGTCCTGCATGGGATGCCACATGAACCTCTCCCCCCAGCTCTTCAACCTTCTGCAGCGGGACGACCGGATCCACACCTGCCCCAACTGCAACCGGATCCTTTATTACGAGGCTCCGGAAGCGGAGCCCTCGGGGAAATGAAGGGCCGGGCGCTCACCCTCAGGACCGACGGCGCCAGCCGGGGAAACCCGGGACCGGCCGGTATCGGGGTGGTGATCGAGACCGACGGGGTTGCCGACCGGCTCGAGTTCTGCGAGTACATAGGGGAAACCACCAACAACGTGGCGGAGTACCGCGCGCTGCTCCTCGCGCTCGACGAGGCGGAAAAGCTTTCCCCTTCTTCCGTAACGGTCAGGTCCGACTCCGAGCTGCTGGTCCGGCAGCTGAACGGGGTCTACAAGGTCAAGTCGGAGCACCTGAAACCCCTGGTTATCGAGGCGGCCCGGCGGTTGCGGCGATTTCCGGCGGCGCGTATACTGCACGTGGGACGCGAGGAGAACGGAATGGCGGATCTCCTCGCGAACCGCGCGATAGACGCTCATTTCAAAAAAGTCTGAGGAGGCCAGGTGGCCGCCGGTCCGCCGTAGCCATGGCGAGAGCCATGGCGAAGGCGGGCGGGAGGAAAGTCCGGGCTCCGCAGGGCAGGGTGCCGGGTAATCCCCGGTGGGGGCGACCCCGAGGACAGTGCCACAGAAAACATACCGCCCGCCGAAGCGGCGGCGCAAGCCGCTGCGAAGGCGGGTAAGGGTGAAATGGTGAGGTAAGAGCTCACCGCGGGCCGGGCGACCGGCCTGGCACGGCAAACCCCACCCGGAGCAAGACCGAATAGGAGGGCGACGGCCCCGCCGTTTTCCGGCGGGACCGGAAGGGCGGCCCGCCCGGGGCCCTCGGGTACAGGTCGCTGGAGGCGCGCGGTAACGCGCGTCCTAGAGAAATGGCCGTCACGCGGCGGTTCGCCGCCGCGCACAGAACCCGGCTTACGGCCTCCTCGGACATTTATTCGACATCCCGCAGTTCACCTCGGGGGACGCTCCTCAACGAGAAACTCGATAAATCCAGGATCAGGAATGTCCCCCAAAAACAAAAAAGGAGCGGACCGATGGCAGAGTTTACCTACCAGGACCCCTTCCCGCTGGGAAAGGACGAAACGAAGTACCGGCTGTTGACGAAGGACCACGTCTCCGTCGTCAAGTTCGACGGGGTCGAGATGCTCAAGGTGGCCCCGGAAGGGCTCGCCTTCCTGGCCAACCAGGCGATGCGCGACGTTTCCTTCCTGCTGCGTCCGTCCCACCAGGAGAAGGTCGCGGCGATCCTCAACGACCCGGAGAGCAGTCCCAACGACCGCGGGGTGGCGGTCGCGATGCTGCGCAACGCCGAGGTGTCCGCCAAGTTCGTCCTTCCCTTCTGCCAGGACACGGGGACCGCGACGATCGTCGGGAAGAAAGGGCAGCAGGTCTGGACCGGCGCGAAGGACGAGGAGTTCCTCTCCAAGGGAGTGTTCAGGACATACACCGAGGAAAATCTCCGTTACTCGCAGACGGTCCCCCTGACCATGTACGAAGAGGTGAACTCCGGATGCAACCTGCCCGCCCAGATCGACCTGTACGCCACGGAGGGCATGGAGTACAAGTTCCTCTTCGTCGCGAAAGGGGGCGGCTCCGCGAACAAGTCCTACCTGTACCAGGAGACCAAGGCGCTCCTGAACCCCGCGAGCCTGGAGAAGTTCCTCGTCGACAAGATGAAGACGCTGGGCACCGCGGCGTGCCCCCCGTACCACCTCGCGTTCGTGGTGGGCGGGACGTCCGCCGAGGCGTGCCTGAAGACGGTGAAACTGGCGTCCACCGGGTACCTCGACGGCCTTCCCACAACCGGAAACAAGGGCGGCCAGGCGTTCCGCGACCTTGAGATGGAGAAGAAGATCCTTGCGGCCGCGTACAAGTGCGGATACGGCGCGCAGTTCGGCGGCAAGTACTTCGTCCACGACGTCCGGGTCGTACGGCTGCCGCGCCACGGCGCCTCATGCCCGCTCGCGATGGGCGTATCCTGCTCCGCGGACCGCAACATCAAGGCTAAGATAAACAGGGACGGCATCTGGCTCGAGGAAATGGAGAGGAACCCGGGGCGCTTCATCCCCGAGAAGTACCGGAAGAAGCACGAGCACGGCGTGGTCAGGATCGACCTCAACAAGCCGATGAAGGAGATCCTTGCGACGCTGACGAAGCACCCCGTCACCACGCAGCTGTCGCTTACCGGAACGATAATCGTGGGGCGCGACATAGCCCACGCGAAGATCAAGGAGCGGCTGGACGCAGGCAAGGGGATGCCGCAGTACCTGAAGGACCACCCCATCTACTACGCGGGCCCCGCGAAGACCCCGAAGGGAATGCCCTCGGGCTCCTTCGGCCCGACGACCGCGGGCCGGATGGATTCCTACGTGGACCTGTTCCAGTCGCACGGGGGGTCGCTCGTCATGATCGCCAAGGGGAACCGCAGCCAGCAGGTCACCGACGCCTGCAAGAAGCACGGCGGCTTCTACCTGGGCTCCATAGGCGGCCCGGCGGCGCTGCTCGCACAGGAGAACATCAAGAAGGTCGAGGTGCTGGAGTATCCCGAGCTCGGCATGGAGGCGATCTACAAGATAGAGGTGGTGGACTTCCCCGCGTTCATCCTGGTCGACGACAAGGGGAACGACTTCTTCAAGCAGCTGGGGTAGGAACCGGCGGGGACGCTCTCCTCACGGGGGAGCGTCCCCGCACTGTGACTCCGGAAGTCGCTGCGCCTCCGGGACACCCCCTTCGGCTGCGCCGCCTCGGAGGGTGACTCCGTTCGTGGCTCGCCGTGCGGTGAACCTGCACGGCTGCGCTTCTGGCCTCAAGGGACAGTTGTCGATGAGGCCGCGCTTGGAGAGGGCCGATTCGCCGTTTCTGGCGGGATGCCCGACTGGGGCGTACCTCACTGCGCCCCCCTCCGAGGCGTATCAGGCGCCGGCAGGCGCAGCCGAGCCCCCTTTTGGGGGCTGCGGCGACTCCGCCGGACCCTCCCATTGCGTGCGCCTTCCGTGCTGTTTTCCCGATACGTTATCGTATTTATGAAACGCAGTATTTAGCCCTTAAAGATCTCCTGCCTTATAAAACGTTTTTTTAAACCCGTTTTCCGCAAGGTTTTTTTATTAATTGCTTGACACACCCCTTCTAAAGGTTAAAATTGCCACATGGTGGGTTACTGTGGGTTACAGCGGGTTAACTTGGTGCGGCCGTGATCTTCCGCGGACGACACGAATATACCATAGATCCGAAGGGCAGGGTGAACATCCCTTCCCCTTATCGCGACCTTCTCAAGGATACCGGCCAGGAATCGCTCATCATCACGAACTTCGACAATTGCGTCTACGGATATTCGGCGGAAGGATGGGAGAAGGTCGAGCGGGAACTCTCCAAGCTTCCGAGCACCGATCAGGACATCAACGATTTCCTCCGGTATTTCGTCGGCGGCTCCGTCGAGGTCGTCCCGGACAAGCAGGGCAGGATCCTGATCCCGCCGTCGCTGCGCGCCTACGCGGGCCTGGAGAAGGACATCGTCATCATCGGGATGATCAAGCGATTCGAGATCTGGTCGGTCGACAGGTGGACGGATGTGATCACCCGCTTCGAGAAGAAGAGGCAGGAGGATCCCGTCCTGGCGCAGCGGATCGCCTCGATCGAGTTCTGACGAGTTGCACGCGGCACACATCCCCGTTCTTTTACAGGAGACGTTGAGACTGCTTTCCCCGGCCCCCGGCGAGGTGTTCCTGGACGGCACGGTCGGCGCGGGAGGACACGCGGAGGAGATCGCGGCGAGGATCGGCCCGGGCGGGATCCTCGTATGCGCGGATGCGGACCCCGCGATGCTGGCCGTCGCCGCGGGTCGACTTGAAGGGTTCGAATGCGTCCGGACGGCCCACTCGGATTTCTCCGACTTCGAAACCGTCAAGGGAGCGGCCGGCGGGAGGATGTTCGACGGGATGCTTCTCGACCTCGGCCTCTCCTCGATCCAGCTGGACGACCCTTCCCGCGGCTTCTCGTTCCGGGAGGACGGCCCGCTGGACATGAGGCGGGACCCCGGGGCCCGCGCGCCAACGGCCCGGGACATCCTCCGCAGGGCGACCGAAAAGGAGCTGGCCGACATCTTCCACCGCTTCGGGGAGGAAAGGTTCTCCCGCCGCATCGCCAGGGCGATCGCTTCGCAGCGGGAGAGGGAGCCGCTCGAGCGGACTCTCCGGCTGGCCGATCTCGTGAAGAGGGCGATCCCCAGGAAGGCGTGGCCGCGCGACATCCATCCGGCGACACGGGTGTTCCAGGCGCTCAGGATCGCGGTCAACGGGGAGCTCGATTCGCTCTCGGCCTTCCTCGACCGGTTCGCCGGGCATCTCGCTCCTGGAGGAAGGATTGCGGTGATCAGCTTCCACTCGCTGGAGGACCGGATGGTGAAGGTTGCCTTCCGCGGCGGTTCGGCCGGGGAAAACGCGGTGCTCGAGGTCCTGACCCGCAAACCGGTGGTTCCGGGTGCGGAGGAGGTGCATGCAAACCCGCGGGCCAGAAGCGCGAAGCTTCGGGCGGCCCGCATCTGCGGACGGAAGGAGGATCCATGCAGAGAATAGTTGTTGGAAACGGCGTGTGCATGATCACGGAGATCCGGAAGGAGGCGCCGGTGTTCCCGGCCGTTCCAAGGCGTAGGCGTCTTGCGCTCCTGTTCATGTTCATTCTTTCCGTGGCCCTGCTCAACGTGTGGCTCTCAGGCAAGTACTACCGGACGGGATACGCGGTGTCCACGTCCCTGGAAGAGCAGCGGAACCTGCGGAAACAGCAGGACCTCCTGAAGACCGAGATCCTGACGCTTCGCAGCCCCGCACGGATCGCGGCGATCGCCAGGACCGAACTGGGCATGGTGGACATGAAGACGGACAGGATGATCCAGGTGAAATGAATCCCCGCGCCCGGATCATCCTCGGCGGGCTGGCGGCTGTCTATATGCTCGTCGTGCTCCGGGCATTCCACATCCAGATCCTGGGCGTCCGGGGAATCCAGGAGCGGAGCGCCAGGCAGTACCCCGTGAAGATCCCCCTCGTGCCCATGCGGGGGGCGATCCTGGACCGGGTCGGGAACGAGCTGGCGGTCAGCGTAGCGACGAAATCCATTTTCATCCAGCCGGACAAGCTGAAATCCACGGACTCCGTCGCCGAGCTCCTGGCCCGCCGCGTCTCCCGCCCGGTGTCGGAGATCCGCAAGCTGCTTTCCTCGAAGAAGAGCTTTCTCTGGGTCAAGCGCCAGATGCCGTCCTCCTCGGCGGAGGAGGCCGTCCGGGAAATACGGGAGGCGGTCGGGACCGACAAGAGAGGCGGGGACGACGGGATCGGGATCGTGGAGGAGCCGAAGAGGTTCTACCCCAACCGGGAGCTCGCATCCTCGCTGCTGGGGTTCACCGACCTGGACAGCACGGGGATCGAGGGGGTCGAGAAATCCCTCGACAAGTACCTGAAGGGCGAGCCGGCCTTCCTCATGTGCGAGCGGGACGCGCGCGGCCGCATCATCGTCCCGTCGACGACGGAAGTGGCGGTCAACTCCCGGGGGGACTCGGTGTCGCTCACAATAGACCGTAACGTGCAGCACTTGGCGGAGAGCGAACTCCGGGAAGCGGTCGAAGGCCACAACGCCCGCGGGGGTATCGCGCTGGTGATGCGGCCGAAGACAGGCGAGGTCCTGGCCATGGCGACCCTGCCGACGTACAACCCGAACGCCGTCGCCGGGGGGGCTCCGGAAGCCCGGAAGAACCGCGCGCTGACCGACATGTTCGAGCCGGGCTCGACGTTCAAGGTGTTCACGCTGGCCGCCGCCATGGAGATGGGGAACGTCAAGACCTCGGACAGTATCTTCTGCGAGAACGGCTCCTACAGGTACGCCGGCCGGGTGCTCCACGACACGCACGGCAAAGGGTGGCTGACCGTGCCCGAGGTGCTCAAGTACTCGAGCAACATCGGGGCCTCCAAGATCAGCGAGCGGATGGACCCCGACCGCTTCCACGACATGATCCGGTCATTCGGTTTCGGGACCAAGACCGGTATCGAGCTGATAGGAGAGGTCGGTGGGATTATCCCCCCGCGGGCCCGGTTCGGCGGGATTCGACGCGCCACGGTCTCCTTCGGCCAGGGGATCTCCGTGACCCCGATACAGATGGCCACGGCGATGTCGGCGGTGGTGAACGGCGGAAAGATCATGAAGCCTTACATCGTGCGCGAGATACGCGACCCGGAGGGGAAAGTGGTCTACCGCGGGGAGCCGAAGGAACTCCGGCGGATCCTATCCCCGAAGACCTCGGAGCGGATGCGCGAGATGATGGGGCTGGTCGTCCAGGAGGACGGCACGGGGACGCAGGCCCGGATCAAGGGGTTCTCCGTGGGCGGAAAGACCGGAACCGCGCAGAAGGTCGAGGTGGGGACAGGGAAATATTCCCCGAACAAGCGGGTCTCGTCCTTCGTCGGGTTCCTTCCTCTGCAGGATCCCGAACTGATGATACTGGTGGTGATCGACGAGCCGAAGGGCCAGGTGTACGGGGGGGTGGTCGCGGCCCCGGCGTTCAACCAGATCGCGGTCAAGACCGCCTATTACCTTGGAATCCCTCCGACCGAGCCGGTGACGCGGGCCGTGGCGCGGAAGGAAAAGGAGGCGCAAAAACCCGGGGAGGTGCAGCTGACCCGGGTTTCCTCGGGGGCGCCGGAAGGCGCGATGGTCATGCCGGACCTGCGGGGGTTCAGCATGGGCAGGGTCGTCGACGTGATGGGGCGCTATTCGGTGAAGCTCGACCTGGTGGGGTCCGGGGTTGCGAGGCACCAGGTTCCCGCCGCCGGCCGGCTCCTCGTTCCCGGCACGGAGTGCAGCGTGACTTTTGGAGGATCCTGAGAGAGGTAATGAGGCTATCGAAGGTCCTGGCAGATGTTCCGGCGGAAGAGACGCCGCACGGCTCCCTGGAGATCGGCGGCCTTTCGATCGATTCCCGAAAAGTCCGTAAAGGCGACCTGTTCGTTGCAGTCCGCGGGGAGCGGGCCGACGGGCACGCGTTCCTCGAGCAGGCGGGCAGGTCCGGCGCCGTGGCCGCGCTGGTCGAGCGGGAGGTCCCTTCCCCCCCGCTGCCGACGGTGCGGGTCCCCTCCACAGCTTCCGCGCTCCCCTCCGTGGCGGCGAATCTCCACGGCGACCCTTCCGCCCGCCTCGCGGTCGTCGGGGTGACCGGGACCAACGGGAAGACGACCGTCACCTACATCCTGGAGTCGATCCTGGCCGCGGCGGGTCACAGGACCGCGGTCATCGGAACCATCAACTATCGGGTCGGCGGGGAGGTTCTCCGCTCGGGTCTCACGACCCCGTTTCCCCACGAACTCCAGGAAGTGATGGCGGAGGCGGCGCTTCGGGGCGCCACCCACCTGCTGATGGAGGTCTCGTCGCACAGCGCCGCGCAGGGGAGGATCGCGGGGGTCCGGTTCGACGTCGGCGTGTTCACCAACCTGTCCCACGACCACCTGGATTACCACGGCGACATGGAGTCCTACTTCGCGGCGAAGGCGAAGTTCTTCCGGGAGTACCTCCCTGCAGGCGGGAAGCGCACCGGCATGGCGATCAACGCGGACGATCCCGGCGGCAACAGGCTGTCGCGGGAGTTCCCGGGGGCGATGACCTATGGCTTCCTGCGGGATCGCTCCGTGTTTCCCCATGAGGTGGACATGAAGTGGGAGGGAACGCGAATCGTGCTCGATGTCGCGGGGAACCGGTTGGAATTGCGCACTAGTCTGGTGGGAGATTACAACGTCTCTAACGTCATGGCGGCCGTCGCCGCCGCAACCCTCCTGGGCGTACCCCCCGACGCGGTCCGCGCCGGGGTGGAGCGCCTGAAAGGCGTTCCCGGCAGGATAGAGCGAATCCCGAACTCGAAGGGGTTGCACATCCTCGTTGACTACGCCCACACGCCCGAAGGCATGAACCGGGTTCTATCCTCCCTCGTGGGGCTGGGCTCCGGCCGGCTGATCACCGTCTTCGGGTGCGGCGGGAACCGGGACCGGGCCAAGCGCCCGGAGATGGGGCAGGTGGCGGCGCTACGGTCGGACGTCGTCGTGGTGACATCCGACAACCCCCGGAACGAGGACCCCGACGCGATCATATCGGACATCCTTCCGGGTCTTCGGGAGGAAGGGTTACTCGATGCCGAGGGAGAAGTGACGTGGTCCGACGGGTATTTCCTCGTCATTCCGGACAGAAAAGCGGCGATCGCACGGGCGCTTTCCATTGCCAGGCCAGGAGACACGGTGGCCATCGCCGGGAAAGGGCATGAAAATGTACAGATCATCGGGAACCGGAATCTGCCGTTCGACGACCGGGAAACGGTCCGTGGAATACTTGCCGCGGACGGGTAGGATGACCCTGGAGGAGATCGTCGGGGCGATCCATCCCATCCGGGCGACCGGTCCGATCGCCCCGCGCACGCCGATCGGCAAGGTCACGACCGACAGCCGGGAGGTGTCGCCGGGGGATCTCTTCGTAGCCCTTCCCGGGGAAAGGGTCGACGGCGCGGATTTCGTCGTCGAGGGTTTCCGGAAAGGGGCGCTCGCGGCCCTTGTGTCGGAGGAAGGCGCCCTCAGGGTCCGGGAGTCCGTGCCTGCCGCAAACCCCGTCTTTGTCGTCCGCAACCCCGTCGAGGCGCTCGGCGACCTGGCGCAGGCCCACCGGCAGCGGATGCGGCAGATCCCCCTCGTGGGAATAACGGGCAGCTCGGGAAAGACGTCCACCAAGGAGATGCTTTCGGGGCTCCTCGCCTCCGGCAGGAACGTCCTCAAAAATCACGGGAACCGGAACAACCTGATCGGCATGCCGCTGGCGCTCCTGGCGCTTTCCGGCGAGCACGACGTCGCGGTGATGGAGATGGGAACGAACCAGCCGGGGGAGATCGCGCGCCTCGCCCAGATCGCCGCACCCGATGTCGGAATCATCACGAACATCGCCCCGGCCCACCTGCAGGGACTCGGGACCCTGGAAGGGGTGGCACGTGAGAAAGGGGACCTGTTCCGCGCCCTCCCGGAATCCGGCAATGCGGTGGTGAACGCCACCGACCTGCGGGTGGTCCGGGAGGCGGGCCGATGCCGCGCGCGGAAGACCTATTACGGCGTGGCCCTCAACGAGTTCTCGGGCCGGATACTCTCGATGGACGACCGCGGGATGCGGATTGCGGTGCGAACCCCCTCCGGCGAATTCACCTCCGCCCTGCCGGTGACGGGAGAGCATAACCTGATGAACGCGCTCGCGGCCACGGCGGCGGCCTACGTCCTGGGGATGCGCCCGCCCGAGCTCGCGGAAGGCTTCTCCTCCTTCGCTTCCGCCCCGGGGAGGTTCCATTCCGTACCGCTGCGAGGCGGTGGGCTCCTTCTGGACGACAGCTACAACGCGAACCCCGCGTCGATGGAGGCCGCCATCCGGAACCTGCGTATCCTTCGCGGGGGCCGGCGGAGCGTGGCCATCCTGGGCGACATGCTTGAGCTCGGAGAGGTTTCGGCCTCCTCCCACTTCCGGATCGGCCACATGCTCGCGGATGCCGGTGTGAACTTCCTGTTCACGTTCGGCGAGCAGGCGGCGCAGGTAGCGCGGGGCGCGCTCGAGGGGGGGATGGACCCGGGGAGGGTTGCGCACGCCGGGGACAAGGATCGGCTGAAAACGATGGTCATGGACACGCTGCGGGACGGGGACGTCATCCTGGTGAAAGGATCCAGGGGGATGCGGCTCGAGGAAATCGCGAACGAAATCGAAAGGGAATGGGCCTGATAGTCCATGCTGTATCACCTCCTCTTCCCGTTGCACGTGGACTATTCCTTCTTCAACGTATTCCGTTACATCACGTTCCGGACCATCTACGCGGCGATCACGGCGCTCCTGCTGTGCTTTGTCCTTGCCCCCTGGCTTATCCGGGAGCTTGGCGCCCACCAGATCGGTCAGACCATCCGCCGGGACGGGCCGGAGCGGCACCTTGCGAAAGAGGGTACGCCCACGATGGGGGGGCTGCTGATAGTCCTTGCCACGGTGATCCCGACCCTGCTCTGGGCGAACCTCGGGAACCCTTATATCTGGATCGCGGTCTTCGTGACCGTGGGGTTCGGCACGGTCGGTTTTGTCGACGACTACAAGAAGGTCATCCGGAAGGACTCGAAGGGGCTTTCCCCCCGGAAGAAGTTCCTCTCCCAGCTGGCCCTGGCGGGCGTCGCGGCGACGCTCATATACCTGGACATCGGGATCCAGGACAAGGTGAGCATCCCGTTCTTCAAAAAGCTCAACCCGAGCCTCGGGATGTTCTACATCCCCTTCGTCATACTTGTGATCGTCGGGGCGTCGAACGGCGTGAACCTGACGGACGGCCTGGACGGTCTCGCGATCGGCCCCTCGATCATCTCGGCCGGGACCTACATGATGTTCGCGTACCTCGCCGGCCACATAAAGATCGCCAGCTACCTCCAGATCCAGTACGTGCCGGGGGCGGGGGAGCTGACCATCTTCTGCGGAGCGATGGCGGGGGCGGGGATCGGCTTCCTCTGGTACAACACCTATCCCGCCCAGGTGTTCATGGGGGACACGGGTTCCCTTTCCATAGGCGCGGCGCTGGGCGTGGTCGCCGTAATGGTGAAGCAGGAGATCGTACTGGTGCTGGTCGGCGGCGTTTTCGTCATGGAGGCCCTCTCCGTCATCCTCCAGGTGTACTCCTACAAGACGACGCGCAAGCGCATCTTCCGCATGGCGCCGATACATCACCACTTCGAGCTGAAGGGTTGGCCGGAGCCGAAGATCATCGTGCGGTTCTGGATAATCTCGATCATCCTGGCGCTGCTGGCGATCAGCACGCTCAAGATACGGTGAGCATGGAGACGTTCGGGGGGAAAAGCATCTTCGTTGTCGGGGCCGGAAAATCGGGGCTGGCGGCGGCGCTCCTGCTTCTGCGGGAGGGGGCCCGGGTGACCCTGCTGGACGAGCGCCCGAAGGAAGCGGTGGAACGGTCGCTCGGCGCGGCGATCCCGCCGCGGGTGGCGTTCGTCAACGGCCGAATGGACGAGAGGGCGGCGGTCGGGGTCGACCTCGTCGTCCTGTCACCCGGTGTTCCCGCTTCGAGGCTTCCCATCGAGGCGCTCCGCCGCTCGGGCGCCCCGGTATGGGGCGAGATCGAGCTGGGCTTCAGAATGTTCCGTGGGAGCGTGGCGGCCGTCTCGGGGACCAACGGCAAGTCGACAGTGACCACGCTCCTCGGGGAGATGGTCTCCCGCGCGTTTCCCCTGGTGTTCGTCGGGGGCAACCTCGGAACGCCGCTTGCCGAAGCCGCGGGGAAGCCGTTCGACTGGGGCGTGGTGGAGGCGTCGAGCTTCCAGCTGGAATCGATCGACACGTTCCACCCGAAGGTAGCCGTCCTCCTTAACATCACGGAGGATCACAGCGACCGGTACGAAGACTTCGCCGCCTACGCGGAGGCGAAGATGGCCCTTTTCCGGAACCAGGGCGGCGCCGACGCCGCCGTCATCAACGTCGACGACCCGGAGATCTCCGCCCGGAAGGGCAGGATACGGGCCGGGATGGTCCCGTTCTCCATCAGCCGTCCCCTGGCCGAAGGGGTGTTCCTGGACGGGGGAGAGATGGTCTACCGGAGCGGGGTCAGGGAGGAACGGTATCCCCGCACGCTCCTGCGGATCCGCGGAACGCAGAACGTGGAGAACGCGATGGCGGCGATCGCGGCCGCGCGGCGGATCGGGGTGCCGCCGGAGGCGGTGCGGGAAGTCCTCGCAGCCTTCCCGGGTTTGCCGCACCGGGTGGAGTTCGTCCGGACGGCACGCGGCGTATCCTGGTTCAACGATTCGAAGGGCACCAACGTCGGCGCGGTCCTCAAGTGCCTGGAGGGCTTCCCGGAGCCGGTCGTCCTGATCGCGGGGGGGAAGGACAAGGGTATAGATTTCCGGCCGCTGCGGGAACCCCTGCGCCGCAAGGGCCGGGCGGCGGTGCTTTTCGGCGAGGCGCGCGGGAGGATGGAGCGGGAGCTGTCGGGCACGGCGCCGCTCGAGACGGTGGATACCCTGGATGAAGCCATCCGTCGCGCGGCGGCCCTCGCGCGGCAAGGGGACGTGGTGATCCTTTCGCCCGCCTGCTCGAGCTTCGACCAGTTCAGGAACTTCGAGGATCGAGGCGAAGCGTTCCGGAGGGCAGTGATGGAGCTTCCCGGATGAACATAGGCAAAAGGCATGAGAACCTGATCCTGTTCTTCTGCACGCTGATCCTGTCGGTACTCGGGGTGGTGGTGGTCTTCAGCGCCACCTCCGTGACCGCGGGCTCGTCCGTGCGCCTCGGGAACGACTCGGCGTATTTCTTCAAGCGGCAGGTGCTTTTCCTCGTGCTCGGGGCGTCCCTGGCGGTCCTGCTGACGCGGATAGACTACGACCTCTACCGCCGGCGGATCTGGTTGCTCGTGCTCGGGACGCTCGGGCTTCTCCTGCTGGTCTTCATCCCCGTGGTCGGGCACACGGCGAACGGCGCGTCCCGCTGGATCAACTTGCGCGCGTTCACCTTCCAGCCCTCGGAACTCGCCAAGTTCATACTCATCGCCTTCGCCGCGTGGGTGATCGACCGGAATGGGGAAAACCCCAGGAAAGGGTTTTCGGCCTTCCTCCCGGTGCTCGTCGTGATGGGGGTCTTCGTCGCCGCGATCCTCAAGGAGCCGGACTTCGGCATGGCGGTGGTCATCACCGCGTCCCTCCTGGCGCTCCTGTTCATCGCGGGGTTTCCCTGGAAGTTCCTGGCGGGGGGATTCGTGGTGGGACTGATCGGGGTCGTTTACCTGATCGCCTCGAAACCGTACCGCATCAAGCGGCTGGAAGCCTTCATCGATCCCTTCTCGCAGGCACAGGCGGCCGGGTATGCGGTCGTGCAATCCCTGATCGCGTTCTCGAACGGGGGACTGCTCGGCACGGGAATCGGGGCCGGGAAGCAGAAGCTTTATTACCTGCCGGAGATCCACACGGACTACATCTTCTCCGTGGTCGGGGAGGAACTCGGGTTCGCGGGGGTTGTAGCAGTGGGCGCCTGCTTCCTGATATTGGTGTGGGTGGGGTTCCGGATCGCCCGTCGCGCCCGCGACCTGTTCGGGCGTTATCTCGCGATGGGGCTGTCGACGGTTATCGGCATACAGGCCCTCATGAACATGATGGTCGGGCTGAAGATGCTTCCCCCCAAGGGGATGGTGCTTCCGTTCCTTAGCTACGGGGGGAGTTCCCTGATCCTCCACCTCGCCGCTATGGGTGTGATGATCAACATTTCCATGAAAGGGGCGGAAGCCTTTGTCTCTGACTCTGATCGTCGCGGGCGGAGGAACTGGCGGACACGTTTTTCCGGGGATAGCTCTTGCTGAGGCGTTCCTCTCCCTGGTCCCCGGAGGCTCCATCTCCTTCGTCGGCACCGAGGGCGGACTCGAAGCACGGGCGGTCCCGGCGCTGGGATACGAGATCGATTTCGTCCCGTCGGGGCAGGTCCTTGGAAAGGGAGCGAAAGCCTTGCTGGGAGCGGGGAAGATGGTGAGCGGGTTCGCGGCTGCTGTCTCGGTCCTTTCGCGGCGCCGGCCGGACCTCGTGTTCGGCGTCGGCGGGTACGCCTCGGTGCCGGTTTCCGTCGCGGCGGCCCTGACATTCGTCCCCCTCTTCCTGCAGGAGCAGAACGCGGTTCCCGGAAGGTCGAACCGGGTCCTGGGAAGAATGGCGAAGCGGATCTACGCGGGATTCGGGGGGGCGGCCCCCTGGTTCCCGGCCGGCCGCGTGGAAGTGACGGGGAACCCGGTCCGGCGGGAGATCGTCGAGGCGTCAAAGGCGGGGAAGGCGGATTCCCGCGCCACATTCACCGTGTTCGCCATGGGGGGGTCGCAGGGCGCCCGCGCGATCAACCGGCTGGTCCTGGCGATGGGAAGACGGGTGAGGGAAGAAGGGCGCGACATGCGGTTTCTCCTGCAGACGGGGGAGGCCGATTTCGATCACGTTGAAAAAGAGGTCCGGGAGGGCGGGCTGCCGGTAGAGCCGTTCCCGTTCACCGACCGGATCGGCGAGGTGTTCCTCCGGTGCGATGCGGTCCTGATGCGGGCGGGAGCGCTCTCCATAGCGGAGGCGGCGCTTTTCGGGAAGCCGTGCGTACTGATCCCCTACCCGTTCGCCGCGGACCGGCACCAGGAGAAGAACGCAGAGGAGTTCTGCGCTGGCGGGGGAGGGATATGGATGCGCCAGGAGGATGCGACCGGAGACCGGGTGCTCGCGGCGCTCTCCTCCTGGGCCCTCGACGCCGGCCGGCGGGAAGCCGCCGAAAAAGCGGCCGCGGGTTTTTCCCGCCCTTGCGCGGCCGGGGACATCATGCGGTCGGCTCTCCGGGAGATCGGGAAAGGGGCGGTTGTCCGTGTATAGGAAAGGGCTCCGGATCCATTTCGTGGGCATCGGCGGGATCGGGATGAGCGGCATCGCGGAACTCCTCCTGAACCTCGGGTACCGGATAAGCGGATCGGACCTGCGGCGTTCCGACATCACCGACAGGTTGTCCGGCCTGGGAGCGGGGATCCGGGTGGGGCACGCGCCGGAAAACGTGCCGGAGGACTGCCACGTCGTGGTTATCTCCTCGGCGGTCAAGGCGGACAACCCCGAGGTTGCGGAGGCGCACCGGCGGAAGATTCCCGTAATCCCGCGTGCGGAGATGCTGGCGGAACTGATGCGGATGAAGTACGGGATCGCCATAGCCGGGACCCACGGCAAGACGACCACCACCTCGATGGTGGCCACGGTCCTTGCCTCCGCCGGGTGGGACCCCACCGCCGTCGTCGGGGGAAAGCTGAACAGCCTCGGGTCCAACGCCAAGCTGGGGCAGGGGGATTTTCTCGTCGCCGAGGCCGACGAAAGCGACGGATCTTTCCTCAGGTTGTCGCCGACCGTGGCGGTGGTGACGAACATAGACCCGGAGCACCTGGATTTCTATTCGGGCATCGGGCAGATCAAGGAAACGTTTCTCCACTTCATCAACAAGGTCCCTTTCTACGGGTTCGCCGTTCTTTGCGTGGACCATCCGAACGTTCAGGAACTGATCCCTTCCGTGACCAAGACGTTCGTCACCTACGGTTTCGCGGTCCACGCGGATTACCGGGCCGACGGGATCGTGCCCGAAGGGATGACCAGCCGTTTCCGGGTGCTGCGTCGCGGGGAGCCGCTTGGCGAGGTGACGCTGAAGGCCCCCGGCAGGCACAACGTGAGCAACGCCCTCGCCGCGGCGGCCGTGGCGGGGGAGATCGGCATTCCCTTCGATCGGATTCGCGCGGGACTGGCCGAATACGACGGCGTTGTGCGCAGGTTCCAGGTGAAGGGCGAGCGGGGCGGGGTGACCGTGGTGGACGACTACGGCCATCACCCCGCCGAGGTTCGGGCCACGCTGGCGGCGGCCCGGGAGGTATGGCCGCAAAGGAGGATCGTCGTGGGTTTCCAGCCGCACCGGTATACGCGGACCCAGGCGCTCTTCCGGGATTTCCTGTCCGCGTTCAACGACGCGGATCTTCTCTTCGTGTTCGATGTGTATCCCGCCGGGGAGGAGCCGATACCCGGGGCTTCCGGGGACGCACTGTGCGAGGCGATCCGGGAGCACGGGCACAAAACCGCTATCTATGCGGGCAAGGCCGTGGACGCGCAAGGGGAGGTGGTTCCGCGGCTTCGCACGGGAGATATATTCCTGACCATGGGGGCCGGCGATGTCTGGAAACTGGGAGAACGCGTACTTTCCGGGTAACACCCGGACGAAGGCAAGGCGGATGACAGGATCGGCGGGAAAGATCGAAGAGGTGTTCGGCGCCAGGATGCGGGACTTCACGACGATCGGGATCGGAGGGAACGCCGACCGGATGATGTTCCCCCGCTCCGCGCAGGAGGTCCAGGAGATCCTCAAGGCGGAGCGCGAGGAGGGGCGGGAAATCCGTTTCCTGGGCGCGGGCAGCAACCTCCTCGTCCACGACGGAGGGGTCCGCGGCACGGTGCTGTGCCTCAAGAAGAACATGGGGAAGATGCTCTTCTCCTCCGGGGGGTCGGTCATCGCGGAAGGAGGGACGATGCTGCCTCGTTTCGCGGTGCTGTGCGCCCTGTCCGGGTTCTCCGGGGTCGAGGAACTGGCCGGGATCCCCGGTACGGTCGGCGGCGCGCTGACGATGAACGCAGGGGCGTTCGGTCGCACGATCGGAGAGATCGCCGAGTGGGTGGAGATCGTGGACATGGAGGGGAGCCTGCACAGGTTCGAGACCCGCAATGTCCGGTTCGGGTACCGGGAAGCGGAATTCCCCGTGCGTGGGCTTGTCTCCCGCGTGGGTTTCCGGCTCGCTTCCGGCGTCCCGGACCAGGTGTTCGAGCGCATGAAGCGGATCAACGAGAAACGCCGGGCCGCGCAGCCCTGGGGGGAGCGGACCTTCGGGTCCACCTTCCGCAACCCTGCCGACCGGGAGAGCGCCGGCTACCTTCTGGAACTGGCCGGAATGAAAGGGGCCCGGGAAGGCGACGCGGCCTTCTCGGAAAAGCACGCCAATTTCCTGGTGAACCTGGGGCGCGCGACCGCTTCCGATGCGCTGCGGCTCATAGAGACGGGAAGGAAGCGGGTCCGGTCCAAGGCGGGCGTGATGCTCGCTCTTGAAGTCAAGCTGTGGGGCGCCGCCGGTGACTGAGCGCGGAAGATACAGGGGAAAGACGGTCGGGGTGTTCCTCGGCGGAGAGTCTTCCGAGCGGGACGTGTCGCTTCGAACGGGGGCGGCGGCGGTTTCGGCCTTGCGGCGGCTCGGGTACCAGGTCCGTGAGATCGACATCCGCGGGGACTGGCTCGGGGCGATCCGGGACTCGGGGGCGGATGTGGCTTTCCTGGCGCTGCACGGACGGTTCGGCGAGGACGGCTGCATCCAGGGGGCCCTGGAGCTTGCGCGGATCCCTTACACCGGGTCAGGCGTAGCGGCCTCCGCGCTCTCGATGAGCAAGGTCCTGACCAAGCGCGTGGCGGTTTCCGCGGGCGTCCCGGTAGCCGCTGACGCCCTCTACGATGGGGAACCGGATCCCTCGATCCCTCCCGCGGGGTTCGGTTTCCCACTCGTGGTCAAACCGGATCGGGAAGGCTCCACCGTGGGGGTAAGCATCGTCCGCTCGCCGGAAGGGTGGGCGCGGGCGATGGCCGAGGCGGCGAAGTTCGACAAACGCGTCCTGGTGGAAGCGTACATACCGGGGAGGGAGATAACCGTCGGGATACTGAACGGAAGAGTGCTCCCGGCGATCGAAATCGTCCCGAAGTCCGGCTCCGGCTTCTACGACTACCAATCCAAGTACACGTCGGGGCAGACGGAATACGTGATCCCGGTGCCGATGGAGCGGGACATCCTCGTGAGGGCGGCGGACTGCACGCGCAAGGCGGCGGCGGCTCTCTCGCTTCGGGGGGCGGCCCGCCTCGACTACCGGGTGGACCCCGCCGGCAACCTGTTCTTCCTGGAGGCGAACACGATCCCCGGGATGACCGGGACCAGCCTGCTTCCGAAAGCGGCGAAATTCGACGGGATGAGCTTCGACGAGCTCGTCGAAGAGATACTGGACGACGCGGGGCTCGGGAAATAGATGATCGAGTACAAGGCGTACCACAAGAAGTCGCTCGGGAAGGCGAAGAAAAGGCCGCACGCCGCAAGGAAGAAGGGAAAAGAGAAGGGCGCCTCCCCCGGCGGGATCGATTTCCGGCAGGCGCTTCCGGTCGCGGCGGCGGTCCTGGCCATCGTGCTGATAACGGCGGGCGGGGCGGCGGCCTACTCCTGGCTCGGCCACTCCAGGCTCTTCTCGGTCCGGGACATCGACATGAACCGGTGCGCCTACGTGACGCGGGACGAGGTTTACGGGATCCTCTCGGGAGCGCCGCAGGGGAACATTTTTTCCCTGTCTTCCAGGGACATCGGGCGTCGCCTGCTCTCCCACCCCTGGGTGCGGAGCGTGTCGGTCCGTAAAGCGTTGCCGGACCGGCTCGTGGTGCGAATCGAGGAGCGCAGGCCCCTGGCCATGATCAACCTCGACGCGCTGTACTACGTGGACGAGCAGGGGACGATCTTCAAGAGGCTCACCACCTACGACCCCAAGAATTTCCCCATCGTGACCGGGTTCTCCCCGGCCGACCTCAACGCGCGGGACGCCGTCACCCTTCAGAACCTGAAGCGGACGCTGGAACTCCTGCGTTGCACCGAGTCGGGCGTCCTGCGTCGGAACGTCTCCGAGGTCCACTTCGACGCGCAGGAGGGGTACACGCTGGTGACCCGGGACTCCGGCCTTCAGCTTAAGATCGGGATGATGGAATTCGGCGAGGCGATGCGGAGGGTCGAGGAGGCGATTCCCAAGCTCTCCAGCCTCGGCCAGGCGAGAAGCGTCATCGATCTGAAAACTGCGGGCCGCATCTTCGTGCGGGCGGGGGAATGATGGAAACCGTTTCGGGGCCGGTGATCGCCGGACTGGACGTCGGTTCGAGCAAGGTCGCCACGGTGGTGGCGAGGAAAGGTCCGGACGGCCTGGAAATCCTGGGAGTGGGGAGGGCCGACACGGACGGGATGCGCAAGGGCGCCGTGGTGAACGTGGACGCCACGGTCAAGTCGATCCAGCAGAGCGTCGGCGACGCGGAAAAAATGACGGGGCTCTCGATACGGTCCGTCTTCGTCGGGGTGTCGGGTCCGCTGATAAAGTCGTTCAACAGCCACGCGGCGATCTCGGTCCGGAACGAGCGGGAGGTGACCGACGCGGACGTGGCCCGTGTCCTGGAACTTGCCAAGGCCGTGGAGCTGCCCAACGACCGGGAGGTCCTCCACGTCCTGACGCAGGAATTCATCGTCGACGACACGGGGGGGATCAAGGACCCGCGGGGGATGACCGGCATCCGGCTCGACGCCCGCGTGCACGTGGTGACCGACGACGTACCCGGCACGCAAAACCTCGTCAAGTGCGTCGAGAAGGCGGAGCTGTCGATCGACGACATCGTGCTCGGCCCGCTGGCCTCCGCCAACGCGGTCCTGACGCCGGAGGAGAAGGAGGTTGGGGTCGTCCTGCTCGACTTCGGGGCGGGGACGGTAGAGATGGCCATCTTCTACGACAGCGCCCTCCGTCACACCTTCGTACTCCCCCTGGGAGGGGCGAGCATAACTTCGGACGTTGCGATCGGGCTCAAGGTCCCATGGGCGGACGCGGAGGTGCTCAAGACATCCTCCGGGTGCGCCATGATCCAGAAGGTCCGCCGGGACGAACTGGTGGAACTTCCGGGCGTGGGCGGCCGGCAGCCCCGTCCCATCCGCCGGCAGTACCTGAGCGAGATCATAGAGCCGCGCGCCGAGGAGATCTTCGGCCTCGTTCGGAGGGAGATCCTGCGTTCGGGATTCGAGGAAAATCTCGGCGCGGGAGTGGTCCTGACCGGGGGCGGCTCCCTCCTTGACGGACTGTCCGACCTCGGGGAGCGGGTCTTCCAGCTTCCGGTGCGCAGAGGGTCCCCGATCGGGGTTGGGGGCCTCGTGGAGGTCGTCTCCAGCCCGTGTTACGCCACCGCCGCGGGTCTCGCGCTCTACGGGTCGAGCATGGCCGAAGTCGTGGCCGCCAGGGAAGAGGCCCGTGAAGCCGGCTGGTTCGAGCGGGTCAAGCGCTTCATAACGGATAATTTCTAATCCCGTATCAGGGAAGGAGACTGACATGTTCACTCTGGTCGAGGAAAACCGCTGCCACGCGGTCATCAAGGTGTTCGGCGTGGGCGGCGGCGGCGGCAACGCCATCAACACCATGATCGAGGAGGGGCTCTCCGGGGTGGAGTTCATCGCGGCGAACACGGACGCGCAGGCGCTCTCGAAGAACCTCGCACCGCTCAAGATCCAGCTGGGAGCCCGGCTCACCAAGGGGCTGGGGGCCGGGGCGAACCCCGACGTCGGACGGCAGGCCGCCCTCGAGGACCGGGACCTGCTGCGCGAGGCGCTCACCGGCGCCGACATGGTTTTCATCACGGCGGGCCTGGGAGGGGGAACCGGAACCGGCGCAGGGCCGATCGTGGCGGAGGTCGCGAAGGAGGTGGGCGCCCTGACGGTGGGCGTGGTGACGCGCCCGTTCACCTTCGAGGGTTCCACGAGGCGGCGCCAGGCCGAGATGGGTGTAAAGGACCTGCGGGCGCTCGTCGACACCATAATCGTGATCCCGAACGAGAAGCTTCTTCTCATCGCGGGCAAGGAGATGCGGTTCGTGGAGGCGTTCCGGAAGGTCGACGAGGTGCTGTTCCAGGCCGTCCGCGGCATTTCGGAGCTGGTGACCAAGCCGGGATACATCAACCTCGACTTCGCGGACGTCAAGGCGATCATGTCCGGGATGGGCGTGGCGCTGATGGGGACCGGCGGCGCCTCCGGGCAGAACCGCGCGGTCGCCGCCGCGGAGAAGGCGATCTCCAGCCCGTTGCTGGAGGACGTGTCGATCCGTGGCGCGCGCGGCGTGCTGATCAACATCACCGCCGGGGCGTCCCTGTCCCTGAGCGAGGTCCACGAGGCGGCCAGCCTGATCCAGCAGGAGGCCGACGACGAGGCGAACATCATCTTCGGGACCGTCATCGACGATTCGCTCGGGGAGGAGCTGAAAGTGACGGTCATCGCGACCGGATTCGAGCCGGGGGTGGCCGAAAACCTGTGGAAGGGGCCGCGCCGGACCATCAAGCTGGTGGGGAAGGAGGACCTGGACAAGCCCGCGTTCCTGCGGGCCTCGATGCAGAGGCCACCGGAACGCATCGAGGACATCCCCGTCATCGACAACAAGGAAGGCGAGGCGGAGTCGCTGGAGACGTTCGAGATCCCGACGTTCCTGCGCCGCCGGGGAGAGTAGGCCGCAGGGCGGCCCCGGGAGCGCAATCGATGTCCTGGGGGCTCCGGAAGCTCCGCGACGCCGTCATGTCCCGCGAGGTCGGGGCAAAAAGGAAGGAGTGGGGCGGAAGGCTCCGGGTCGCGCTGGTCTACCCCAACCGGTACGGCGCCGCTATGTCGAACCTGGGCTTTCTCTCGATTCACGCCCGGATCAACGCGAGGCCCGACGCCCTGTGCGAGCGTGCCTTCCTCCCTTCCGCCGCGGAGGAGCGGATTCTCTCCCGGGGAACGCTCTCCTTGTCGACGCTGGAAAGCGGCGCCCCTCTCAAGGAGTTCGACGTCGTCGCCTTTTCGCTCTCCTACGAGAACGATCTCCTGAACCTGCCGTCGATACTGGAACGGGGAGGCGTCTCGCCGTTTCGAAGAGACCGGGTCGAGGCCGGCCACCCTTCGCCCATGCTGCTCGCGGGAGGATTCGCCGCATCCCTGAACCCTGAGCCCGCCGGGGTCTTTGCCGACGCCGTCGTGGTGGGCGACGGTGAAAGGGCCGTGGAGTCCCTGCTGGACCAGGGAAATCCCAGGCCCAATGACAAGGGGTACCTGGAAAGCATCGCCGCCATCCCCGGCATGTACGTCCCCGCAGGCTATGTACCCGAATACCTGGAACCCGTCGGTGGCGACCCGGGAAGGGAGGGGAGGCTGCGGGCGCTTTCCGGACTCCCAGGATTCCCGAAACGGGTCGTGCGCGAAACGGTCTCCCTCGCTTCGTACCCTCCCCTGCCGACCATCCTCGCGGAAGGGGCGGAACTGGGGAAAATGGCTCTCGTCGAGAGCTCCCGGGGCTGTCCCAAAATGTGCGGATTCTGCGCCGCCGCCCACGCCTGCCCCGATTTCCGCGAGTTCCCCCTCGAGCACGTACGAGCGGCCGTCGACGACGCCTGGCCGCATCGCCGTAAGATCGGGTTGATCGGCGCCGCGGTGCTCGACTGGCCCCACTTCCGGAACCTTGCGGCGGAGATCCTGGCACGCGGGGGATCCGTGTCGCCCGCGTCGGTCCGCGCGGACCTCGTGGACGAAGAGGTCGCGGAGATCCTCAAGCGAAGCGGACACCGCACGGTCGCGCTCGCCCCGGAGTGCGGAAGCGAGCGCCTGCGCGCCCGCCTGGGCAAGCGGGTCAAGGACCGGGTCTTTCTCGCGGCGGCGGGTACGCTCGCGCGGGCGGGGATCGTCTCGTTCAAGCTTTATTTCCTGGTGGGCGTGCCGGGCGCCGGCCGCGACGATGAGATCGACGGGACCGCAGGCTTCATCCGGGAATTCAGGAAGGCGATTCTCGAGGAGTGCAGGGCGGTTGGGCGGATGGGGACCGTTACGGTGGTCCTGTCGCCCTTCGTCCCAAAGCCGTTTACTCCGCTGCAATGGGCCCCCATGGCTTCCGACGCGGAGCTCGCGTTGCGCCAGGCAAGGATCGCCGCCTGCGTGCGGTCGATCCCGAACGTGCGGATCGACCCCGAAGCCCCCCGGTCGGCCGTCCTGCAGGCGTTCCTCGGGCTCTCGGACCGGCGGGTGGAACAGGCCCTGCGCAACGTCCGGAAAGGAAGGCTCAAGCTGTCCCCGGAAAGCTTAGCGGTCCCCCTTTCCGAAGTCGTTTGCCGGGAAAAGGACGCGGACGAATACTTCCCCTGGGACGTCGTCGATGGGGGGTTGCCGAGGGCGGTCCTCCGCAAGCGGTACGAAACGATTCTACGGGGATGACGGGAAAGGCTACGCGGGTGTGACCCGGATGAGAACGTTCCGGGTCCGGGGGCCGTCGAATTCGCACAGGAAGATCGCCTGCCACGTCCCCAGGACCAGTTGGCCGGCCTCGACGAACAACGAGATGGAAGGGCCGACCAGGCTCGCCTTCGCGTGGGCGTGCGCGTTTCCCTCGGTGTGCAGGTAGTTACCCTTGCTGGGAACCATGGACTCGAGGATGTTGATGAGGTCGCGCCGGACGTTCGGGTCCGCGTTTTCGTTGATGGTGACCGCCGCCGTGGTGTGGGGGATGAAGATCATGCAGGCGCCCCGCGTGACGCCGCTTTCGCGGACCACGTGGCGCACGGTGCTCGTGATGTCGACGAGTTGCTGTTCCGCTTCGGTACGAACGGTGACCGTTTTCACATTCATGTGTCTCTCCCTCGGCTTCCCACTTGTAGCACAGGACGTCCGCGCGGGTCAAGGAAGGGTGTCGCCGCACGGGCAGTCCCGTTATAATGGTGTCCCGTGACGCCTTCGCCGTGCCTGATACTTGCATCCGCTTCCCCGCGCCGCCGGGAATTGCTACGCGCGGTCGGGGTCCCGTTCCGCGTGGTGCCCTCGCGGGTCGAGGAGGTTCCACTGGCCGGGGAGTCGCCCCTCCGGTTCGTTCGCCGGGCCGCCCGCGAAAAAGGGGAGGAGGTTGCGTTCCGCCACCCTTCCGCGTTCGTCCTTTCCGCGGACACGATCGTCGTGGCGGGCGGGGATATACTCGGGAAGCCTGCCGGCCGGAAGGAAGCGCGCCGCATGCTTTCCCTGTTGGCGGGCCGCGAGCACATGGTGCACACTGCAGTATGTCTGCTCGTTGCGGGGTCCGGGTATCGGGACGAGGCGCGCGAGACCACCCGTGTCCGGTTTCGGGACCTCACGGCGGAGGAGATCGCGGCATACTCGAGGACGGGCGAGTGCGACGACAAGGCGGGGGCCTACGCGGCGCAGGGGTCGGGGAACCTCCTGATCGAACGGATCTCGGGTTCCTTCACCAACGTGGTCGGCCTTCCCATGACGCTGACGCTCGCCATGCTGCTTCGGGCGGGGCTGCTGGCCGTATCGGGCAAGGGACCGGGGTGGTACGAATTCGCCGAAAGGAAGCCCTGAGACGGTGGAGGAGCCGATAAGGGACCGCGTGGCACGGGTCCTGGAGCGGATCGACAGGGCGGCGGCGCGTTCGGGCCGTTCCCCCGCGGCGGTCCGGCTGGTCGCGGTCACCAAGACCCAGCCCCCTGAACGGGTCGCCGAGGCATACGAGGCGGGCTTGAGGGTGTTCGGCGAGAATTACGTCCAGGAGGCGGAGGGGAAAGCGGGGAGGGTACCCGACGCCGAATGGCACTTGATCGGAAAGCTCCAGGGGAACAAGGTCAGGAAGGCGGTTTCCCTCTTCGGGTGGATACAGTCGGTTGATTCACCCGGCCTGCTGGCGGCCATCTCCCGCCGGTGCGTCGAGGCGGGGAAGACGATGCCGGTTCTCGTCGAGGTGAATCTCGCCGGCGAGGGGAGCAAGGCGGGGGTTTCACCGGAGGAGCTTCCGGATCTTCTTTCCGCCGCCGCGGGGCTTGATGGTGTCGTCGTGGCGGGTCTCATGGCCATACCGCCGATGACTGAGGACCCCGAGGAGAGCCGTCCCGGTTTTTCGCGTCTTCGCGAGATTCTGGCACGGCATTCGGGTCCCGGGACCGGGAGAGAGGGGATGACCGAGCTGTCCATGGGCATGTCGAACGATTTCGAGGTCGCGATCGAGGAAGGGGCGACGATGGTCCGGGTCGGGACCGCCATCTTCGGGAGCCGCGCGAGGAGGCAGGGATGAAGGGATTGGGGTTCATCGGGGCCGGGAACATGGCGGAAGCGATGATCCGGGGTATCCTGGGGGCGAAGCTGCTGCCGCCCGGCGAGATCTCCGTGATGGATGTCCGTCCCGGTAGGGTCGAGGAGCTTTGCGGGCGTTTCGGGGTCGCCGGCTCGCCGACGCTGACGCACCTGCTTCGCGCGGGCGACACGATCGTGTTCGCCGTCAAGCCACAGGCGCTGCCGGAAGTGCTCCGGGAGATTCCGAGGGAGGAGACAAGGGGAAAATTCTTCATCTCGATCGCGGCGGGCGCGAAAACACGGTTTTTCCTTGATGCGCTGGGGGAGGATGGCAGCGTAGCGCGCGCGATGCCGAACACCCCCGCGCAGGTGGGGATGGGGAGCACGGGCATCTTCTTCGCGGCCGGCGTCACCGACGAGCAGAAGTCGATGGCCCGCGGTATTTTTTCGTCCTTCGGGTCCGTGGCCGAGTTCGCGCGCGAGGAAATGCTCGATATCGTGACGGCCCTGTCGGGTTCCGGCCCCGCCTACGTTTTCCTCTTCATAGAGGCGCTTGCCGACGGCGCGGTCCGCAGCGGGATGGGGAGGGACGAGGCGATCCTCCTGGCGTCCTCCACCGTGGAGGGGGCCGCCAGGATGGTTCGGGAATCCGGGAGGCATCCCGGGCAGCTTAAGGACATGGTCACCTCGCCGGGCGGAACGACGGCGGCGGGAATCGCCGCGCTGGAACGGGGCGCTTTTCGCGGCGCGGTTATCGACGCGGTGTTCGCGGCCTGGCAGCGATGCCGGGAACTTTCGGCGTGAGGAGAAGGCTATGTTCGTCATGAGAAACCTTGTGGTTGCCGTCGCCACGATACTGGATTATGCCCTCTGGGCGTACATGTGGGTGCTCATCATCCGGGCGGTGCTCTCCTGGGTCAACCCCGACCCGTACAACCCGATAGTGCGGGCCCTTTACTCGATCACGGAACCTGTCCTTTCGTTCCTGCGCAGGAAGTTCCCCCTGATGGCGGGAAGCATCGATTTCTCGCCGATGGTCGCGATCGTGGTCGTCATGTTCCTCCAGCGATTCCTCGTGAGGACGCTCTTCGACCTTGCAAGCAGGATCCCGTGAAGAAGCCCCGGGAGGGGGAAAAAGCACCGGCCAACGCCTGCGCGACGCTCTCCGTTCACGTGCTGCCCCGTTCCTCGAAGGAAGAAGTGGCGGATTTTTCGGAAGGGTTCGCTCGAATCCGTCTCACGGCGCCGCCCCTGGATAACAGGGCGAACGAGGCTCTTGTCCTGTTTCTCTCGAGGACGCTCGGAATCCCCCGCAGGCAGGTGGAGTTCGTGACCGGGTTGCGCGGCAGACGGAAAATCGTACGGATCCACGGGTTTACGGAGGAGGAACTTTCCCGGCGCCTGGCCCGAGTTTCTCAACGCGTCAAGCCACGGGGCGCCGATGGGGTCGGGTCGAACCTTACGGGGAAAGGGGTGCCGGAGGGTTAATTGGGGGTGAAATTTGGTTAACCCTCCGGCCAGGGGCAGGGAAACGCCGCGATTCCACGCTGCGCATCCGCTACGGTTCACTTCACAGCAAGGTCGGTGCCAGAAGGGGCATAGCTTATTACATCTTTAAATTTCAATCAGTTGCCGGGAAGGCGGTGGAATCGCGCTCCGAAACTGGTAAAAAACGCGCAATGGATGTGGGCATTCGGCGCGAATGGATTCCTTCAGGCGACCTTGTGCACCCACCCGTAACGGTCCGGCACCTCGCCATACTGAATTCCGGTGATTTCGGCGTAAAGTTTCCCGGCCACTTCCCCCATCCGTCCGCCGCCGATAGTGATCTCCTCCCCCTTGTAGCTCAAGGACCCGACAGGGGATATGACGGCCGCGGTGCCCGTTCCGAACACCTCCCGCATCGAACCGTCGGCTGCCGCTTTTCGAACCTCCTCGATGCCTATGGGGCGTTCGGAAACCTTCCATCCCCATTCACGCGCGAGTCGGAGAACGGAATCCCGGGTGACGCCGGGCAGGATCGATCCGGTGAGGGGAGGAGTGACGAGTTCGTCGTCCATCACGAAAAAGATGTTCATAGTCCCGACCTCCTCGACGTATTCCAGTCGTCCGGCGTCGAGCCAGAGCACCTGGTCGTACCCCTTCTCCTTGGCCTTTTTCGCCGCGAGCAGGCTGGCCGCGTAGTTGCCCCCTGTCTTGGCTTCCCCCACGCCGCCCCTCGCGGCCCGGACGAAACGCTGCTCCACGAGGATCCGGACCGGATCGAATCCCCTGGAATAGTAGTTCCCCACGGGTCCTGCGATGATGAAATACAGGTACTCCGCCGCCGGGCGGACGCCGAGCGCGGGTTCCGTGGCCATCACTACCGGCCGGATGTACAGGGAGGTGCCGCGGGACGACGGAATCCAGTCCCGGTCCGCGCGGACGAGCGCCGATACCGCTTCAATCTGGTCATCCGGCGGGATTTCCGGCATGCAGAGGCGTGCGGCGGATCGGTTCAGCCGTTCGAAGTTCATCCTGGGGCGGAAAAGGCAGATCGATTCCCCGGCTCCGCGGTATGCCTTGAGTCCCTCGAAGATCTCCTGGCCGTAATGCAGGACCATGGCGGCGGGGTCCAGGGAAAGCGGCCCGTACGGGACCACCCTCGCGTTGTGCCAACCCGGTCCGTTCGAATACTCCATCAGGAACATGTGGTCGGAAAAGATCTTCCCGAACCCCAGGGACGAATCGTCGGCCGGCCTCCGCTTTCTCTGTGATTCAGCCGCAAGGTGAACGGAAATATCCATGAATTGCGCCCCCAAAGGAGTGTTTTGCCATCCGACCCGGAAATTTTCGCACTTTTTGTTTCGGTTTGCACCTCTCTTATGCGGGGAGGAGGGTGAGCAATTCCGGTGGACGGGAGGAAAATTCTTTCTCGAAAGGAGAAAAAAAGGTTGTCATTGCGCGAGACTTTTTAAAAATAATAGCGTAATATTTTAAGTGGTTGCACAAAACACGGTGCGGGAACAAATATTGCTAGGTACCCGGATATGTTAAACGCCATCGTTGAGGGTATCAGGGGATTTCTGATCCCGACTCCCGCCTCGCAAACGATATTCATCCAGGGTGGAACGGTCTCGGTAAAAACCCCCCCACGCGTCAGGTCGCTGTCCCTCTACAGGTTGAGGTTCCATGTCCCCGAAGGGTCCAACTATGGAGTGGAGTATCGCCTGTCGGAACGCGGGGAATTCCGGGTGGACAGGGGAAATCACGGTGGCGTTGTGGTCAGAAACAATCGTCGCATGAACGATTACATACCGGTGTGCTGGTTGCCGGAAAGGTTACTCGGTAAAAACGTCGACCGGTATATCGTCCATGTCGACGGGAAAAGCACCAATTACAAGTCGGGATTCAAGGATGAATCGCCTAAAACCACAACCGGGACTTTCCTTGACGATTTCAATGGTTCTCATGCACGATCCGCCTCCTGACCGCACGCATTTTCCGCCCCCGATATCAAGCCATCCATTAAATTGAAATAAATTCATTAAAATAAGGTACAGTAGGCGTTATCAAATATGGATAAAGAAAATTCGAAGAGGAATTGCTGGGAAGTGATGCGGTGCAACCGTGGTCCCGCAAGCACTAACGGGAACGTATGCTCGGCCGCGACCGAAAACAGGTTGGACGGCGTGCACGGGGGGATAAACGCCGGCCGTGCCTGTTGGGTCATCGCCGGAACCGAGTGCGTCGAGGGGATGGCCAGCGGAAAATTCGCCCAGAAGATGGAGACCTGTTTCAACTGCGCCTTCTACCGTCTCGTGCGTGCGGAGGAGGGCGACCTGAAACCCCACCAGGAACTGCTCATCCGCGCAACCAGATTCTGATTCCTTAACTCGCCCGCCTGATGCGCTCCGCAAGGTCGGGCTGATCCTCACTATTCGGTCGGCGCCCCTCGCCCGTTCGACCCCCCCCATGAGCACCAGCGAAAATGATAAGGGCCAGGATTTTGTCCTGGCCCTTTGGATTTCGCTGGTGCCGGAGGGGGGGGTCGAACCCCCACGTCCTTGCGGACACGGGATTTTGAGTCCCGCGCGTCTGCCAGTTCCACCACTCCGGCGCCGGATGGGGCGCCCCGGTAAATAGGCTCTCCCGGGACCGCCCGCAGTATTTTCTTATACACTTGGGACCGTCGAAAACCAACCGCTACTTTTGTTAAGGTTTCCTCCCCGATCTTCCGACAAGAAACCCTGAAGAAGCAGTTTCGCCGTGTTTGGGGGGGGGGGGGAGGAATGAACCTG
>JAKALO010000001.1:0-93475 GCA_021824125.1 Deltaproteobacteria bacterium | reverse complement strand
TTTTTTTTTTAAGTTTCCCCCCCCGACCTCCACAAAAAAACCCGGGAGGGGGGGGGGGCGCGGGGTGGGGGGGGGGGGGGGGGAGGAATGAACCTGATAAGACGTTTTTCGATAATTTGCGCCTCGGTAATGGGCGTCCTTACCCTCGCCCTCTGCTTCCTGGTCGCCCGGATCTACGAAAAAAACGCCATCGAGGTATCGGGAACCCTGCTGGTCGGCTTCGGCACCCTGTACGCTCTCATGTTCGGAATGCTGCGTCGCGGGAACCGGCTGATCGAGCGGAACCAGGAAGAGTTACGACTGTCGCAGGAGAAGGTCCAGTCGCAGAGATTGGAGCTCCTTAAGAGGATCGGCGCCTCCACGATCGAGGGAACCGACGTCGACACCCTGCTCAAGGAGGCGACGAGGGACGTCTGTGCGATGTTGGAGCTTCCCCGGTGCGCGATCCGTCTCTTCGGCGACATCGACAAGGTAGTCGAGCACCGCGATGAGGGCTACCCCTCGTCCGCGTCGTTTTTCCCGGCTTCGCCCCGTCCCGGGGATTCGAAGGAGATATTCGAAAAGGGGGAAACGTTCGTGGTCGACGACGTCCGGGCCGGCTCCCTGTTTGCCGGGCGCCACGAGGAGCTGGCGCGGATCCGGCTGGGGGCGTACATCGGCGTCCCGCTGCGGACACAGGAAGGCCTGATCGGGGCCCTGTTCCTCGACCGGGCGGAGCCGCACGCGTGGACGGAGGACGAGGTGCGGACGGCGGAAGCGGTCGCCCGGCAGATCGCCGTGGTTATCCGGCATGCCCGGCTGTTCGACTCCCAGAAAGAGCTTGCAGGCCGCCTGGTCACACTGATGGACAACGTCCCCGGCGTGGTCTACCGCGGCCTTCGCGACTGGTCTTTGGTCTTCGCGGGGGCCGACATCGAACGGCTCTCGGGCTATTCAGCGAAGGATTTCCTGTGCAAATCGGTCCTCTGGAGGACACTGATCCACCCGGACGACCTGGAGATGGTGAAAAGCAGGTTTCGGGAGGCGGTGAAAAGGGAGGAAAAGGTCCTCCGGATAGAATACCGGATCGTGCACAGGGACGGGGAAGTCAGGTGGCTCGCGGATCGGCGCCAGCTCGCCTACGACGCGAAGGGCACCTTCGTCCACGTCGACGGGCTTCTGCTCGACATCTCGGACCGCAGGCGGTCCGAGGAGGCGCTCCGGCTCACGCAGTTCGCCGTCGACCGCGCGGGGGACGCGGCCTACTGGGTAAAACCCGACGGGCGCCTGATCTACGTAAACGATCAGGCCTGCAGGGTCCTGGGGTATTCACGCGAGGAACTCCTGTCGATGTCGATCCACGACGTCAACCCGGAGTTTCCGCCGCAGGTGTGGTCCGACCACTGGGAGGACCTCCGCAGGCGGAAGTCCTTCACGATTGAAACCCGGCACCTCGCGAAGGACGGCCGGATCATCCCCGTCGAGGTCAACGTCAACCACGTGGGGTTCGACGGTAAAGAGTACAACTGCGCATCGGCAAGGGACATCAGCGTGCGCGTCCAGGCCCAGGAGAGGAGCCGTCAGCTGGAGGTCCAGCTTCTCCAGTCCCGGAAGATGGAGGCGATCGGCAGCCTCGCGGGAGGGATCGCGCACGACTTCAACAACCTGTTGACCGGCATCCTGGGGTACGCCGACCTCCTCAATGGCAAAGCGGAGCCGGGCAGCGAAATACGCCGGGCCGCCGAGGTGATCCGGGACGCGGCGGAACGCGCCTCCCGGCTGACCGCCAAGCTCCTCGGGTACGCGCGGAAGGGGAAGCACCTCATCGTCCCGGTGGACATCCACAAGACCATAGACGACGTGACCGAGCTGCTTGAAAGGACGATGGACAGGCGGATCCGGATCCGGAAATCCTTCAACCAGGGCTCGCTGGCGGTCGAAGGCGACCCGACGCAGCTGCAGCAGATCGTCCTGAACCTCGCGATGAACGCCCGCGACGCGATGCCGGGGGGCGGCGACATGACGATATCGACGGGCATCGAGGATCTCGACGAGGCGTATTGCGTCTCCCACACGGGCGCGACGCCGGGGCGGCACGTGTACATAGAGGTCGCCGACACGGGCAGCGGGATACCGGACGGGCACATGGATAAAATCTTCGATCCCTTCTTCACCACCAAGGAGCAGGGAGAGGGGACCGGGCTGGGGCTTCCCATGGTCTTCGGGATCGTTAAAAACCACGGCGGACATATACATGTGGAGAGCGAGGTAGGCGCCGGCAGCCGGTTCAAGGTGTACCTTCCTCCTTCGGGCGCTGAGGCCGGGGAGCCGGATTCCTGCCCCGCGACGGAGGCGGGCGGCAGCAGGGGTAGGATCCTACTGATCGACGACCAGGAGACGGTCCGGGAAGTCTGCACCGCGATGCTGCAGAACCTGGGATACACGGTCAGCACGACGTCAGACGGGCGGGAAGGGGTGGAGCATTACCGCCGGCACGGGAAGGAGATCGACCTGGTGATCGTCGACATGGTAATGCCGAATATGGGCGGGCGCGAGTGCTTCCTCCGGATCAAGGCGATGAACCCGAAGGTGCGCGCGGTTCTCTCGACCGGGTTCAGCATGGACGGGGCCGTGCAGGAGATCATGAAAGAGGGGATCACCGGGTTCATACAGAAGCCGTACCGCCTGGAGCAGCTGCGCCGCGTCGTCGCGAAGGCGATGGGGCACCCCCCCCTGGCGCGATCGGGGGAGACCGACGGAGAACGTCTCACAGGGTAAGGCCCGCGGTGCACAGGCACTGGAACGCGCGCCCCGCTTCCTGTAAAGTGGGGTGGAAATGAACCTCCTCGACATCGGCATAGTCGCGCTCTGCGCGGTCCTCGCGCTCCTGGGGATTCTTCGCGGGATCGTGCGCCAGGCGGCTTCCCTCGGTGGCCTGATCCTCGGGCACGTCGTCGGGGTGAAGTATTACGCGGCGGTCCGGAAGACCCTGGCCCTGGATTTCACGGGCGGCCACGTCGTGGCCTACCTCCTCGCGCTCCTTGCGGTCTACATTGCCGTCCGGCTGGTCGGGCTCCTGGTAGAGCGATGGGTTCGGAACACGAAGCTTTCCGGCATGGATCGCTTTCTGGGCTTTCTGGCGGGGGCGGCCAAGGGCGCCCTCCTCTCCGTTCTCCTCGTGTTCGTCCTGGTCATCCTGCTGCCGCGGAATGCCCCGCTCCTCACGGGGTCCAGGCTTGCGCCCCGGCTGACGCTTGCGGCCAACCGGGTCAAGGGCGTCTTTCCCGAGCGTATCCGCGAGTCGTTCCGGGAGAAGCTTGGCGCCCTGGAGACACGCCCGGAAAGCGTGAAGGAGGGGGGAAAAGGGAAGACGACGACCCGCTAACCGCGCCGGATGGCCTTCTGCGAAGTCTTGATGGCGCACAGGTCCGCGCACATCGTGCACGCCGACTCGTCGACCGTGGGGAGGCTGCCCCCCCGCAATGCCCGGGCGGTTTCCGGGTCGAGGGACAGTTCGATCTGGGCCTTCCAGTCGAGATTCCGGCGGGCGTCCGCCATCCGGTTGTCCCGCTCCATCGCCCCCGGGATGCCTCTCGCTATGTCCGCGGCGTGCGCGGCTATCCGAGAGGCGACCACCCCGGTTCTTACGTCATCGACCGTCGGAAGGCGCAGGTGCTCGGACGGCGTGACGTAGCAGAGGAAATCCGCGCCGCTCCAGGCGGCTATTGCCCCCCCGATGGCCGAGGTGATGTGGTCGTACCCGGGCGCGATGTCGGTCACCAGCGGCCCGAGGACGTAGAAGGGCGCCCCGTGGCAGAGGCGCTTCTGGAGTTGCACGTTTGCGGCGATCTGGTGAAGCGGGACGTGGCCAGGCCCCTCGATCATCACCTGGACGTCCCGCTTCCAGGCGCGATCCGTCAGCTCCCCCAGCATCAGGAGTTCGTGCACCTGCGCGCGGTCCGTGGCGTCCGCAAGGCAACCGGGGCGCAGACCGTCACCCAGGGACAGTGTGATATCGTACTCCCGGCAGATATCGAGCAGCCGGTCGTAATGCTCGAAGAACGGGTTCTCGCGCCCGTTGTGCCCCATCCACTCGGCCAGGAGCGACCCCCCGCGGCTGACGATGTCCAGGCGGCGGCCTTCCCGGACGAGCCGGGTCAGCGCTTCGCGCGTGACGCCGCAGTGGACGGTCATGAAATCGACCCCGTCCTCCGCCTGCTTGAGGATCCCGTCGAAGAAGTCGTCGGCGGCGAGCTCGACCCAGGACTTTCCGCGGGAGGCGGCGTCCGCTGCGGCCTGGTAGACAGGGACGGTACCCACCGGGACGGGGCATTCGGCGAGGATGGCCCGCCGGATCTCGTCTATGGGGCCGCCGGTGGAGAGGTCCATCACGGCGTCGGCGCCGGCCGCGACGGCGACCCGGGTTTTTTCGATCTCGTCGGCGACGTTCGCGCGGTCCCGGGAGGACCCGACGTTGGCGTTGACCTTGACTCGCAGCCCCTCCCCGATGGCGACGGGCAGGATCTCGCGCCGCTTGCGGTTCCTCGGTATCACTGCGCGACCGGCGGCGACCAGGTCGCGGAGCTTGTCCGGCTGGATCCCTTCCTCGCCGGCCGCTCTCGATATCGCTCCTGGGATCTCTCCCTGCCTTGCGCGATGCAATAGCGTCATGGCGCACCTTCCTTGAGAATACCCACCCCTGAAAACGAAAAACCGCACCCCATAAGGCACGGTTCGTCAAAGGCCACGCTCCCTGCGCCGGCATTACCCGGATCAGGTTCAACGGGTTGCCCGGGGGGAAAGGCTCCCGCGGGCTCTCAGCGAATAGCACCCCTGGCGGATGTGTATTTTCATGATACGACGGCGCCGGAACCCTTGTCAAACCGCCGTCGGGAAAACCCGCCCGCCTTTACTTGCTGGAGCGGGGTGGGGTAAACTTTTTCGAACACGTTTTATCCAACCGCCGGAGGGATACCTGTTGGCAAGGCCTACGGTTGCGGAAATAAATCTCTCCGCGCTCAGGCACAATTACAGGACCATTTGCGCGCTCCTTCCACGACCGGTCGGCGTTTTGGCCGTCGTGAAGGCGAACGCCTACGGCCACGGAGCGGTGGGCGTGTCAAAGGCGCTCATCGAGGAGGGGGTCGGGATGTTGGGCGTCGCCTCGGTCGAGGAGGGGGTGGAGCTTCGCCAGGCGGGCATCCGCGTGCCGGTTGTCGTTCTGGGGGGCGTGGACGAGCCGCAGGCCGACGAGGCGCTTTCGAACGGCCTTTCGTCGGCCCTCTTCGCCCCGGAGCAGATTCCTTATCTTGCGCAGGCGGCGGCCCGGCGGGGGAAGCCTTTCCCGGTCCACCTTAAGGTAGACACGGGGATGGGTCGCCTTGGTTTTCCCCCCGGAGACGCGGGTAGGATCCTGGAGGCCGTGAAGTCCCGCAAGGAACTATGCGTCGAGGGCTTCATGACCCACCTCTCCTCCGCGGACGGCGCCGAAGCCGGGGACCGGGAATTCACGTTGAAACAGCTCGCCGCCTTTTCGGAAGTGGTGGCGCCGATGCGGGAGGCGTTCGGCGTGAACATCGCGGTGCACGCCTTGAACAGCGCCGGCACACTCTCGTACCGCGAGTTCGCCTTCGACATGGTCCGCCCCGGGATCGCCTTGTACGGGAGCCTGCCCGCCGAAGGCCTCGGCGCGGACCTTGGCCTGCGCCCCGTGATGCGGCTGGTCACCAAGATCGTGTCGCTCAAGGAACTGCCCGCAGGCCATCCCGTGAGCTACGGGAGAGGGTATCTCCGGGCCACCCCGGTGAAGATCGCGGTCGTCCCGCTGGGATACGCCGACGGCTACAGGCGCGCCTTCTCCAACGCGGCGACGATGGTGGTCCTGGGGTGCGAGGCACGGGTCGCCGGCAGGGTTTGCATGGACCACACGATGATCGACGTGACCGGGATCCCGGGAGCATCTCCGGGAACCGACGTCGTCGTGATGGGGGACGGCGCGATGACGGCCGACGACCTTGCCAGGATCTCGGGGACAATCCCCTATGAAATCCTGACCCAGGTCGGGCGGCGGATACCGAGGCGCATAGTTGGCTAAGGAGGGGAATCGCATCGGGCTCAACGCGGCCCTCGAGAAATTCGGGACCCGGGTCTTCGGCATGCTGGAGGACCTGGGAAACATCTTCGTGCTGCTGCTGCAGTGCGTCTCCTGGGTGTTCCGACCCCCCTCCGAGTTCCGGAACATCGTGAAACAGATGGAGGAGGTGGGTATCCGCTCGATGCCCGTCGTCCTGGTCACGGCGACATTCACGGGCATGGTCATCGCCCTCCAGAGCTGGTCGGGGTTCCAGCGGTTCCAGGCGACGAGCCTTGTGGGCTCCGTGGTCGCCCTGTCGATCACGCGGGAGCTGGGCCCCGTGTTCGCGGGGCTGATGGTGTCGGGGCGGGTGGGCGCCGCGATGGCGGCGGAGCTGGGGACGATGAAAGTGACGGAGCAGATCGACGCGTTGGTCACCCTGGCGACCAACCCCGTGAAGTACCTCGTCGTTCCCCGTGTGATCGCCGCCACGGTGGTCCTGCCCATCCTGGTGGTCTTCGCGGACCTGGTCGGCATCCTTGGGGGGTACTTCGTGGCCGTGTACCTCCTCGGGGCCAACTCGTACGTTTACATCAACAAGACGTACCAGTACCTGGAGTTCAAGGACATATACACCGGGCTCGTCAAGGCGGCGGTGTTCGGCTTCCTCATCGCCATCATCTCCTGCTACAACGGCTTCATCGCGCAGGGGGGGGCCGAGGGGGTTGGGCGGGCCACCATGCGGGCGGTCGTGGCCTCCTCCATGGTCGTGCTCATTTCGGACTACTTCATGACGTCGTTGATGTTCTAGGGGGAACGGGTGCCCACGATCGAGATCCGCGGGCTGTGCAAGCGGTTCGGGAAGAAGGTCGTCCTCGACGGGCTGGACCTTGTCGTCCCCCAGGGCAGGAACACCGTGGTGATCGGCGGCAGCGGCACGGGGAAGTCGGTACTCATCAAGTGCGTGGTGGGGCTGCTGCGGGCGGACGAGGGGGAGATCCGGATAGACGGCGAGGACGTCACGAAGATGGACGAGCGCGAGCTGGTCCGCGTGCGGCAGAAATTCGGCATGCTGTTCCAGGGGGCCGCGCTGTTCGACTCCATGAACGTGGGGGAAAACGTGGCGTTCGCGCTTCGCCGTCTCCGGCGCTACCCGGAGCGCCAGATCCAGGACGTGGTGGAGGAGAAGCTCGCAATGGTGGGCCTGCGTGACATCCAGCACCTGACGCCGGCGGAGTTGTCCGGCGGGATGAAGAAGCGTGTCGGTCTCGCCCGCGCGATCGCCTCCGAGCCGGAGATCCTCCTGTACGACGAGCCGACGACGGGCCTGGACCCCATCATGGCCGACGTGATCAACGAACTGATCATCCGGATGCGGGAATCGCTGGGAGTGACCTCCATATCCATCACCCACGACATGGCCTCGGCCTACAAGATCGCGGATTCCATCGCCATGCTGTATAAAGGAAAGATCATCGAGGTGGGAACCCCGGCCGAGATACGGCACAGCGCCAGCCCGGTGGTTTCCCAGTTCGTGGAGGGACGCGCCGTGGGACCCATCACCGCCGAACACGAGGAATTCGTCCGGTTCGTGCGAGGGTCGGGCGAATCCGGGGAGCGGAAGGAGCAGTAATGTCGAGAGAGGCGAAGGTGGGGATCTTCGTGGTGCTTGGGCTGGTGGTCCTCACCTACTTCACGTTCCGCGTCAGCAAGTGGGGGGGGATAGGCGAGAAAGGGTACAAGCTCTCCGTCGATTTCGAGAACGCCTCCGGCCTCGAGCCGAAGGCGAACGTGAAGATGGCCGGCGTGCCGGTGGGGAAGGTGGAGGAGATCCAGCTCGTCGGGAACCGCGCGAGGCTCGTGCTGCGGGTCAACGAGGGGATCCGCATCCCGGTCGACTCCGTCGCCTCGGTCCAGACCCAGGGGTTGCTCGGCGAGAAATACGTCGAGATCCTGCCTGGAAAGCAGGCCGACCAGATGCTGCCGTCCGGCGGGCGGATCGCTAACACCGTCGCGCCGGTGAACCTGGACGAGATGATCCGGAAGCTCTCCCTCATCGCCGACGACGTGAAGCGCTTCACCGACTCCCTGGCCGGCTCGATCGGGACCGAGGAGGGGAAGAGGTCCGTCACGGAAATCCTCCGGAACGTCCGCGAGGCGAGCGCCGTGCTCCGGAACGTCACCGCCGGGAACGAGGACCGCCTGAACCGGATCCTGGCCAACATAGACACCCTTTCCGCGGATCTCAAGGATATCTCCTCGTCAAACAAGGAAGACCTCCGCGCAACGATCGCGAACCTCCGGTCGTTCTCGCAGACGCTGAAGGAGCAGACCCCGGGCCTGGCCAAAAAGCTGGAGGCGATGGGGGACCAGGTCAGCGGCGTTATCGGCGAGAACCGGGAGAACATCAAGGAGAGCATATCGAACCTGAAGAGCGCGTCGGCAAAGCTCGACAACACGTTGTTGGCGGCGGAAAAGGTGTTCGCGAAGATCGAGCGCGGGGAGGGGACCCTGGGCAAGCTCGTGAACGACAACACCGCGCACACGTCCCTCACCGACACGCTGGACGGGATCAACCGGTACGTCCGCAAGACCGAGGCGCTGAAGACGTTCCTGGACTACCGGCTCGAATACCAGACCGAGCCTTCCGAATACAAGCACTACGTGAACCTGCGGCTGCAGCCCTCCGCGGACAAGTACTACCTTATCGGGGTCGTCGACGATCCCTTGGGCAAGCTGAGCGCCACGGACACGACGACGGTTACCGACGGGGTGACCACCAAGACGCAATCGGACACGTACTCCAACAAGCTGAAATTCTCCGCGCAGGTCGCGAAACGCTTCTCGGGACTGACGCTGCGGGGAGGGGTCATGGAATCCACGGGGGGCGTAGGGGCCGACTACGAAATCCTCAAGGACCGGCTGACCGTGGGCGTGGACGCGTTCGACTTCACCCGGAAGGGGAACCAGCCCCCGCATTTGAAAGCCTTCGGCAACTATGATATCGTGAAAAACCTTTTCATAACGGGCGGCGTGGACGACATCCTAAACGACGAGAAATCCTTGCGGACCTTCTTCCTCGGCTTCGGGATCAAGTTCGAGGACGAGGACCTGAAGACCGTGCTGGGAGCCGTTCCGATCAAGCCGTAATAAGCGGGTCTTGCGATCACGTTGCGGCGTAGTCTCTACTCAAATGAAGGGAAGCGTGCCATGGCGAGAATCCACAGGGCGATACTGAGCGTTTCGGACAAGGCGGGCATCGTGGAGTTCGCGAAGTCCATTTCCCGCCTGGGGGTGGAGCTGTACGCCTCCGGGGGGACGGCGAAGCTTCTCAAGGACAGGAAGGTACATGTCCGCCTCATCGAGGACTACACCGGGTTCCCGGAGATGCTCGACGGCCGTGTGAAGACGCTCAACCCGAAGATACACGGGGGGATCCTGGCGTTGCGGGACAACCCGGAACACGTCAAGACGATCGACGCCCACGGCATACTGCCGATCGACATGGTGGTCGTGAACCTGTACCCGTTCGAGGCAACGATCGCGAAGCCGGGATGCACGCGCGCGGAGGCGATCGAGAACATAGACATCGGCGGTCCCTCGATGCTCCGCTCGGCGGCCAAGAACTGCCGGCACGTCGCCGTGGTCTGCGACCCGGCCGACTATCCCGACATTCTGGAGAAGCTGAAGAAGGGAAACGGCAACCTCGATCAGGAAACGCTCGACGAGCTGGGGCGCAAGGCGTTCGCACGGACCGCGGCCTACGACGCGGTGATATCCAACTACCTCGGGCGGGCCGGCGGGCAGGACGAGCACCCGGTGACGTTCACCGCCCAGTGGCGCAAGATCCAGTCCCTGCGCTACGGCGAAAACCCGCATCAGAAAGCCGCCTTCTACGCCGATCTCCGGCTTTCCGACGAGCCGACCCTTGGGGGCGCGCGGCAGATCCAGGGCAAGGAGCTTTCCTACAACAATATCGTCGACATAGATGCCGCCCTGCAGCTGGTCCTGGAGTTCGAGGAGCCTGCCGCGGCCATCATCAAGCACACGAATCCATCCGGCGTCGGGGTGTCAAGGCGTAGGCTGGTCGACGCCTTCAAGAAGGCGAGGGAGTGCGACCCCGTGTCCGCTTACGGGGGTGTGGTCGGGTTCAACCGTCCGGTGGGAGCCGAAACCGCCCGCGAGATCGCCGCCACGTTTTTCGAGGCGATCATCGCGCCTTCCTTCGACAAGGCCGCCCGCAAGATCCTCTCCGCGAAGGTCAACCTCCGGGTCCTGGAAACCGGCGGGGAATTCCGTTGGGCCGCCCGGCCGGGAACCGAGATGAAAAAGGTGAGCGGGGGCCTGCTCCTGCAGAGCAGGGACCGCCACGTCCTCTCCGCCCAGGACCTCAAGGTCGTGACCAGGAGGGCGCCCACCGCGGACGAGCTCGAGGCCCTTCTGTTCGGATGGAAAGTATGCAAGCATGTCAAGTCCAACGCCATCGTTTATGCGCTCAAGGACCGCACGGTCGGCGTCGGAGCGGGCCAGATGAGCCGGGTGGATTCGGCGAAGATCGCGGTGATGAAGGCGCAGCGGCCGACCAGGGGGACCGTGGTGGCTTCCGACGCCTTCTTTCCGTTCCGGGACGGTCTCGACGTCGCCGCCGCGGCCGGAGCGACGGCGGCCATCCAGCCGGGGGGATCGGTGCGCGATCCGGAGGTTATTTCCGCCGCCGACGAGCACGGGATGGCGATGGTGTTCACCGGGGTAAGACACTTCAGGCATTAATGGCACGGGGAGGGAGCGCGTGGGGCTGAAGATCCTGGTCGTAGGTGGCGGCGGGCGCGAGCATGCGCTCGTCTGGAAAATCGCGAAGAGCCCGCTTGTGGAGAAGATCTACGCCGCGCCCGGGAATCCGGGAATCGCCGGGAACGCCGAGCTTGTCCACGTTTCCGTGGACGACCTTCCAAGGCTTCGGGATTTCGCGGTTTCGAAGCGGATAGACCTCACGGTCGTGGGGCCGGAGGCCCCCCTGGCGGCCGGCCTGACGGACCTGCTCGCCAGGGAGGGGCTCCTGGTGTGCGGGCCGAGCAAGGCCGCGGCGCAGTTGGAAGGCTCCAAGGTGTTCACGAAGAACATTCTCGCCAAATACGGGATCCCGACGGCGGACTTCCGCGTGTTCGACGAGTTCGACGACGCCCAGCAGTACGTGCTGACCCACCGGCTTCCGCTGGTGATCAAGGCGGACGGGCTTGCGGCGGGGAAAGGGGTGGCGGTCGCCGGCACCTACGAGGAGGCGATCGCGTTTCTGCGCGACGTGATGGTCGACCGCGTGTTCGGCGCGGCGGGCGAGCGGGTCGTCGTCGAGGATTGCCTGACCGGCGAGGAGGCTTCCTACATCGTATTCACCGACGGGGAGAAGATCGTGCCGCTCCCCACGTCGCAGGACCACAAGCGGATAGGGGACGACGACACGGGGCCCAACACCGGCGGGATGGGGGCGTATTCCCCGGCCCCGGTGGTGACGCCCGAGGTGGAGAGGAAGGCCCTCGAGAAAATATTCGAGCCGCTGCTGGCCGGCATGCGCGCCGAGGGGATGCCGTTCCGCGGGATCCTCTACGGGGGGCTCATGATCGAGCGCGGCGAGCCGAAGGTGCTCGAGTTCAACGTCCGGTTCGGGGATCCGGAAGCACAGCCGCTCTTCATGCGCCTCGACAGCGATCTCGTCCCCCTGCTGATCCAGTGCGCGCAGGGTAAGCTGACCGACGCGGAGATGAAGATAGACCCCAGGCCCACGGTCTGCATCGTGATGTCCTCCGGCGGCTACCCCGGGTCATACAAGAAGGGGTTTCCCATCACCGGCATAGATGAGGCGGAACGCCTGGGCGGCGTGCAGGTGTTCCACGCCGGTACGGCGATGAAGGATGGAAAGCTGGTTAACAACGGGGGCCGCGTGCTCGGCGTGACCGCCGTGGACAAGGACATCCGCAGCGCGATCGGCCGCGGCTACCGGGCCGTGGAGGCGATTCACTGGGAGGGCGCCTACTTCCGGACCGACATCGGCAAGAGGGCCCTGGCCCGCATTTCCGACCGGGCTCCGTAGAGAGGCGGGAGGTGAAGGCCGTGGCCGGGAAAGTCCTCATCCTGATGGGCAGCAGGTCCGACGCGGAAGTGATGGCGGAAGCTTCCAGGGCTCTTGCCGCGCTCGGCGTTCCGTGCATGACGACCGTTGCGTCCGCCCACCGTTCGCCCGCGCGGACGCAGAAGCTCGCGAGGGAGGCGGAGGCGCAGGGCTACCAGGTGATCATCGCGGGCGCGGGTGCCGCCGCCCACCTGGCGGGGGTCGTCGCGGCGGAAACGGTTATCCCGGTCATCGGGGTTCCGCTGGCGAGTTCGCCCCTGTCCGGTCTCGATTCGCTTCTGTCCACAGCGCAGATGCCGGGCGGGGTGCCGGTCGCCGCCATGGCGGTCGGCAAGGCGGGCGCAAAGAACGCGGCGTTCCTGGCCGCGCAGATCCTCGCGCTGTCCGACCCGGCCCTAAGGGAAAAACTCAAGGAACTTCGGCGGAAGATGGCCGAGGAAGTAGCCGCGTCGGCCGAAGATCTTTCGTGACCCGGCTGGTGCTTTTCGACGGGGGCGGCTCCGCCTGCTTCCCGGCGGGCGTGGTCGATTCCCTCCATGCGGGCGGCATGGTGATCTTTCCCACCGACACGCTTTACGGGCTCGGGGTCGACCCGCGGTCGGAAGGCGGATTGCGGAAGCTGTTGGCGTTAAAGGACCGCGAAGGGAAAAAGCCGACACCGCTCCTCCTCGACTCGACGGATCGGGTTTCCCTCTGGGCGGAGCGCATCCCCGCCGCGGGATCGCGTCTCATGGAGAAGTTCTGGCCGGGAGCGTTGACGATCGTCCTGCCGGCCAGGCCCGACGTGCCCGTCGGTGTCACGGCCGGGGGCGGGACCGTCGGGCTCAGGGTGCCGGACCACCCCGTGCCGCGGGCCTTGGCCAGGGCGTTGGGCGGGGCGATAACGGGGACCTCCGCCAACCGCGCGGGGATCCCGGGAAACTGGGGTGACGCCGGGGAGATCGTGCGGGAGTTCGCCGGGGAGGTGGACTGGGTGCTGTGGGACGGCGCTCCCGCCGCGGCGTCCGCGATTTCCTCCGCGGCCGGCCTATCGCCCGGCTCGACCGTCGTGCGGGTCGATGATGATGACGTAACGCTCCTGCGGGAGGGAATGATCCCTTTCCGCGAGATCGCAGACTTCCTGAAGAAGGGATAAAGCCATGGCCAACGTCGCCCCGTTTCGCGGAATCCATTACGACCCGGAAAAGGTGGGAGATCTCTCGAACGTGATCTCCCAGCCTTACGACGTTATCTCGCCCGAAGAGCAGAAGGCCCTCCACGTGCGTCATCCCCGTAACATCGTCTGGGTCGACTTCGGCCTTTCGAAGGAGGGCGACGGTCCCACGGACAACAAGTACACGCGCGGGGCCGCCCACTACCGGCAGTGGCTCTCCGAGGGGACGCTCGTCCAGGACGACCGCCCCGCATTCTATTATTACGAGCAGGAATACGCCATCGCCGGCATGGGGACCTTCGTCCGCAAGGGATTCCTCGGAGCGCTCCGCCTGTCCGCCTTCGGGGAGGGGGAGGTGCTCCCCCACGAGAAGACCCTTTCCAGGCCGAAAGAGGACCGGCTCGCCCTCATGCGGGTGACCGACGCCAACATGAGCCCGATCTTCGGCCTCTACTCGGACCCGAAGGACGAGGTGATGACGGCCATGCGGAAGGGGATGCCCGGGCGCCCCGATTTCACTGCGACCGACGACCTGGGGATCCTGCACCGCGTCTGGAAGGTCACGGACCCGGAGATCCAGCGGGCTGCGGCGAGGAGAATGGAGGACAAGAAGGTTTTCATCGCCGACGGGCATCACCGGTACGAGACCGCCCTGGCGTTCCGGGAGGAGATGCGGAAGAAGTTCGGGAAGAGGGAGGACGCGGCCTACGAGCATGTCCTCATGTTCCTGTGCAACATGGACGACGAGGGGATCGTGATCCTTCCGACGCACCGCGGGGTCCATTCCCTCCCCGCCTTCTCCGAGGAGGAACTCGCCGCCAAGGTGAGGGCCATTCTTCCCATGGAAACCCGCGAGGGGACGCCCGAAGAGGCGATCCGGGCCCTGGAGGCCGCGGGGAAAAAGGGTAAGTCGATCGCCTGGAGCGCGGGCGGAGGTCGGTTCCACCTGGTCACATTCCCCGACCTGCCGCGTTTTTGCGGGGAATGGCTTGCGAAATTCCCCCCGATGCTTCGATCCCTCGACGTGGTGCTGCTGCACGGATTTTTCCTGGAGCGGATGCTCGGCATCTCCCCGGAAGCGATCACGGCCGGGCAGTGCGTCAAGTACTACAAGGATCCCGCCAAGGCGGTGTCCGATCTTTCGGGAGGCGCGATCCAGGCGGCGTTTTTCCTGAACCCGGTGACCGTGGAGGAGTTCCGGAGCGTGTCGCTGTCCGGCCACGTCCTCCCGCAGAAGACCACGTTTTTCTACCCGAAGATCCTGACAGGGCTGCTGATCTTCTCTACCCGCGGGGATGAGCGCGTCCCGTCCTGAAAGGAAAGGGGGCCCCGGCGCGCCCCTCTCCATCCGTCAGCCCGCAAGAGGATACCGCTTCTCCATCGACGCGGTTCTTTTGGCCGATTTCGCCGCGTCTTTTTGCGGGGAGCTGGTCCTTGACCTGGGGACGGGGTCTGGCGTGGTGCTCCTCCTTCTCTCACGTTTGTGCCCTTCCTTGCGTTCCGGCGTCGGTGTCGAAATCCAGCCGGAGCTGCACGGATTCGCACGGAGGAACATAGAGGAGAACGGGCTCGAGGGCCGGCTCTCCGCCGTGCTTGGGGATTTCCGTGGGAGAATTCCGGGCGCTTCCGCCGGGGCGTTCGACCTTGTCGTCTCCAATCCCCCGTACCGCCGCGTCGGGCAGGGAAGGAGAAACCCGGACCGCCTGAAGGAGATCGCCCGGCACGAGGTGGCGTGCACGCTTCCCGATGTGTTCCGTGCGGCCGGGAAACACCTTTCGCCTGCAGGCCGGTTCGCCATGGTGGGCCTCCCGCAGCGGCTTCCGGAGATGCTCGCTTGCGCCGGGGCCGAGAGGATCTTTCCGGAGACGCTGCGTTTCGTCCACCCGTTTCCGGATCGTCCCGCCAATCTCCTGCTGTTCGGCGGAAGCCGCCGTAGGACCTCGGAATTATCGGTCCTTCCCCCGCTCGTGGTCTACGCGGAGAAAGCACGGTACCACCCCGAGGTCGAGAGGATCTACGGGGGAATCCTGAAAAAGGGGCCGGGACACGATCGGTGCGGGGGGGCGGTCACTCCCCCTTGACGAAGCTGAGGGCCGCCGAGTTCATGCAGTAGCGGAGGCCCGTCGGCTTCGGGCCGTCGTTGAAAACGTGTCCCAGGTGCGCGTCGCAGCGCGCGCACAGAACCTCGGTGCGCCGGGAGAAGAAGCCGTTGTCCTCCTCGGTGCGTATGTTCTCCATGGCGATCGGTTCGTAAAAGCTCGGCCATCCGGTCCCGGAATCGTACTTGGTTTCGGAACGGAAAAGATCGTTGTCGCAGCAGGCGCAACGGTATATCCCGTTCTCCTTGGTGTTCCAGGTAGCCCCCGTGAACGCCCTCTCGGTCCCTTTCCTTCTCGTAACCTCGAACTGTTCCGTGGTCAGGAGCCGTCTCCATTCCGCATCGGTTTTGATCACCTTCTCGGCCATCACGTACCCCTTTTCACGCGCGGAGAACAGCTTGATCCGGCGGGGCGCACCGCCCCCGCCCGTCGCGCCTGCATCGGCATTCGCATCGGCGGCCTCCACCTTCCGGATGAGTCCCACGGGGTCCATGATTGCCAGGCCGAGCAGCATGCCGGCGTATTTTAAAAAATCGGCCCTGCATAACCGCAGGTCAGTGTGCCATCCCATCGATCGGATTCCCCCTCGTTCCCATGCCGGAAAGGCTCCTGGCCTTCCGGCATCAATTACCAATTAGGATGTCCCGCGGGGCCGTCCCGTTTCGCCCGTCGATCGAACTGCGTGCGAGGATGCGGAAGTCTCAACGCCCCCGGGAGGAGGCCTTCCGGGAAATGGAACGGAGGATCTCGCGGGTTTCCGGGTCGTCGACCCCCGAAATGCCTTCCGGTTCGGCGGCGGGAGCACCGGAGGACGCAGGTTTTTCCCGGGGTGTCGCCTCGCCCGTTTCCGCTTCCGGAAGCGGGCCCGTCACGAACCGGATATCCCGCACCCGGTCCTTCCCGAGCACGGCGCCGATTCCCTCGACAAGGACGGGCTTTCGAAGCTGGAGTTCCTGGGCCCAGGAGTGGTCGCGCACCAGGACGGTGAGAAGACCGTTTTTCAGTTTCAGCGGGGCGGTCTTGCCGGAAAGGATCGGGCCGACGATCCCCGGCCACTCCGAAGAGAGGCGGACCATCCAGGTCACCGAGGACAGGCCCTGGGCGGCGAGGACCTCCTCCAGGACTTCGGACACTCTCGCCGGTTTTTTCACGTCCGTGCCCGCATCCGGCGCCGCATTCTTCCGCCCGCGATCTGGCCGATGAGGGCGCAGGCTATGAAGGGCGGGATGGCCCAGGTCGATACCTGGTTGATGATGCGGAGATACGCGATGACCGGAACGGAGAGGTGGATGTAGACGAACCACGCCGGCGATAACCTGCGCGTCCCTTCCCGGAGATAGCCGAGGGGGAGGTTTATGATGAGCGCAGCGGCGCCGATCCACGCCATGAGGAGCCACGAAGCGGAGGGCGACAGGATGTTCACGTCGGTGGGCATCGAACTTCAATTATAATGGATAAAATTTGCCGGCAGCACTTTTTGGAGGTTACGGTGGGAGATTCCTCTCCCAGGGAGATGATCCTGATCTTCCGGGGGACGCACCAGGTCATGTCCGCGGAGAAGCGCTTGAAGGGGGGCGGTGTGCCCATGCGGCTCATTCCGGTCCCCAGGCGCCTCACGTCGGACTGCGGGCTGGCCATACGGATCAACCCCGAAGAGCGGGAACGCGCCCGGGAAGTCCTTGCGGCGGCGAAACTTCTTCCTGTTTCGGCCCACCTTTTGCGAGGGGAAGGAGTGTATGAGGAAGTTAAATTCTGAACAGGTTTGGCAAGAACCTCGCGAGAGAAGGAAGTATTGCCTTGACACATCAAAATTGGCCAATTAAAATAAGCACTTATTTTGATTATACCGGAGGGGGAGTGCGCGCGGGGAGGACATACCGGGAGTTGTTCGGAATAACCGTTTTTGCGCTCCTGGTGACAATTTCGGTCACTGTTCCTGCCGCGGAGTTTGCCACGCCCGAGGTTTCCACCACCGCCGCCCGGTCGGCGGTTCCGCTTCCGCAGCAGGACCAGCCGCTATACGTGCCATTGAATCTCACCCCGGAACAAGTCCCGGAAATCCGGGTTTCTACCGCCGCCACCCCGTCTGCGGTTCAGCTTCCGCAGCAGGTCCGGCCCCCTTTCGTGCCGTCCGGATCCTTCTCCGGACCGGTTGCCGTCCCTGCCGCTTCCCCGGAGGAGAAACAGAAGGATCGCGTGCTTTCCCCGGGGGAAGTGGATCTCCAGTTGTCCAGGAACGCGGAAGAGGAGCGTGGGGCCGACGCCTCGAAGGATTTCTTCGTAAGCGTACAGGCGGACGCCGGGGAAAAGGACACCGACCTGTACGACGGCCTTATGGTGCGCATAGAGAAGTTCATCCGCTACTTCCAGACGCGCGGGAAGGACAGGTTCGAGACGTATCTGACGAGGTCGGGCAAATACGGAGACATGATGCGTGGAATCCTCGCGAAGTACGGGCTTCCCGGGGACCTGATCTACCTGGCGCTTATCGAGAGCGGGTTCTCGCCGAAGGCGTATTCGATCGCGCGAGCCGCGGGCCCGTGGCAGTTCATCGCAGGCACCGGCCGGCGGTACGGCCTGCGGATCGACTGGTGGACCGACGAGCGCAGGGACTACGAGAAATCGACGCACGCGGCGGCCTCGTACCTCAGGGACCTTTACGGCATGTTCGACTCCTGGCCCCTTGCGGCCGCGGCCTACAACGCGGGTGAAGGCAAGATCCAGAAGGCCGTCGCCCGGTACAAGTCCGAGGACTACGTCGAGCTGAGCCGCCACCGTTACCTCAAGCAGGAGACGAAGGACTACGTGCCGAAGATGATCGCCGCGCTCACCATCGCGAAGGAACCGGAGAAGTACGGCTTCGAGGGTGTGAAATACGAGGATCCCCTGGAGTTCGACAAGGTGAGCGTCCCCGGCGGGACGGGCATGAAGGCGCTGGGCCGTATCATTGGCGTGCCCTACGAGTCTCTCCGGGAGTGGAACCCCGAGCTCCGCAGGTTCTGCACTCCACCGAACCAGGAAGTCTACGAGATTCGCCTTCCCAAGGGGTACGGCAGGGTGGCACTGGAGCGGATGGAGCAGATCCGGACGGACGCCAGGGTGACCTTCGTGCGCCACACCGTGAAAAAGGGAGAGACGCTGGCGTTCCTCGCGGAAAAATACCAGACGACCGTGCCCGTACTCCAGGAGTTGAACGGGTTGAAGAAGCCCAGGGTCAGCCGCTCCGCGGGCCTGATCCTTCCGGTTATAGGCCTCTCCGCGGAGGAAGCGGTCCCGGGCAAGGAGATTTCACCCGAGCAGGTGGAGACGGCGGTCAGGCGGCTGGACGACGGGACGCGCCGGACCGGAACGGTGCTGGTTCGTAAAGGCGACACGCTGTCCGCCATAGCGAAAAGGACCGGCGTCTCGGTCGACGGACTTGCCGGTGCGAACGGGTTGGACGCGAAGAAACACGTCATCCGGGCCGGAAGCAGGCTGCGGCTTCCAGGGACAGGCGCCGCCCCTCCCAGGAAGTCGGTCACGTCGGCAGGCGACGGGAAGAAAGAGATCCGGCACATAGTGCGTCGCGGGGACACCCTGACGAAGATCTCCAGGACCCACGGCGTCACTGTCGATCGGCTCTCCGAACGGAACAACCTGAAGGGGGGACGGGTGCTGCCCCAGGGCCGTGTCCTGTTCATTCCCCAAGAGTCTTAAGCCAATCGACCTCCACGGTTTCGTCTATCTCGACAACGCAGCGACCTCGCTACCGAAGCCAAGGGGTGTCGCGGAAGCTGTCGACTCGGCGATGCGGCGCGCGGGTAACCCGGGCCGCTCCGGCCACGCCCTGTCGCTTCGCTCCGCCAGGGACATCTTTGCCGCGCGGGAAAGGCTCGCGGAGGTGTTCGGGGTCCCGGACAGTTCCCGCTTCGTGTTCGCGGGGAACGCCACCGTCGCGCTCAACCAGGCGATCAAGGGGATACTTCGGCCCGGCGACCACGTGGTGACCACCTCCGTCGAACACAACTCGGTGATGCGGCCGCTGCGCCGTATGGAGGGTGCGGGGGTTTCCATATCAGTGGTGCAGGCGGGCCGTGACGGGATCGTCGATGCGAAGGCCGTTTCGGCGGCCATGCGGAAAGAGACCCGGCTTGTCGCGCTGGTCCACGCGTCGAACGTTTCCGGATCCCTCCAGCCCGTCGGCGAGATCTTACGCGCGGCGCGCAGGCGAGGCGTCTTCACGCTGGTGGACGCGGCCCAGACGGCGGGCTCGGTTCCGATCGACCTCTCGACCCTCCGCGTCGACCTCCTCGCCGCGTCCGGCCACAAGGGGCTGTTGGGCCCCCAGGGAACCGGCTTCCTGTATGTCCGCAAGGGAGTGCCGCTCGTGCCGCTCATAGAGGGAGGTACCGGGAGCCGGTCGGAGAACGATCGCCAGCCGGACTTCTACCCGGACGCCCTCGAGTCGGGGACCCAGAACAGCGTTGGGATGGCGGGCTTGAGCGTTTCCCTCGCATGGCTCCTTCGCATGGGGGTGGAGAAGATACGCCGCAAGGAAATGGAGATCATGGGGGTCCTGCTGGACGGGATGGCGAAAATCCCGCGGGTGACCTTGTTCGGGCCGCGAGACCCCGCACGGTCCGCTTCCGTTCTCTCTTTCCTCGTGGAGGGGATGGACCCCGCGGAAACGGGGCTGCGCCTCGAGCGGCGGTTCGGGATCATGGTCCGCGCTGGCCTGCACTGCTCCCCAAACTCGCACAGGACCCTGGGGACCTTCCCTGAGGGGACGGTGCGGATCAGTCCCGGGCCGTTCACCACCATGAAGCAGGTGGCCCTCTTCCTTTCCGCGCTGCGGAAGATCAGCTCCGGGGCTTAGTGGTCAGTTCCCCTATCAGGCAAGGTATCCAACCCTATCCCGGTCAACGCGAAGGTGCGAGCACCAGTTCCTTGCCGTGGAACGGACAATATTTCCACGCGCCGCTGAACAGCTCGTTGTCGACGGTGCATTGCTTCTTGGGCAGCATCGCGCCGAGCGGCAGCCGCCACTTGTGCGTTACTTTCCCCATCCGGATCGAAAAGGTCCCTTCCGCCAGCGGGTCGGCGATCGGCGTATTTCCGTCCGTCATGCCGGGGAAGTACATGAAATACAGGTGTTCGCCCATCGGGCCGAGCATGTTCGCCACCACGGGCCTCAATATGGAGATGAGGTTTTTTGCGTCCGGGGAGACGGCATTGCCCGAAAGGGGCCGGTATTCGAGGCCGTCCCGGTCGACCAACGCCAGGTTTGAGCGCAATGGGTCTTCCTGGGTCCACTGGATGCCCCCGAGCGGGCCGATCTGCCCTTGGACCGCCGCGACCAGGATATATGGCGAGAGCACCTTCTCGAACTTCTCGATCTGCTCCGTGCCGGTATTCGGGTCGGCGGTGGTGAAAGCTGCCCGCCAGTACTGCGTGGGGATCCACCATACCAGGCCGAGCTCCTTTGGCGCCTGGTTTTCCCGCTGCGTTTCCTTCACGAGAGCATGCAGGTCCACGCGGACCTGGGCAGGCCCGTCCGCGCAGAGCCCTTCGGCCAACGGCAGGCACGCCAGGAAAACCGCCAGCGGCAGGAAAATGGAGGTTCTCATTTTATCCATCGTATTGACTCCTGGTTCAGGATTGGCTATTCCTTCCGGCTCCCGCTGCCCGCCGGAGTATGGAGGTCGTGGACCTCCCGGCCAGAAAACGCACGGTCCTCACGGAGCCCCCCCGCGCGTGCACGAAGTCCGCGCCCACGATGGTCCTGCCTTTCCAGTCGCCCCCCTTCACGAGGACGTGCGGAACCACGCGCTCGATCAGCCGGGCAGGGGTGTCCTCGCGGAAGATCACCACGTAGGCGACGCAGGCGAGCGACGCAAGCAGGTAGGCCCGGTCGGCCTCCCCCTGGATGGGCCTCCCCTCGCCCTTGAGCCTCCGCACGGACGCGTCGCCGTTCAGGCCCACGATCAGCGCGTCGCCAAGCGACGCCGCCTTCCGGAGGTACTTGGCGTGACCCGCGTGCAGGATGTCGAAGCACCCGTTGGTGAAGACGATCCGCTTCCCTTCCCTCCGCAGGCGGGAGAAAAGGGGGGCGGCCCGGCCGACGGGGATTATCTTTTTTTCCGGGTCTTCCGGTAGGCGCGTTCGTTCCGGTCCTGCGCGCACGGGATCCTCCTTCTGGCCTCCGCTGCCTGCGCGGGGTCTATCACCGCCATAGCCAGCCCCTCTTCCTCCCCTCCCTCGGCGAGTCGCTCCCCCCACGGGGAGAGGATAAGGGAGCCGCCGGAAAAACGGAAATCACCCGATTTCCCCACGGCGTTGGCCGCCACGACGAAGAGCTGGTTTTCCACCGCCCGGGCCGCGTTCAGCAGTTCCCAGTGGCCCTTGCGGACCGTGGGCCACTGCGCGCTGACGCAGAACAGTGTCGCACCCTCCAGGTAATATTTACGGGAAAGCTCCGGGAAGCGGAGATCGTAGCAGATGTGGGGGCCGAGGATCCCGACGTCGGTGTGCGCCACGGAGGCGGAAGTACCCCTCCGGAAGTGGAGGTGCTCCTCCGATGGCTGGAACAGGTGCGTTTTCCGGTATTGGCCCGTGATCACGCCTGTCGCGTTGACGACGTGGAGCGTGTTGTAGACGGCCCTGCCCACCCGCTCCGGGAGGGAGCCGGCTATCACGATCCGCTTTTCGGCGGCCAACTTTCGCAGGTCGTAAAGGATTTTCGGGGTGGCCCCGGCAAGCGCGTGCAGCCGCTCATAGGCGAACCCGGTGCTCCACATCTCGGGAAGGACGCACAGCGAGGCGCCCCTGCCGGCGGCCTCCCCGAGGAGCGCGAACGCCCTTGCCGTGTTCGCTTCAACGTTACCCATGTCGATGCGGAACTGCAGTGCGGCAGCCTTGAACGGGCGGACCATCGGGACTCCGGGGCCTTTACGGGTTCAGAGGACGGTGCGGGCAACCGTCAGGACCACTATATGCCGCGCGCCCGCCGTTTTCAAGGCGCCGGCGCAGGCGGCGGCAGTGGCGCCCGAGGTGTACACATCGTCCAGGATCAGGACATCCGACAGCGTTCGCACGCCTGCGGGGACGCGGAACGCGTCCCGCACGTTTTCCCTCCGGTCCGTGAGGCGGGAGCCGGCCTGGGGACGGGCGTCCCAGCCCCTCCTGAGCGCCAGGGGAGCGAACGCCCATCCGGCGCGGCGCGCGAGCGCGCGTCCGACGAACGCGGGGAGGTTGAACCCCCTGAGGAAATATTTCAGGGGATGGATCGGAACGGGGACTACCGCCGGCCGGAAACCGAACGGAAATAGGTCGGACCACCTGTCGCGCACGGCCCCGTGCAGCCGTACCGCCAGGGCTTCGACGGCCACGGCCCTTCTCCCGTATTTCGCGGCGCGGATACCTTCCCGGACTTGTCCCTCGTAGGCGAACAGGGAGCGCGCGAAGGTGAAGGGGGGCGGGGGAGTGCAGGAGGGACAGCCGCCGGAGCATCCGCGGGGGAAGGCGACCCCCGTGAAGGCGCCGCACCGTAGACATTCCCCCCCTTTGTAGGCGGGCCAACCCAGGATGGCGGCGGCGGACAGGTCGGCGGGCGGACGGGTGAGAAACGCCGAAAGGTGGGCGAACTCCGCAAAGAGAGGCGCGAACGGGGCGCGATGCGGCCGTGTCACCGACCGGGTCGAGTCGTCAGCGCACGGAGGCCGGGGTGATGTATTCCCTGTGGCCGTGGTCGATCGAGTGGCTGTTCCAGCTGCCGCATTCGGGACACCTGGCCGCCCACTTGATGGTGGCCTTTCCGCATCCCGTGCATCGGAAAGGGATGAGGTAGCGCCGCTTGTAGCCGAAGGCGCGCTGGTAGTGCTGGCAGGCGGACTCATAACGACCCCTGCGCCGGAGCGCTTCGGCAAGAAGGATGTGAACGGATTCCCGCTCCGGCTCTATCGACTCCGCCTTCAACAACTGTTCCACCGCCTCGTCGTTCATCTCGAGGCGCAGGAAAAACTTTCCCATGAACAGGTTCGCGTCGTAATCGGAGGGGAACTCCTGCAGCAGGTCGGTATAGACGCCGATAACCGACTGCGGGCTTTCCGTTTCCACGCCCATGTCTTCGAGTTTGATCAGGAAAACCGCGTTGCGGGTCGCCCGGTAGCCCCGGAGCAGGACCTGGGAAGCTTCTTCCAGGTTCCCGCGGGAACGCATATGTTCGGAAAGGGCGATGTACGCCGGGGAAAACCGCGGCTGGTCCTTGATGAGTTCGCGGAGCCGGCGCTCCCCGTCGTCCGCTTTTCCCTCGCCCATCCGGACGACCGCCTTCTCGTAGCGGAGGGCGTCGAAAAGAGCCTGGTCTTCCGGGGTCGCCTCCTTGCCCTTGTACTTCATGATCTTCTTCTGCATTGCGTACGCGGGGACCATCTCCTTTCGGAGGATATGGATATCCCGCATCCCTTCCCATGCGCGCGGGTTTTCCCCTTCGGAGTCCTCTATCGCCTTCAGGAGGGAGAAAGCGTTGTCCAGGTCGTTCATCCGGCGGTAGAGGGCGGCAAGCCGGATGAAAACGGAAAGGTCGGAGGGATCGATCTGCTTGACGCGGGTCAGGGACTTGACGGCTTCCAGGTGATTCCCCCTCTCGGTCTCCACGGATGAGAGGAGGTCGAGCGCCTCCTTGTCGTCGCGATTGACGGACAGGCTCCTCTCCAGTTCCTTGGCCGCCCCGGACAGCATCCCACGCTGGAACAGCTCGGACGCCTTGGCCACCCGCGAGCGCGCGGCCTCCCTGCGCTGTTTTTCCCTGCGCTCCTTCCAGTTCATCGACGCCATAGTGACGTCCTTCACCAGCGTGCCGAGCACGACCATGGCGGCGCCCAGCGAGAAGGCGAGGATCGCCAGCTCGCTGACGGTGACCTCGATCTGCCGCGTGGCGGAGTAGAAGAACTGGACGTGCTGCCCGTTAAGCAGCGAGATGTAGGAAAACCCCACCAGGATGACTACGAAGAGCAGGAAGAGCAGTCGGACCGCCATGTGCGGGTTCCTCCGGGTTATTGCTCCTGGGGGAGGGGGATCTCGGGGGCGGATCCCCACAACCGGTCGAAGTCGTAGAACTCCCTGACGCTGGAAAGAAAGACGTGCACCACGAAATCGCCGTAGTCGAGCAGGACCCATCGCCCCTCCCGGATACCCTCGATCCCGAGCGGCTTGAGCCCCTCTTTCTTGAGCGACTCCTCGACGTGATGGGCGACCGCGGTGACCTGCCGGTCGGACATCCCCGAGCAGAGGAGGAAGTAGTCGGTGAAGGTGGATCGTTCCCGGACGTCCAGCGCCCGGATGTCGGCGGCTTTTTTATCCTGGGCCAGCCGCGCGCAACGGACCAGCGTTTCCCGTGTCGTTATGGCCGTCTTTCCTCCCCCGTGTCCGCATAAAGTCCGTGGTCGTAAATGTACCGCTCCACTTCCGGCGGGACGAGACCCCGGATGCACCTACCCGTCCGGACCTTCTCTCGTATGGAGCTCGATGAAATGTCCAAGGCCGGCAGCGACGGGCAGAAAAGCCGCCGCCCGCCCGGCAGGCGGTAACCGACACCTTTCCAACTATAGCAACCCGGGTCCTCCTTTTCAATACGGATGCCGGCCGGAGGGACGGGATCGGGGGGCGTGCCGGGGCGGGGGAGCAGGACGAAATCGCAGGAGGAGAGGAACTCCTCGTGCCGGTGCCAGGTGGAAACCTCGGCGAAGGAGTCCGCCCCCAGGACGAAGACCGGCTCGGAAAACGGCTCCGCCCGCAGGAACTCCCGCACGGTGAGAAGGGAATAGGAAGGACCATCGCGCCGGATTTCGATGTCGGAGGCCTCCATCCAGGGGAATCCCGCCGCCGTCGCGGCGACCATCGCGAGGCGGTGCCTTGACTCCGATACGGGCCGCCTGGGCTTGTGGGGCGGCTGGCGGCACGGAAAGATGACGACGCGCGAAACCCGGAGCGTCTCCTTCACCTCGACCGCCATCCTTAGGTGCCCGTTGTGGAAGGGATCGAAGGTGCCCCCGAAAAGGGCGACGGGTGTCGGGGGACGGGTCACGTTATTCCCGGACCTGGCCGTCCCCGAAGGCGATGAACTTCGTCGTGGTCAGTTCCGTAAGCCCCATCGGGCCGAACGCGTGGATCTTCGTGGTGCTGATTCCGATCTCCGCTCCCAGGCCCAGCTGGAATCCGTCGTTGAACCGCGTGGAGGCGTTGACGAGGACCAGCGAGGAGTCCACCTCGCGCACGAACCGCATCGCCCGGGCGTGGTCCCTCGTGAGGATCGCCTCGGTGTGCAGCGAGCCGTGGCGGCGAATGTGACCGATCGCCTCGTCCATCGACCCGACGACCCTGACCGCGAGGACCAGGTCGAGGTACTCGGTCCCCCAGTCCTCTTCGGACGCCGGCATTGCCGACGGGACGAGCCGCAAGGTATCCGGGCAGCCCCGCAGCTCGACCCCGTTCTTCATCAGTTCGGCGGCCGCCGGGGGGAGGAACTCCGGAGCGGCGATCCCGTGCACCAGGAGCGTCTCCATCGCGTTGCAGACGCCGGGGCGCTGCACCTTCGCGTTGACGCAGATCTGGATGGCCTGCCGGATGTCGGCCCCCTCATCGACGTAGACGTGGCAGACCCCCTTGTAATGCTTTATGACGGGGATGCGCGACTTCTCCGCGACGCTGCGGATGAGCCCTTCCCCGCCGCGTGGGATGATGAGGTCGATCTGCTCCTCCGCTGCGAGCATCACGTCGATGGCTTCGCGGTCGGTCCGATCGATGATCGAGACCGCGTCCGCGGGCAGGCCGGTCACGGAGAGGGCCTCCCTCAGTATCCGCGCGATCGCGCTGTTGGAGTGTATCGCCTCCGAGCCGCCGCGGAGGATTACGGCGTTCCCGGATTTCACGCACAGCGCCGCCGCGTCGGCCGTCACGTTCGGCCGCGACTCGTAGATGATGCCGATGACTCCGAGGGGGATCCGCATCCGCCCGACCCAAAGGCCGTTGGGCCGCCGCCCCATCCTCAGGACTTCCCCGACGGGATCGGGCAGGGCGATCACCTCCGCGATGCCGTCCGCCATCTGCAGTATTCTCGCGTCGGTCAGCAGGAGGCGGTCGAGCATGGCCGGGGGAAGCCCCTTGGCCTTCCCGGCGTCCATGTCCTTCCGGTTTTCCTCCTTGAGCCAGTTCGCCCGCTCCCTCAATCCCTTCGCCATGCCCGAGAGCGCGGCGTTCTTCCTGGAAGCGTCCGCCTTCGCGATCTGCGACGCCGCTTCCTTCGCCGCCCTGCAAACCACCTCGACGCTTTCCCGGATAGTCGTCATCGTGCCCCCTGCAATATCGTCAGGTTGTCGCGGTGGACCATTTCCGCGGGGATGTCCTCCCCCAGGATCGCCCGGACCTCGGCGCTTTTCCGTCCCTTCCCCCGCTCCACCTGCTCGCTGTCCCACGCGGTGATCCCGCGGGCGAAGACCCGGCCTCTCCGGTCGCAGATGGAGACCGCGTCGCCCTTCCGGAACATTCCCGAAACGTCCACGACTCCCGCGGGCAGGAGGCTCTTGCCGCCCTCCATGAGAACGTTCTTCGCCCCGTCGTCGACCGTGATCGTGCCGTGAGACTGCATGGCGTGGGCGATCCAAAGCTTCCTTCTGCGGGCCCTGGCGGTCCCGCGTGGGAGGAAAAGGGTCCCGGTGTCCTTTCCGGCGAGGACGTCCAGGATCGATCTCCCCGACAGACCTCCCGCGATGACCACGGGCGTCCCCCAGTCGCTCACGAGCCGGGCGGCCAGGAGCTTGGATCCCATGCCGCCTATACCCACGGAGCCGCCCCGGATGCTCCCGGCGGACCGGACGAGCTCCTCGTCCACTTTTACGACGAGGGGGATCCGCCGGGCGTCGGGGTACCGGTGCGGATCCCGGGTGTAGAGCCCGTCGCTGTCGGTCAAAAGCAGGAGCAGGTCGGCTCCTATCAACTGCGTCACGAGGGCGGCCAGGTGGTCGTTGTCCCCGAGCCGGATCTCCTCGGTGGCCACCGTGTCGTTCTCGTTGATGATCGGGACTATGCCGTGTGAGAGCAGGGCCTCGAGCGTGTTCTTGGCGTTCAGGTACCGCTCGCGGTTCCCGAAATCCTCGTGGGTGAGGAGGAGCTGCCCCACCTTGATCCCACGTTTTTCGAACGCGCGCTCGTAAGCCCGCATAAGGGTCGTCTGCCCGACCGCGGCAGCCGCCTGTTTCAGCGCGATCGTGCGTGGGCGTTCGACCATCCCCAGCTTTTTCCGACCGGCCGCGATGGCCCCGGACGTAACCACGACGACCTGGATGCCGCGGGATTCCCTGATCCTGGCGACCTGTGCCGCCAGGGACCGGATCGTCCGCTCGCGCAGGCCCAGCGACTCGTCGGTCAACGTGCCGCTTCCGAGCTTCACGATGATCCGGCGGATCTTCCCGGACCCGAGGATGGCGGAGCGAGGCGAGGACGTGTCAGGTTTCATCGGATGGTCCCGTTTTCCGGAGTGCCGCCATTCCGTCGAGGAGGCCCATTATCCCGTCGCCGGTGACCGCGGAAATATAATAGACGCTCCCCGCCGGCAAATTCAACAGGGCGCCGGTCTTTTCCGCGGATTCCCGGGAGCCGGTCAGGTCCATCTTGGTGAACGCGAGAATCGAGGGGCGGGTTTCCATCCCGGGGCGGAACTTGCCGATCTCTTCCCGAACGGTGCGGTAGGCCGCCACGATCTTTTCCGGTGGGTCGGATGCGTCCACCACGTAGACGAGCCCCTCCGTCCGTTCGGCGTGCTTGAGGAAGCGATGACCGAGCCCGACTCCGCGGTGCGCACCCTCGATAAGCCCCGGCAGGTCCGCGACTACGAACTCCTCGTCCCGGTGCGACACGACTCCAAGGACGGGGAAAAGGGTCGTGAACGGGTAGTCGGCGATCTTCGGCCTGGCGCGGGAGATCCTGGAGATAAGGGTCGATTTGCCGGCGTTGGGCAGCCCCACCAGCCCGATGCTGGCGATCAGCTTGAGCTCGAGGCGCAGCGCCCGTTCCTCACCCGGAGCCCCCGGATCGGCACGGTCCGGCGCCTGGTTGGTCGACGAGACGAAGCAGGCGTTGCCCCGCCCGCCCCGCCCGCCGGATGCCACCGTCAGGGTCTCCCCGGGGGCCGTGAGGTCGCGGATGACATCTCCGGTTCCCACGTCCCGGACGAGGGTTCCCGCCGGGACGGAGATGACCAGGTCCGGGGCGTTCTTCCCGTGCATTTTCTTCCCCATGCCGTGCTGGCCGCGCTTCGCCTTGAAGATTTTCCGGTACCGGAAATGGAGCAGGGTGGAGAGGTGAGGGCTGACACGGAGGACGACGCTACCGCCGTTGCCCCCGTTGCCCCCGTCGGGTCCCCCGCGTGGGACGAATTTCTCCCTCCGGAAGCTGCAACATCCCCGTCCGCCGTCTCCCGAGCGGACGGTGATGGCGGCTTCGTCGATGAAGTGCATGAAAGGGGAAGACTTCTACGAAAGGGCGAGGACGGATACCCTCTTGCGGTCCTTGCCTAAACGGTTGAACTGGACCGTGCCTTCGATCAGTGCGAACAGGGTGTGGTCCCTTCCCATCCCCACGTTGTCGCCGGGATGCACGGCCGTGCCGCGCTGACGGACGATGATCGATCCGGCGGTTACGTGCTGCCCGCCGAAACGCTTTACGCCGAGCCGCTTGCTGTGGCTGTCACGTCCGTTCCGGGAGCTTCCGACACCTTTTTTGTGCGCCATTTCCCGACCCTTCCCGCCCGGCTTTAGCCTACCCGGATCTCCTGGATTGAAAGCTTCGTGAACGGCTGGCGGTGCCCCTGCTTGCGGGCGAACCCCTTCCGTTTCTTGTACTTGTAGATGACGACTTTTTTCGCCTTCCCGTCGCCGAGCGCCTGGCAGATGACCTTCGCGTTTGGCACCACAGGCGTTCCCACGGTCGTTCCATCGTCGGTGGAAACGAGCAGAACGTCGGTAAGCTCGACCGAAACGCCGGCCTCGACCTCGAGTTTTTCCACGTTTACTATATCTCCGGGGGAAACCCGGTACTGCTTCCCGCCGGAACGGATCACGGCATACATTGCGCTACCCCCATCCCGCTGCAATAGGAACTGCTTAATATAAGGAACCATCCGGTTTATGTCAACACGAAATGTCCGTTACGGATGGTATATTCATATACTTGAGGAAGATGGAGGGGACATCCGATGAGGAAGGAAGTCCTGATCGTAGGCGGCGGGCCCGCGGGGTTGCTGCTTGGGTACCGGCTCCGGGAGCACGGGATCGACTACCGCATCCTCGAAAGGGGGAAGATCGGGCAGTCCTGGAGGGCGATGCGTACGGGCATGGTGCTCCTCTCCCCCGCGATCCCCGGGACCGACTGGACGTCGCTTACGCTCCGGCATCCCATCTGGGAGCTCCCCGGAGTCCGCAAGCCCTTCCCTTCCCGCGAGGATTTTCTCTGTTACGTGGAGGCCTTCTCCCGGGAGCAGGCCCTGGCGGTGAGCGAGAACGTGGCGGCGACCCGGGCGTCCGTCGTTCCGGGTGGTTTCTCCGTCGAGACCAGCGGGGGGGAGGTTTCCTGCCGTTTCCTCGTCCTGGCGTCGGGGGCGTCCTCGGTCCCCCGCTTCCCGGAGATTCCGGGGATCGCGACGAACCCGCATGTCCTGCATTCCCACGACTTCGTCCATTGCATGGCGTACGCGGGGAAGCGAGTCCTGGTCATCGGCGGCGGGAATTCCGCGGCCGAGATCGCCATCGAACTCTCCGGCGCGTCCAGGGTGACCCTCTCCACGCGGGGCCCGATGCGCTACTTCAGCGAAACGGGCGAACTGGAGGACATACGGGGGGCCTCCGAGAGCCTCCTCAAGGAGTTGATCCGCTTCGGGATCGTCCGTCTCCGCGAAGCCGACCCCGCCGTCGCCGTCGCGCAACGGCGTGTGCGTTTCCTCTCGGGGGACGAGAGGGAGTACGACTGGATCCTCTGCGCGACGGGGTACGTGCCCAGTTGGATTCCCGTGGAGGGGGGCGAACTCCGCGCCGGGCCGAACGGGTACCCGCTGATTTCCCCGGCGGGTGAAACCACCGTTCCCGGGGTATACGCCTGCGGCTCCCTCGCCCGCTTCAACCGGCGCTGCGCCTTCATCCACGGCTTCAGGAACTACGTCGAAAAGATCTTCTGGGACATCGCGGACAAGCGGTAGTTCATCCCCGGCCTTGTCCCGCTGTTTTCTTGCCGCCATGAAGGGCGAAGTCGGGCAGCCGGTGCTGGACGGCTTCCGCGACGTGGGGGAGCGCTACCGTCTGTTCGCCGGCGAGGTCCGCGATCGTGCGTGCCACGCGACATATCTTTCCCAGGGCCCTCCCCGAAAAGCCCAGCCGGTCGGCGGCCCGCGTGAGGAAAGTGCGGGCATCCGGGGAGAAGAGGGCAACCAGCCCGGAAAAGGGGGCGCGCGCGGTTCCGTTCGTCCGGCAGGGCTTCCCGGCGTACCGCCTCTCCTGGGCCTCGCGGCACTTCTTCACGCGAGCCCGGACCGCCGCCGACGCCTCGCCTTCCCCGGGACCGCACCAGTCGTGGCCCGCCATGGGAAGGACGGAAACCGAAAGGTCGATCCGGTCCAGGAGCGGGCCGGAGAATTTCCCGGAGAAACGGGAAAGCAGCCGCGGGGAGCAGCGGCAGATCTTTTTCGGGTGGCCGGAATTGCCGCAGGGGCAGGTGTTCGTCGCCGCGACAAGGAGGAACCGGCACGGGAAGCAGTACACGTTGCCTGCCCGCGCGATGCGGATCTCGCCTGATTCGAGCGGCTGGCGGAGCGCCTCCCTCGCCTCGGGACGGAACTCGGAGAACTCGTCCAGGAACAGGACGCCTCCGTGGGCATAGGTGATCTCGCCGGGCCGCGGCGGGTTCCCTCCCCCGATCAGGCCGGCCTGGGTGATGGAATGGTGCGGCGCCCGGAATGGCCGGCGGGACAGGATGTGCGGCCATGGAGGCTCGCCCGACGCGCTGTACACGCGCGCGGTTTCCAGCGCCTCGCCTTCCTCGAAGTCCGGCAGGATTCCGGGCATCCTCTCGGCGAGCATCGTCTTTCCGCATCCCGGGGGACCGGCAAGAAGGAGCGCGTGGTTCCCGGCGGCCGAGATTTCGAGGGCCCGCCGCGCGACGGGCTGTCCGACGACGTCGCGAAGGTCGGAAAGTCCCGTTTCCGCGGTCGCTGCGGATACGGGTTCCGGCGCCTCGCGCGCCCGCGGGGTCCCGTCTCCCGAAAAGGCGGAAACGGCGTCCCTCAAAGTCGCGGCGGGGATGACGTCGATTTCCGGGACGAGGAGCGCCTCGGCGCCGTTGGCGGAAGGGACCATGATTCCCGCGAGCCCGAGGCGGCGGGCCAGGATCCCCTGCGAAAGGACCCCGCGGACCGGCTTCAGGGCTCCGTCGAGGGAAAGCTCGCCTGCGACCAGGTATTTGGCGAGAGCGTCGCCCGGGATGGCCCCCTCGGCGCACAGGATGGACAGGGCTATCGGGAGGTCGAGAAGCGCGCTGTCCTTGCGGATGTCGGCGGGCGCGAGGTTGATGGTAACCTTGCGTCCCGGGAATGGAAGGCCCGAGTTCCGGATGGCGGCGCGGATCCGGTCGGCGCTTTCCCGGACCGGGCTGCCCGGCAGCCCCACGATCGTGTACGAGGGAAGGCCCTGCGAAATGTCGGTCTCCACCTCGACGGGGATCGCGTCGATCCCCCACAGGGTCGAGGAGAGGATTCGAACGAGCATGGGGCCCTTCCGCGAAAGATTGGCCGGAAACGGCCTGGTCGCAGGGGAAAGGGCAGCAAGGAGCGTACCGTGCGCCGGGACCATCCGGATAAGGTCCGGCAGGGCGCTCCCGTATGCCGCTCAAACCTGGACGGATACCTAGCCCGCATTTCTCACCAGCCTCCTGCTGCGGCGGCGGATACGGGCATGTCTACTGCGTTGCACTCCTTCGTTCTCCTCGACGTAGTTTCAACTACGCCTGCGTCGCCCGAAGTTCGTGCGCCTTGTATCCACGCCCGTCTCCACCGCCTCGCTACGGAGTCCGGTGAGAAATGCGGGCTTGGGACCGATATCCGGTCCAATAACGGGTGGCACTTGTTTACTTCTGGAGGATGTAGACGAACCCGGACTGGCGGACCGTGAACCCCAGGTTCTCGAGATACCCCTTCGCGAGTTCGCGGATCCCCCGCGAGGAGTCCGCGAGAAACGGCTCGATCCGCGGGAGGAAGTTGTTGTTGCGGGTGTAGGGATTCCGGGGATCGAAGTTAAGGTTTGAAAGCCACTCCCGCAGGGCTAGGAAGCGGATCCGCGCATCGCTGTCGGAGAGACCGGACTCGCTCCACTTCTTCCCCTCCCCGGAGCGAAGGAGCCCGCGAAAGGCCTCGATGCGCAGCTCGGGGTCGCTCGTGGTGTCCCACACTTCCTTGAACAGCGGTCCGGCGGCGGTCGGGGAGAATTCCACGAGCCCCCGGAGGACGTAGAGGCGTACGATCGGGTCCTCGTCCCGCGCCGCCTGCTTCAGCGCTTCAGTCCCCCACGGGGTCTTCATGCCGGCGAGCGCCTCTGCGGAGAGGGCCCGGACTTCCGGGGAGGGGTCCTTCAGGATGGCGACCATGAGTGCCGGTCCCGCCTGGACGAAGGCCGACCGGCCGATCGCGCGGGCGCATTCGGCGCGGACAAGCGGATTCGAATCCTTGATCAGCGGCTCCGCCAGGCTGTCCGGGGGGACGGGTATCCTCAGCAGGCCGATCCCCTCGGCCGCGGCCCGCCTGACCGCCGGGGAAGGGTCGCCCGAGAGGCGGCCGAGGAAGAGAGGCGCCGCACCGGTGTCCCCGAGGATCACCAGGGCGCCCAGACTCCTTTCACGGACGCGCTCGTGGGCGTCGTCGACGGCCATCGCCCGGAGGTGCGGGATCGCCTTCCGGTCGCGGATCGACATCACCTGCTCGACCCACGAGAGGCGCTCGCACGGATTCGGCGTACGGTCGCAGGCAGGGGGCGGAACCGGCCCGCCCGGGGACGGGCGTGCTTGATCCACGTCGCTCACGGACGCCTCGACCGGCGGAACCCCTGTCACGGAGTCGGGGAGAGGTGCGTCCTCGAAGAAATAGTCCGCCACCCCCCCGACCGCGGGTCTTGGCGGGGCCTTCCGGGACTTCCGGCTCCGGCCGGGTCGCTGCTTATCGGCGGCGTGGGCGGGGAAGTCCGCGGCACACAAGGCCGCAAGGACGACCAGGGCAGGAAACCAGGTGTAGACCCGGATCTTTTCCACGCTGGCGGTCACATCTCTGGATGGAACACGAAGGGAAACACGACCCGCACCGGGGTCCCTTTCGATTTCGGGAATTTCCAGTGCTGGAGCCTTTTCAGCACGGCGTCTTCGAGGGGAGGCCAGTTTACGCTGCTTTGGCGGATCTCCGCGGATTGCACCGAACCGTTCGGCAGGATGACGAAAGCCACGACGATCTTTCCGCTCAAGGAGGGGTTTTTCAGGAGTTCCTTGTTGTAGGCGTATTTGATCCCGCTGCGGTACTGGCTTACGGTTGACGCGATCACCCCGGAGTCGCGGTTTTCGTCCTCGATCCCGCCGCTGATCTCGCCCTCCAGGCCCGCGTCGGTCCGGAACACCCGGGAGGAGAGGGCACGGCCCGCCCGCGTCGACGACGCCACCTGGTTGCCTATGCCGTGGGCTTTTTCCCTGGGCGGCTCCGCATCCTGCCGGGAAACCTCGTATGCGTTCGACGTGGCGGGTTCCCTCGATGCGACGCGGATTTCCCTCGGGATCTTTATGCCTGCGAACGGGTCGGCGCCGGCGACCGCCTCTCCGGCTTTTCCCGGGGATAGCACCTTAAGGAGCCCGCGCGTGGCGATCTTTTCCCGTATCATCTCGCGCGTCGGTGGCGGAGGCGGCTGCGCGGGGAGGGGGCCAGCCTCTTTCGGCGCGGGATGGGCTTCCGCCGGCGAGGGCGGCGGAGGCGCCGTGAACGGGATCTCGGGGATCTTCGGCATTTCCGCGGCCGGAATGTCCGCGATGTCGACCATCATGAGTTCCTCCCGCGCCGCCGGACGCGTGTTCCAGTAGGGGGAGGTGAGAATGCCGGCTGCGTGAAGGGTGATCGACATCAGGAGCGCGAAGCGGAGGAACCGCTGCTGAACGGAACACGGGGGTATCGCCAGCCCTTCGAGACGGAGCTCCCCGTTCATTCCGGAATCTCCTCGTTTCCCCGGTCGGTCCGGAGGATGCGTTCCCTCGGGCCATGCTCCTCCCGGACCGGAAGGAGCCGGAATTTCGCGCGGGGAAGGAAGAAGAGGATGCCTGGATGTTCGACGCTGCCCAGGATCCGGACCTCGTCCAGGCGATGGACCGCTTTACCGTCCGTCTTTCCCGCCCCCTTGGCCGGCGACCTATCCTTCCCCGTTTCCCCGGGCGCGGGAGAAACCGCGAGCAGAAGGATTACCGCTACCGCGGCGAGGGTTTTTGGAGCCACTCGATCCACTGCCTGACCTCGTCCTTCCTCGAACCGTTAAGCATAACATAACGATTGAAACACTTCAGCGCTTCCGACGGATTGCCCTCGTATACCTCCCGGTAGACGCCGAGGTTGAGCCATCCCTCCGGCAGTCCCGGGTCGTCCCCCACCGCTTTCTCCAGGTTTTCCCGCGCTTCCTTCCACTTCCCCTGTTCCAGTTGCATCAGCCCGAGATTGCTGACTATTTCACTGACATGGGCATTATTCTCCTTGTTCCGCGCGAGGATGCCCTCCGCTCCCTGGAGGTTCCCTTTCCTGTATTCATCGAAAGCCGCGAGGTTCCAGGCGAGCGCGGAGATCCTCCGCTCCGCGGCGGGCACGTCGCCCGGCGGCGGGACCTTGCCGGACTCCCTCTCCCAGGCGAAACGCGACGCGATGACGGGCCAAAGACTTCCGACCTCGGACGGGACCATAGACGCCATCCGGCGGGCGGTCACCACGTCTCCGTTCCGGTATGCAAGGACCGCCATGTTCCAGGAGACCGAGGGAGGGGCGATTCCCTTGGCTTGCATCGCGAGGAAAATGCGCGCCGCCCTGTCGGGATCGCGGAATTCCACCAGCGCCGCCCCGATGTTGGACTGCAGCTCGGGGAGCATGCCGGGGGCCGGCTCGGATCCCGGCGGCAATAACCGGTCCACCAGGATGCGGGCCTCGCGGAGGTTCCCGCGAAGGAGGTAGATCCCCAGGAGGTTGGCGGCGGCGGGCTCGTAGACGGGGGGAAGATCCCCGACACGGCGATAGGCGGCGGCCGCTCCCTCGAGGTCCCCGGCGAGGTGAAGGATAATCCCTTGATGGAAAACGGCTTCACCATGCCAGGGACTCTCCTCAAGCGCTTTCCAGAGGGGGATCGCCTCCTTCACCGAGCCTCGCTGGAAAGCCTCCTTTGTGCGGGAGATTGCTTCCGAATACATCCGGGAATAATCCGGCGCCGGTTTGGAGGGGGTCGGCACGGGAACCGGGGTTGCCTTGACGGCGTCCACGCGGGCGGAAGGCAAGGAAGGCTCCTTCCGGGCCTCCACCGACGGGGTCGGCGCCAGAACGATCTTCTGCGTTGCGCACGAGGAAAGCGCAAGGGCGGCCACGATTGCTCCAAGAAGGGCGGCGCTCTCTCTCACCGGGTGCTCCTCTCGATCATCCCCCGGAAGTCGGGGACGGTCACCACGGGAAAGGAATATTCACCTTTCTTCCCGAAACGGGCGGGACGAAGGGTTTTCAGTCTCCGGAGGCTCTTTTCCACCCAGTCGGACCGGGTATCCGCCGCGACCGCCTGCCGGAGGTTCCTCTGGTAGGCCTCCACCGCCTTTTCCTCGAGGGGGGCCGCCTTTTCTTCAAGGAGGAAAACGTACTCCTCGCGCTCCCGGTCGGACATCCTTTTCGGGGGAGGGGAGGCGAGGATTGCGGACCGGAAGTCCTCGAACGCCTCACCGAGACGGTGAAGCGACGACGACACCGTCACGGCATCGCCCAGGGAGATCGCTTCGAGGTATAGTTTCGCGCATTCCTCCAGGGAGTTCTGCTTGGCCACGAATGTTTTTTCGAGCGGCGGGGCGATCTTGAGTGCCTGGTAACTCGCGAAACGGGACTCGGCCATCCGGAAGAGCGCTTTCCCGGCAACCTCCGGCGAGGTTTCCGGGGCGGCGCGGTGCGCCGCGACCGTTTCCCTGTAATGCCGTTCCGCCTCCTCGGGCTTCCCTTCCATCAAGGCGCTCTCCCCGGCCCGAAACAGGGTCCGGACCCGCAGGTCGGGTGGGGCGCCCGGCATGGACGCGACTGCCAGGAGGTTTTTCCTCGCTCGCGGCTCGTCCTTTCCCATGGAGAACAGATCGGCGGTTTTCAGGAGAATCTTTATCCTTTCCTCGGGGTTCCGTTCGACGGCGGCGAGGCGCTCGTAACGAACCGCGGATGCGACGTTATCGCCGGATTTTTCGTATATCCGCGCCAGCCACCTGGTCGAATCCAGGGAAAGGGGGGAGTCGTCGCGCGGAGACTCCAGGGAAAGGAACGCCGCGATCGCCTCCGCGGGCCTGCCCGCCGATGCGTACGACGTTCCCGCGCGGAAGCGGGCGGTCGGCGCGATCTCCAGGGAGGGGAATTCCTCGTCCACGCGTGCGAAAAGCGCCGCCGCGTCGCCCGCCTTTTCCGCGGGCATTTTTTCCGCCCGGCGGAACATCGAAAAACCGACCCATTTCTCCGCCTCCTTTGCCTCTTCCGGCGGCGGGTCCGCCGCGAGCAGAGCGCGGAAGGCCTTTTCCGACTCCCCGTACTCCTCCCTCTCGAACCGGGCGTCTCCCGCCAGACGGAGCGCCGCGCGGAGCTCGGGGGGTGACTTGGCAAGGGTGGCGGAGCGTTCCGACGCCCTTGCCGCCTCGTCGAACCGGCGCAGGTTCATGTGCGCCCGCGCGCGGTCCATGAGGGAAGAATAGAGGCGCTCCCCGCCGGGGAAGAACCGCTCGTACTCACGACTGAGGCGGACCACCTCGCCCTGCGAAGCGGCGTCCGTAATCGAGGAAACGTCCTTGGCGCACTGGACGGCCATGTACCAGGAGGCCTCACCCCGGGTTCCCCCCGGCAGAAGCGCAACGGCTTCGAAGGCCGTTTTCGCCTCGCCTTTTTTCCCGTCCTCGAAAAGCAGCCATGCCCGCTGGTAAGCGATTTCCCCGGTCATGGGGGAGGAGGGGAAAAGCGAAAGGTGGGCATCATAAAGACCAAGGATCGTCCCACGGTCCCCCGGCGGGGACTGCCGCGAGCGGGCATGGAAGTAAAAGGCGGAGCTTCGCAGTCCCTCCTCGGAAACCGTGTTGGCCCGCGCCGATTCCACGGGACTCCTCGCGGAAGATTTCTGCCATGCGCTTCGGGGCCCGAAGACCTTGTGGAAATTTCCCCGCCGCGCGTGGCTCTCGTCGTCCTTCCCCGTTTTCCGGAGCGCTTCCGCCGCGACGAGTTCGGCGTCCAGTCGCTCCGCCGCGTAGGGGTACGCGCTTCCGAGCCGGTCGGCGAACGCCGTCGCCTCGTCGTACCGGTTCTGGCCGTCAAGGATGCGCTGGATCTCAATGAGCACGGCCGGTCCATGCCCGGAGGCGTCCCGCCGCGCAAGGAGCGTTTCCGTTTCCTTCTCCATGCCGGCTTCGACAAGGGAGCGGGCCAGCATGGCGAGCGCTTCCCGGGGAACACCCCCCGTTTTCCGTGCGGCGGGGGAAAGCAGGAGGCCTGCGAGGAAGGGGTCCACCGCTTCCCCGGGCCTTCCCTGGAGGAACAGCGACCACCCGAGCTTGAAGAGGGCGGTTACGCGGATCTCGGGGGGTGCTTCCCGGGATACCTTCCGGTAGAACTCCTCGGCCCTCCCGAACTCGTATTCGTCGAACGCGTACTCGCCGAGGCGAAGATGGATCTCGTCGGCGTAGCGGGTTCCGGGGAACCTGGCGAGAAGTCCCTTCATGGCGGCGGTGGCGTTGTCCACGGCGCCCTCCTCCTGCCAGGAAAGCGCGAGCCCGTATAGCGCATGCTCGGTGTAGGGGCTTCCCGGGAACTCTTCGATCACCCTGCGGAACAAGGCCCGGGGTGCCGAGTAATCGGGGGGCTGACTGCCTGCTTCCTCCTTTTGTAAAAACCTGGCTTCCTCCTGCTCGAATCTCAGCTCCGCCAACGCGTACAGGATCTCGTCGGCGGGATCGTCGCGGTCTCCCGGGGGAGGGAGGATCGCCTCCCAGTGCCGGATCGCCTCCTTTCCCAGTTCCGCGCGCCGCGGGGGGGGAAGCGCTTTGGCGCCAGGCTGCCTTTCCGAATCCTCGATCCGCCATTCGGTGGACGCCCGGGCGGCAAAATACCTTATCCCGCGCTCTTCCCGGGATATCCCGTAGAGGAGTTCCCGTCCGGACTCCGCAAGGGAGCCCAACGCCCGGGCCTTCGCCGCCGCCTTCCCTCTTTCAAGGATCGCGTCGCCGGAAACGATCTTTTTCCGGAACAGGTCCAGCGATTTCTTCCAGGCCAGAAGGTTGTCCTGCTCCGCGTGGAGCGGGGGAACGGCCTTGCCCGCCCTGTCGGCCGCCTCGCCGAGGGCCCTGGCGGTTTCTTCCGCCTTGCCGAGAAGGACGGACAGACGTGTCACGTACTCCGATTTCCAGCGGTTCCATATGATCACGCGCAGGAACGCGGTTTTCCCCTCGAGAGCGTCAAGCCTGTCCCCCAGCTTCGCGACCTGCTCCTGTGAGTAGAAGAGCATCCTCAGGTCTTCCGGCGGAAGGGACTCCGCGCGAGCCCTCGCCGTCGCCGCCGCCGCGGCCCCGCGAACGCGGGCCAGGCGGTCCCGGAAGGCCGCGAGCTTCCTGCCCGTTTCTCCTATAAGGGCGGCTCTTCGAGGGTCGGTCCTGCTTCCCCAGGCTTCGACCCCCAGGGACCCGGCCGCGTTCCGGAGCCGGTCCCGCATCTCCACCGCTTTACGCCGACGTGCGAGCATTTCCTTCCGGATTTCCTCCGCGCGCGAACGCTTTACGGCGACGGCCTTCTCTTCGAGGGAGACCCTTTCGATCGCGGCTGCCAGGCGGCGGGTGAAATCCCGGCTGTCCGCCTCCGTGGCTTGCAACCCTTCGTACAGGGCGGTCGCGGCGAAGAAGCGGTGTCCGACGGCCAGGAATTTCTGCGCATCCTCGTCGTACGGAAAGAGGGAGGCAAGATATCTCCACGATCGCGCCGCGCCTTCCCTCGTCCCGTCCCATTGGAGCGGTTTTCCGGCGGCGGTCTTCCAGCGCCCGGCGGTTTCGAGCGCTTTCAGCGCGGTGGACAACATGCCGTCGTAATCCTTCCTTCCCAGGAGAGCGGACGCGAGGGCCTTCCGGGCGGCCGCCTGCCGGGGGAACGACCCCGTCGACGCGTTGTCTGCGATGGCCTTGAGCTCCCGAATCCCTTCCCCGCTTTCCACGCGGGACAGCGAAAGGAGCCTCGCCAGGAATCCCGCGTCCGTTCCGGACGGCGCGCCGGCCCAGGCCGCCAGGGCAGCGCCGGGGTTCTGCCTGGCCATCTCGATCTCGCCCTCGAGCAGGCTTCTTTTGCCGCCCTGCGGCGCGGCGGACAGCGCCTGCAGCGCCGCGGGAGCTTTCCCCGCCGCGGCGAGGAGCCTCGCCTGGTAGAAGGCGGCCAGGGGTGCGGCCCCGGACTTCCGGGATACCTTTCGGAACGCATCGGACGCTTTCCCGTATTCCTTGAGTTGCCAGAGGATTCTGCCTGCTTCGAGGCACGCCTCCGAACGGACAGGTTCGGCAAGATGAGGGCCGGTCTCCTCGAACAGGGAAAGGGCGACGTTGTCGTAACCGGCTCTGGACAGGCGTCGCATGAGTTCCGGGAGGAGGGGGGACTTCGCGCGCGACGGGGGGGGGAGGACGAGGAACTCGCGGCTTGCGGGAAGCGGCATTCCGCGTTCGAGTAACGCCTCGGGTGAATCAGCCCGCAATCTCCCCGGCGAATCCCCGCCCGCCGCCCCCGCGCACGGGAGCAGGGATGCGACAAGCAGAGCCCCGGTGATCGTGCGCAGCCAGGCGGCCTTCAAGATTTACTTCCCCGCCGCCTGCGACAGGACGGGATCGGCTTTCCCCGGCGGAGCGGCAAGAAGGAGCTTGAGAACGACCGTCTCCCCTTTCCGCGCGTTCGCCTGGAAATCGGCCGCGGGAGTGGTCTTCCACGCGGGGTGGGCGACCTCGATGCGGCCGGCGTATGCCCCGGGGAGAACAGGGACCTGCAGGACGAGCGGGGCGCCGCCGGCGAACAGATCCCGCTCCGACCTCGACCACTCCTTTTCATGCTCCACGCTTCCCCCCAGGTGGAGCCTTCCGGACACCGGTCCGGGAAGGTCTCCGACCTTCAGGATCTCGATGCGTAGCGCCGTGGCCTTGGGCGCGGCGGTGAATTCCTCGATGCGGTCGAGCTCGGACGACATCGCGTCCATCTCCTTCAGGACGGCGGCGAGGTCGGTTTCGACCGCTTCAAGGGATTCCTCCGCCGCCATGATCGCGGAGGGGAGGAACAGGCAGATGAAGAGCACGATGGTTGCGGCGGATCGCCTCATGGTTTCTCCTCGAACCGGTTAGTGTGGCAACTCCACTATGTTTCCCCCCGGAAGCGACACCTGTACCAGCCGTGCGGTCCGCTTCGCCGGGGAAAGCACGATGGGGCCGAAGACGCGTACGATCTTGCGGGAGGGCGAGCCGGCGAACAGCACGACGGTCAGGTAGACGCGGCACGCCTTTTTCCCGCGGTAATATTCAGCCGAGAAGGTGAAGACCCCGGGTACGTTCCTGTCTATCGTGAAGACCTCGGGCCCGAACCCCTTGCGGTTGTCCAGGAGAAGCTTTCCTTCCTGGATGGCGGTGGCGCTTTCGTAGATGTCGGGCGCGTCGAAATAGGTGTGGAACTCCTTCGCGTCGACGATGTGGAGGTCGATATCTATGTCGTCCTCGTCCCAGTAAAGAATCGCCATGAGCGGCCGCTCGGCGATCCCACGCGCGCCGACCTTCCGCTGCTCGCTGACCCCGGTGCGCCCTTCCAGGTCCTGTGCCTCGACCGTGAAGACGTCCTCGTCCGTGATGAGAGCCGCGGGTTGCTCGAAGGATCCGTCCTCCCCGATGCGGAGGCGGAGCGGGATGTCGTTCTGGATCAGGTACGCGGTCGCAAGGGGGTTCCGGCTCCTTATTTTCCCGCGCACCGCGACGACCGGGGAGCGCGTGATGTCGACCACGGAGCCCGCGGGCGGGGAGGTCAGCACGATGGAGGGTTTGGGGGGCGTGTACAGTATCTCCCGGGATGCCCGCAAGGCGCGGCCGTACGGGTCGAGTCCGGTGACCACGATGTGGTTCACGCCGGCCTGCAGGGACACGGGCGCCTCGAATCCGTCCTGGTAGACCGTCGCGGTCTTCGTTTCCTGGCCGACGGAGATGGACACCGTGCGCACCCCCTCGGCAGCGGTTCCCCTCAGGACGTGGCGGGCGTGGTCGGTTTTCTCCTCGACCGGGTCGATGATGCGGATAACGCCCTCCGGGGGAAGCTCCTCGCGGAAGGTCACCGGGGTTTCACGGACCTGGAGCCACGGTCCCCCCCGAAGTCCGCGGATGACCGCCTTCTGCCGCCCGGCGAAGCCGCCCCACCGCGGTTCGTCGAAGAGTCTCACGTCCACCGCGGCCGGCACGACCAGGATCCGGTCCCGCCGGATGCCGGACTCCCGCAGCCGATCGGCGATGGCCTGGGATATCTCCATGCCCATCCGCTCGTTGTCCTCCTTCCTGCCGATCGGGTCGATCGCGACCTGCAGGAGGATGAAGATCCGGTTGTCCTTTTTCATGCGCTCCAGGATGTAGGCGACTTCTTTCCGCTGCGCGGCGGTCCAGCGCGACGGAAGGAGTTCATTGAGCGGGAAGACGGTCTCGAATAGAATATGGGAATCGATTTCCGGCCCCGGCGTTCCGGGGTAGATCGCCGCCCTTTCCGCCGGCGCCGCGACTTGCGGGGCGCACAGGAGGATGAGGCAGGAAAGGGCGACGGGATAGACGAAGCGGACGTGCATCTCGCTCCTTCGGGTGGAGATCGAAAATTATTCGGGTAGGATACCACGGTCGTTTTCAGATCGGGGAAAGGCGGAAATAAAGTGAAAAACCCTGGTACGGCCGTCATGGCCGACGTTTCGGGAAAACCGGCGACGGAACGCGAGGCGGTGGCGGAAGGGTGGGTCCTCCTTTCTCCCTCCTCCTGGAGGATGGTCCGCGAAGGGAAGATCCCCAAGGGGGACGTCCTGGCCGTGGCGCGCATCGCGGGAATCATGGCCGCCAAGGCGACGCCGCGGATCCTTCCCCTCTGCCACCCCATCCCCCTGTCCCAGGCGACGGTCGATTTCTCCCTTCCGGGAACCGGGAGCATCCGGGTGGTATCCCGCGTGCGTACGGTCGCCCCCACGGGGGTCGAGATGGAGGCGCTCACCGCCGTTTCGGCCGCCGCGCTGAGCATATACGACATGGTGAAGCCCGTCGACCGCGGGATCGAGATCACGGGAATCCGGCTGCTTCGGAAGACCGGCGGGAAAAGCGGGGATTACCTTGCCCCCGCCACGGGCCGGCGGATTTCCCTGCCGATGCGGTCCGCGAGCCGCGCGGACTCCCTGAATTCGCCGGGTAAGAGCGGACGGGCGGCGAAGCGCTCCCGGTGATAGAGGGCAAGGAACCGGAGTGCGTCCCGGGCCAGCGCGGGACGTCCCTTCACGGCTCCGGTAACCATCTCCTCCACGGTTGCCCCGGGCGACCCGCGGTACCCGGCCGCCGCAAGGCGGCGAATCAGCCTGGCGTAGGGTCGCGGGGGAAGGACCGCGCTTTTCCCGCCGGCCGCCGATTCCCCTTCGCGCCCGGCGCCGCCCAGGAATTTAAAGAGTAGAACCATGCAGGCCGCCAGCGCGAGCAGAAGCGCCGCGAGCCTGCCCGCCCGCAGGCGGAAGTCCTTTCCCGCCGCGAACGCGTTCCCGATCTCGGCCCTTGCCCGGCCGATAGCCGCCCATCCGCCCGCCACCCCTTCCGCCTGCATCTTCAGTGAGTAGTTGACCACGTACTTGTTCCACCGCTGTCGCGCCCAGTCGATGTAGATCCCGATCGTTCCGGTTCGCGAGTAGAAGGGGGATCGCTCCCCGAGATAGGGGGTCGCGTCAAGCGTGACCCACCTTCCCCCGATCCAGCCCTCGGTCCACGCGTGCGCGTCGGACTGCCGGACGATCAGGTATTTCCCGACATCGCTCCATTCCCCCCCGAGGTATCCGGCGGCGACCCGCGAAGGGATCCCCGCCGCACGAAGGAGCAGGGCCAGGGCGGAGGCATAGTGTTCGCAGAAACCCGCCCTACTGTCGAAGAGGAATTCGCGGATGGATGAAGCGGGGTCGACGACCGTGTACCGGAACCCGGCGCCGAAGTGCCGCAACGCGAGTTCGGCGCGTTCGGCGTCGGTCTTCCCTCCCGCGGTGACCCTGACGGCGAGCTCCCGGATGTCGTCGTGCCCGGGGAGGCAGCCGCAAGTAGTCGACGGCGTCCGGCGGCCCCGGCAAGGCGCGGCGCCTTGCGTCCGGCGAGAACTGCAGCCGGTAGCGCAGCGCGGGATGGCCCGGAAACCCGAGGGAGAAACTTCCTCGTCCCTCAGTCCAGACCTCCCCCAGGCTTCCCTCGAAGAGACAGGGTTCCCCGTAGACGAAAAGGGCGGGGTTGTCCATCGCCTCCAGCGAGATCTCCGCCGTCGCCAGGCGTGTCCCGGCGGGCGGCGAGGCGACGAAGTAGTGGAACCCGCTCCTCGGGACCCGGAACCGGTACCTCTCGGGGCGGATCCATGCGGTTCCCGTGAACAGGGAGTAGGTGGCGCCGCGCAGGTAGAGACCGGCGGGAGAGACGCCCGGGGGAAGCTCCGGGAATTCCACCCTCGCCACGACACGACGGTCCGCCTTTACCCCCGTGACCTCCCGCAGGGAGATCGTGTCGGAGAAGCCGGAGAGTCCTTCCGCGCGCCCGAGCCGTCGCAGTATCTGCCCGATCCCGATCCGGGGGGTGACCGCGAATAGAATCACGGTCATAAGGATTCCTGCCGCCGCGGAGAGAAGGAGAAGTCTCGCCGCGAAGCGGGGCCGGGCGAGGCGAGCCGTCTCGTCGCCCTCCTCCCCCCTTCGCTCGATTTGAAGGGCCCACATCGCGCCGGCGCACAGGCCGAGGAACGGGAAGGCGAACGCCGCGAACTGTATTTCCGCCGTCGCCGCCGAGGCAGCCACGAACTCGAGGAAGGAGACGGCGGACAGCTGCCAGCCGTCGCGGGAATCTTTAGGCAGTATGAACTTGATCGACTGAATCCCGAGGACGAGGACGGAAGCGGAAAAGAGCAGGTCCCCGCTTCCGAGGAAGAGGTCGGCCGCCGCCGCGCCGAACGCGAGCAGGGCGAGCGGGGCGCCCATGCGGCGCCACCCGTCCCTTTTCCGGGCCGAACGGTCCAGGACGGTTCCCGCGAGGAAGGCCGCCGCCGCGGAAAGCGCCGCCGGCCGCGACACTTCCGTCAGCAGGGTCAGCGACAGGAGCCCCCACGCCCACTGGGCGCGCAGGACCCACCATAGGAAACCCGTGCGGGACCGGGAGGAGGCCGGGGCGCATCTCATGATGCGGCTCCGTCTCCCGGCGGGGCGCCGTTCGCGCCGACGAACGCAAGGAAGGCCAGCGCCTGCGCCCTTAGCCCCCCCCTGGACGCGTCCACGCGGAGGCTGTCGCCGAGCCACAAACGATACGGCCGCCCCTCCCGTTCGCAGCGGAGGACGAAAGCGCACGCCCGGGAAACAAGCCGCTCGAACTCGATCGGGGGACAAGTGACGGGAAGCCGCAGGTCCGCCACGGGGGCCGATTCCCGTTCCCGCTCCTTGACCATCCATCTCCCCATCCGTGCGGACGCCTTCCAGTGGATGTCCCGGACAGGGTCCGCGGCGGCGTGCTCCCTCGCTCCACGGATCCCGGATCCCTCCCTGCCCGGAATCCCGTCGTTCCCCGCGGGCTCGGGGGTGCTCTCGCCCGGTGGCGGCGAGCCGGCTTCCGCCGGTTCGGGGTAGACAACGAGGGAAGCCCGAGGCAGGACGTCCATCGATTTTTCGAAGAGCGCGAAGGGAAACAGCGTGGAGATGGAGCAGGAGCCGTGGGACAGCGTTCCCCGGCGCGCGGGTCGGACGGAGAGTATGCGGGTGGATTCGCCGCCGGCTGGGATTTCCGGGAACCGTGCCGTTAGTTGCGATCCATCCAGTGTCAGGGATACGGAGAGCGCAGTCGGGGGGAAGCGTTTGCCCATTGCCGTACAGGTGATGGCCAACAGGCTCTCGCGGGACACGAACGCCTCCGAGGCATGGCGCACAAGGACGGCGACCCCGCGGATACACCACTCGGAGAGAATCCCGGAGATGACGATGAGGCTCAGGTTCATGCTGAGGGCGATGTAGAGAAGGTTGTTGCCGGTGTTTACCGCGGCGACCCCCACACCGAGGGTGAGGAGGATGAATCCCTTCCCCTCGAACGTGACCCGGAGCCTGCGCGGAAGTCTGAATCTCCGCCGGAGGCCGGAGAGAGACGGCTTCATGCCGGCGCGGGGATCGCCTCGAGGATCTCGGACAGGACCGCCGCGGCCGAGTCGGTGGCGGTATCCGCCTCCGGGGACCCTTTCAGGAAGATGCGGTGGCACAGGACGGCGGGCGCCACCCGTTTTACGTCTCCGGGAACGACGTGATCCCGGCCCGAAAGGAACGCGAAGGCCTGCGAGGTGGTCTTCAGCCCGATGGCCCCGCGGGGGGATGCCCCGAGGCGGACCGCGTGGTGCACCCGCGTCGCCTCGACGATCCGGTAAACGTAGGAGAGGACCGGTTCGCGGACCGTGACCCGGTCGAGCAGGGCGCGGCACTCGGTCACCTGCCCGGGGTGGAGGACGGCCGGGATCCCGTCCCGGCTGGTGAAGAGGTTGCTTTCCCGGATCAGGTGCAGTTCCGAATCCCGGTCCGGGTAGGATAGCCGCAGGCGGAGATTGAAACGGTCGAGCTGGGACTCGGGGAGGGGATAGGTCCCGTGCTGGTCGAAGGGGTTCTGCGTGGCTATGACCAGGAAAGGGTCGGGCAGGGGATAGGTCCGGTTGTCGATAGTAACCTGCCGCTCGCTCATCGCCTCGAGCAGGGCGCTCTGCGCCCTCGGATTGCTACGGTTTATCTCGTCCGCGAGAACGATGTTCGCGAACAGTGGGCCGGGCGAGAAGGTGAAGCCGCGTTTCTCGGGATCGAAGATGTGAACGCCCAGGACATCCTGGGGAAGCAGGTCGCTCGTGAACTGCACGCGGCGGAACTTCCCCGAGATTCCCGCGGCCATGGCCCGCGCCAGCGTGGTCTTCCCCGTTCCCGGGACGTCCTCCAGCAGGATGTGCCCGCCGGCGAGGAAGGACGAGATCGCGAGGTCGACCGCATCGCGTTTCCCAAGGAGAACCGATTCCACCCCCGCGCGAAACAGGCGGACCGCCGATCTGGCTTCTTCGAAATCCATAACCATCATTATCGCCGAAAGGGGCGGGTTCCCGGCGGGATATTTTGGAATGGAACTTGAATGCCCCTCATCCATTCGGGGAGGGAAGGGGGCGCGATGCGGAAGGACCCGGGGCGGAACGGAAGGCCGCTGGAGGCCGTGGGGGAAGAGGACCTGTTTCGCGCCGCCTTCGGGGAGGAGTGGGAGGTAATGCGGGGGGCGGCTGTCGGGGAGGAAGGGGCCGACGCGGGGCCGCGCGCGCGCTGGGAAGCCACGGTGGAACTCGTCCGCCGGGCGCTCTCGGCTCCTTCCGCGCCCCCCGAGCCGTTCCGGTCGGCGGCCGACGTGTTCGAGCGGTACCGCTACCTCATGGCCGACTACCAGGTCGAGGTCTTCCTGGCGGTACTGCTGGACGTCAAGAACAGGCGTACGCACGACGTCCGCGTCTCGACGGGCATCCTGAACGGGAGCCTCATCCACCCCCGCGAAGTGTTCGCGCCCGCCGTCCGGGAGCGCGCCGCCGCGATCCTCCTGGTCCACAACCACCCGAGCGGCGATCCCTCCCCCAGCCCCGAGGACCGGGAGGCGACGAAAAGGATGCGGTCGGCGGGAGGAATCGTCGGAATCGCCGTGCTCGATCATGTCATAATAGGCGACAATTCGTTCTACAGCTTCCGGGAGGAAGCGGGTTGGTGATCACGGGCGCGATCAGGTCCGTCGCGATAATCCTGCTCACCTTTGCAGGCTCGCTGGCAGCGTGTCTTTGCGGGGTAGTCGGCTCCCCGTCGGGCTCCCCGGCGAAGGTCATGGCGTGGTGGGGCAGGCAGGTCATCCGGATCGGCGGGTGGCGGGTTCGGGTGGAAGGGCTGGAGCGCCTGCCGGAAGGCGGGGCGATCCTGGTTTCGAACCACCAGAGCCTGCTGGACATCCCCCTGTTTATCTCGGTCTTCCGGAACCGGAAGGAGATCAAGTTCCTGGCCAAGCGGGAGCTTGGGGAGATCCCCATCTTCGGGAAGTCCATGGTCTATGCAGGCAACCTTTTCGTCGACCGGGAAGATCCCCGCGACTCGGTTCACCTGATGCGCGAGGCGGTCCGGCGGATCCGGAACGGGGAGGTGGTCGTCATCTTCCCCGAGGGGACGCGCAGCGCAGACGGAACGATCGGCGAATTCAAGCCGGGTGCGTTCTACCTCGCCCAGAAAGCGGGAGTCCCGGTTCTTCCGGTTTACATCGACGGGGGACGACGCGCCCTTCCCAAGGGGGCCCTGATCTTCCGGCCGGCGGACATGGTCGTGCGGGTGCTCGAGCCGCTGGTTTTCACGGCGGGCATGCCCCTGTCCAGGCAGGAGATCGCCGGGGAGGCCCGGCGTCGGGTCCTTTCCGCGCTGGAGGAGGCGGAGGCCGGCACGCCGTCCCGCGGATAAGCGGGATTGTGATAACGTTTATCTTTCAAGGCATTCAAAGGAGACGCGTTTGCCGCTGCGGGTGGTTCCGCTGGGAGGGCTTGGCGAGATCGGGTTGAACTCCATGCTGTTCGACGATGGGGAATCGGCCATTATGGTGGACGCGGGCCTGATGTTCCCCGACGACACGATGCTGGGGGTCGACTATGTCATCCCGGACTTCGGCGTCCTGAAGGAGACGGCAAATCGCCTTTCCGGGCTTCTGCTGACCCACGGCCACGAGGATCACATCGGGGCGGTTTCCTTCCTTCTAAAGGAATTCGACGTCCCGGTCTACGGGACTCCACTGACCCTGGGCCTTCTCCGGCATCGCCTCGCGGAGCACGGCCTTGACGGGTCGGCGAGGCTCGTCCCGATCGAGAGGTCCGGGAGGTTCCGGGTGGGGAGTTTCGACGTCGAGTCCTTCCCGGTCTGCCACAGCATACCCGACGGAGTGGGCTACATCTTCCGGTGCGGGGAAGGCGTGTTCGTGCACACCGGTGATTTCAAGATCGACCCCCGGCCGCCGGACGGCGTGCCCACGGCCATCGAAAGGCTGGCGCGACTCGCCCCCGGTGAGAAGGTCACGGCGCTGTTCTCGGACTCCACGAACGTCGAGCGGGAAGGGCACAGCCTGTCGGAGGCGTTCGTCGGCGAGGCCCTTTCCGAGATCTTCGAGGCAGCCCCGGGGCGCGTTATCGTCGCGATGTTCTCCTCCAACATACACCGGATACAGGGGGTCCTCTCCGCCGCCGCCCGTCGCGGCCGACGGGTCGCCCTTTGCGGCAGGAGCATGGTGAGGAACGTCGCCACGGCGCTGGAACTCGGATACATGAAGCTTCCCCGGCCCGATATACTGCTTCCCGTCGAGGATGCGGAAACGATGCCGGACGCCACCGTGGTCGTGCTGACGACGGGGAGCCAGGGGGAGCCGCGCTCCGCCCTGACGCTGATGGCGCTCCGGGAGCACAAGTACATCAGGGTCCGGGAAGGGGACACGGCGGTTCTCTCCTCAAAGTTCATCCCGGGGAACGAGCGGGCGATCGCCAGCGTGATCAACCACCTCTTCCTGGCGGGGGCCGAGGTGCTGCACGAGAAGATCTCCGAGGTCCACGTCTCCGGCCACGCCAGCCGCGAGGAGCTGAAGATCATGATCGGCGCCGTCGCGCCGAAATACTTCATCCCTGTCCACGGAGAGCCCAGGTTTCTCGTCCGGCACAGGAACCTGGCGAGGGAGGCGGGGGTGCCGCACGCCGAGATGGCTCTGAACGGCGACATCCTGGAGTTTCGCGGCGGCGAGATGTCCAGGGCCGGGAAGATCGAGGTCGGCCGCTTCTTCGTGGACGGCAAGGGAGTCGGGGACGTGGAGAGCTTCGTCCTCAAGGACCGTTACCAGCTCTCCAAGGTCGGCGTGGTTATGGTGGTGCTGGCCCTGTCCTCCGCCACCGGCGAGATCGTGTACGGACCGGACATAGTGACCCGGGGCGTGGTCACGGAGAACGGCTCCGAGGCGAGCGTCGAGGAGGCCCGGGAGGTCGTCCTCAATGCGTGGGAGGAGAGCGGCGTCGAGACCAGGAAGGACCCGGCGGAGATCCAGACCGACATCCGCAGGGCGCTGCGCAGGTACTTCAACAAGCGGCTCGACCGGAAGCCGGTCATCCTGCCCGTGGTCCTGGAGTTATAGGTGAGCGAGAAGATCCGGCGGGACGCCCTCGCCATCCTCTTCCTGACGATCGGGGTTTTCCTGACTGTCGCGCTGGTCTCGTTCCACCAGGTCGACCCGTCCCTTTCCTCCTGGAATTCCGGCGGCGGGGAAGTCCGCAACTGGGGAGGCTGGGTTGGAGCGATCCTCTCCGACCTGCTCCTCCAGCTCTTCGGCATCGGGGCTATCGGCTTTCCGCTCCTCTGCCTTGCGCTTGCCTACTGGACCTTCCGTGGCGAGGGAATCACCGGGAGATGGGGCCGGGCGGCGGGGGGGCTGCTCGCCGTGGTCTCCCTGCTCGGGATCCTGAGCTTTTTCACCGGCCACATCCGGATTATCGACCAGGACATCTTCCTGCCGGGGATCGTGGGATACCTGCTCGGGGTCAACTTCATCGGGTGGCTGCTGAACCCCGTGGGGGGTCTCCTCTGCCTCACCGCCCTGCTGCTTTTCTCGCTTATGCTGCTCACCGGCCTTCCCCTCAGCGGCCTCCCCTCCCTCTGGCGGAAGAAGAAGAGCCCGGAGCAGGTCCGGGCGATGGTGAAGGAGAAGCTCTCCTCGAGGAAGGACGAATGGGATGATAAGACCCCGCGTGAACCCCCGAAGGATGCGCCCCCGCGCATCGTTGCACCGGCGCCGGCGGCCGAGTCGGCCCAGGCCCCCCGCGCCGCGGGCAAGGAATTCGTCCTCCCTTCCCTGGACCTTCTGGAGCCGCCGCCGGTCTCGGGGAACGGAGCGGACGAGGAGGCCCTGCAGCGGAACGCGCGCGCGCTGATCGAGAAGCTGGCGCAGTACGGGATCGACGGGGCGATCACGGAGATCCGGACCGGCCCCCTCGTCACCACCTACGAGTTCAAGCCCGCGCCGGGAATCAAGGCTAACCGCGTGGTCGCGATGGGGGACGACCTCGCCCTCGCCATGCGGTGCGAGTCGGTCCGCGTCGTTCCCAACATCCCCGGGAAGGGCGTGATGGGATTCGAGATCCCCAACGATGAGCGCTTCCCCATCGTGCTCCGGGAGATCCTGGGCAGCAAGGCGTACGCGGAGTCCGAGTCCCCGCTTTCGCTCGCCCTCGGGAAGGACATCTTCGGGGAGCCGGTGGTCCGCGACCTCTCGAAGATGCCCCACCTGCTGATCGCCGGGGCGACGGGCTCGGGCAAGAGCATCGCGCTCCACTCCATGATCCTGTCGATACTCTTCCGCGCGACGCCGGAGGAGGTCCGCCTCATCCTCGTCGATCCCAAGATGCTCGAGCTCACCCCCTACGAGGGGATCCCCCACCTGTACCGCAGCGTCGTCACGCAGCCGAAGGACGCGGGGCACGTGCTCAAGTGGGCGGTGGGGGAGATGACGGGGCGGTACAAGAGCATGGTGGAGAACGGGGTCCGGCACATCGACGCCTACAACCAGCTGGTGGAGAAGCGGTCCCGGTCGGCGTTCCGGGTGAAGGGGCGGAACGGTGAGGAGGAGGAGCTTGCGCGCCTCCCCCAGATCGTCATCGTTATCGACGAGCTGGCCGACCTCATGATGACGACGACCTCGCGCCGGGACGTGGAGGATTCCATCACCCGCCTGACCCAGATGGCCCGCGCAGCCGGGATCCACCTCATCTTCGCCACCCAGCGGCCCTCGGTGGACGTCATAACAGGGATCATCAAGGCTAACTTCCCGGCGCGGATCTCCTTCAAGGTGGCGTCCCAGTACGACTCCCGGACCATACTGGAGCAGTCCGGCGGGGAGACGCTCCTGGGATTCGGCGACATGCTCTTCCTGCAGCCGGGGGTCGGTGGGATACTGCGCATCCACGGCCCCTACGTGGGTGAGGGGGAGATCCAGCGCGTCGTGGATCACCTCAAGGGGCAGGGGGCTCCCGTCTACGAGCCTTCCATAACCGCGCTGGCGGCGGAGGAAGAGGAACCCGACCCCTCCCGGGACCCGAAGTTCGACGATGCGGTGGAGGTCGTTGTGCAGGCCGGCCGAGCGTCCGTCTCTCTCCTCCAGCGCCGCCTCCAGATCGGGTTCAACCGCGCCGCCCGGATCGTCGAGGAAATGGAGCGCCAGGGGATCGTCGGCCCGTCCGAGGGCGGGAAGCCCCGGGAAGTCTACGTGGCCCGCAAGGAGTAGGGCGGTGATACGGTCGGTCGTGTTCGACTTCGGGAACGTGATCTGCGCGTTCGACAACGACCTCTTCCTGCGGAAGCTGCTGCCGCATACGGACATGTCCCTCGAGGACATGAGGGAAGGGATCTTCGGCTCGGACCTGCACCGCCGGTACGAGAGCGGGCTCGTGTCGTCCGACGGGTTCCTCCGGGAGGCGGCGCGCAAGTGCCGGCTGTCGATATCCGGCGATGAGTTCTTCGATGCGTACACGGGCATCTTCACGCCGATCCCCGCGACTATCGGCCTGATAAGGAACCTGAAGGGCAGATACCGGATCGGCCTCCTGTCGAACACGAACGAGTGGCATTACGAGCGCTACATCAGGAATGTGGAGATTTTCAACCTCTTCGACTCCGTGACCCTCTCCTTCGATGTCAAGGAGATGAAGCCGTCGGAGGGGATCTATCGCGACGCTCTCGCCAAGCTCGGCGTGCCTCCGGGGGAGTGCGTCTACATCGACGACATCGAGGCCTACGCGGAAGGGGCCCGGCGCGTCGGGATGAACGGGATCCGCTACGTGTCGCACGATTCCCTGCTGCAATCGCTGCGGGCGGTCGGCGTGACGACCTGAAAGGAGAATTTCGTGTCCAGGCACCAGGTATCGGGGGCCGTGCTTTCGGCCCTCCTGGTTTTCATGCTTTCCGCGGCACACGCGGCCGCGGAGGTTGCGGGGGAGGCCCTGTTGCGTGAGGTCGCGCGGAAGTACTCCGCGGCGAGGACGTTTTCCGCCGGGTTCCGCCAGGAGGTTCCGCTGCAGAACCTCGGCATCGTCCGGAAGGCCTCCGGGCGCGTATTCTTCGAGCGACCCCTAAAGATGCGCTGGGATTACCGGGGCAAGGACGCCCAGGTTTTCCTCGCGGACGGGGAGCACCTGTACTTCAGGCCCGCGGACTCCCCGCAGCTCTTCCGGCGGAAGATCGACGAAAAGGCGCTCGGCGGGAAAGTCCCGCTCCTCCTTCTGTTCGGGAAGGGGGATATCACGGCGATGTTCCGGGTCGAGGAGTCGGTGTCCCTGAAGGGAAAGGGGGAGACGGCGTTGCGTCTCGTTCCGCGCGGCGACGGGGCGCCGGAGGTGCGCCGCATCGACCTTGTGGTCGGGGACGCCGACCTGGTGGTGCGAGAGGTCCACATCTACGACCGCCTCGGCGGGTCGAACCACCTCTTCCTTGATGAGACCGTGCTCGACTCCTCCCTGCCCGACGGGATGTTCCGGTTCCGGAAGCCGGAAGGCGTCAAGGTCGTCGACGGATGACCCCGAAAACGGCGCATCCCCCGACGGTGCGGATCCTGACGCTTGGGTGCGCGAAAAACACGGTGGACACCGAGGTGATGACGGGGCTCCTGACCGAGGGGGGGTGCCGGGTCGTCTCCGCCGGCCGCGCGGACGTCGCCATCGTCAACACGTGCGGCTTCATCCGGGACGCGAAGGAGGAATCGATCGGTGAGATCCTCTCCCTCGCCCGGGCGAGGGATAAGGGAAGGATCCGGCACCTGGTCGTTGCGGGTTGCCTGGCGACGCGATACCGGGACGACCTTCCGAAGCTGCTTCCCGAGGTGGACCTGTTCGTGGGGCCGGGAGACATCCCGGAGATCCCCGGTTTGGTCCTGAGGCTGGTTGCCGGGGACGCGCCCCGCGGCGGTTTTGCCGGCGAGGCGCTCGAAGACGACGCCTACCGCCACCGGGTTCCGGCGGAGGGCAGCGCATCCGCGTTCCTGAAGATCCTCGAGGGGTGCGACAACCGTTGCTCCTACTGCACGATACCGGCTATCCGCGGGCCGCTGAAAAGCAGGGGGAAGGCGTCCGTCCTCGCGGAGGCCCGGATGCTCGTGCGCCGGGGAGCGCGCGAGATCAACCTGATCGGGCAGGACATCACCTCGTACGGAACGGAACGCGGGGAGAAAGGCGCCCTCGTCCCCCTGGTGCGCGAGATCTGCGCGGTGCCTGGAATCCGGTGGGTCCGGCTGCTGTACCTTTACCCGGGAAGGGTGGACGGGCCCCTGATCGACCTCCTGGCCACGGAGAAGAAACTGTGCCCCTACCTGGACATCCCCGTCCAGCACATCGATGCGGAGGTCCTGGGAAGGATGGGGCGGCGCTACGCCCCTGACGATGTACGCAGGCTCGTCGCACGGCTCCGGGAGCGGCTACCGGGGGTTTTCCTCCGGACTTCCCTTATCGTAGGTTTTCCCGGGGAGACGGCAAGGGCGTTCGACCGGCTCATCCGGTTCGTCCACGAGGCGCGTTGGGATTACCTCGGTGTGTTCCCGTATTCCCGCGAGGAAGGGACTCCGGCCTTCTCGATGCGCCCCCAGGTGCCCGAGGCGGTGAAGATGGAGCGGGCCCGCCGGATCCAGGATGCGCAGGCGGACATCCTCGCCGCAAGGAACTCCGCCATGGTCGGCAGGGAAATCGAGGTGCTGGTGGAAAAAACCCGGCCCGGTGGACGCGCGACCGGCCGTCATCGGGGGCAGGCGCCGGAAGTGGACGGAGGCGTTTCGCTTTCGGGGTACCGGGGTTCCGCCGGCCGTTTCTGCCGGGCCCGGGTTACCGGAGCCCGGGAATGCGACCTGTTCGCGACAACCGTTCGCGAAACCGGTTGACAGGCGGTCGACTCCGGTTATACTAACGTAATTTTTTAATCTCCTGTCTGGGGGGATAGATCGCATGAAGTCGATCAAGGACATGCTGCTCCGCATGCGCGAGGATCTCGTGCGGGAAATCGCCAGGCGATCGAAGGTGTCGACCGAGGGGGTGATGACCGACATCGGGGACATCCTGGATTCGGTGACTGAGGAGCGCACGCGGGAACTGGACATGATCCTCACCGACCGCGAAAAGAAGAAGCTGGGCCGGATCGACGACGCCATCGACCGGATCGAGGACGGCACCTACGGGCTGTGCGACGAATGCAGCATAAAGATCCCCAAGGGGCGGCTGAAGGTGGTCCCCTTCGCAAAGTACTGCGTAGAGTGCCAGGAGAAGCTCGAGCGCGAGGAGAAGTACATGCGCGAGGAGCCGGAAGAGGGGATCAAGAAAGTTCCCGCGGGCGAGGTCGAGGAGTAGGCCGCCCGCCCGTCTCATTTCGGCGTTTCGCCCTTCCTGAAAGAAACCACCCCCAGGTTGTGTTCGTCGAGCGTCCTGGAAAACTTGTGGGACCCGTCGTTGCGGGACACGAAGTACAGGTAATCCGTGTCGGCGGGGAAAAGGGCGGCCTTGATCGCCGAAAGACCCGGGTTTGCGATCGGCCCCGGGGGAAGCCCGCGGTTCAGGTACGAGTTGTACGGCGACTGGGTCCGAAGGTCCTTCTTCGTCAGTTCGGCGCCGAAACGCCTCAGGCCGTAGACGACCGTGGGGTCCATCTGGAGCGGCATCTTGAGGGAAAGGCGCCTCCGGATGACGGCGGACACGAGGGGCCCCTCGTCGGAGATTCCTGTCTCCTTCTCGATGATCGAGGCGATTGTCACGATCTCCAGGAGGGAGAACCCGTCCTTGCGCGCCAGCTCCTCCCATTCGGGGAGGAACTTTCGGCGGAACCGCCGGGCCATGACATCGATGATGTCCTCGGCGGACATCGATTTGTCCAGCAGGTAGGTGTCCGGGAAAAGGAATCCTTCCGCGGTCTTTCCGGGGATGTTCAGTCGTCTTAAGAAATCCGGGGAGGATGCGGTTTCCAGGAATTCCTCAGGATCGGCGAGGTACAGCTCGTCGAGGATCATCGCGATATCGTAAAGGTTCGATCCCTCGGGCACCAGCACGGAGTATCTGGCCACCTCGCCCCGGTAAAGCTTCCTCCATACCTCCACGGTGGACGGGGGGTTCTGGAATGCGTACTCGCCGAACTTCAGGCTCCTCCCAGACATTGTCGCAAGGACCAGCGCCCGGAAGACCAGGGGGTGCGCAAGCACGCCCTCGCCCTCCAGCAGGCGGGCGACCTCGGAGGAGCGGCTTCCTTTAGGGACGATAACGTTGGTCGGCTTCCATTCCTTCGAGGGGGGGGTGTCCATGAGAAGGAAAGAGAAGGCGACCGCCGCGGCGAGAAATATCGCGAGAAATACCTTGATCCGCTGGGAAACCATCCGGGGACTTACTTCCGGCTCCGGGCATCCAGTGCGGACTGCAGGATCAGTGCGGCGGCGAGGCTGTCCCGGACCTCTTTCCGCTTTTCGCGCCGGACGCCGGATTCGATGAGGTGGCGCTCCGCCTGCGCCGTGGAAAACCGTTCATCCCGGAGGGCGACCGGCAGGCCGGTAAGCTCCCTGATCTTCTCCCCGAACCGCCGCGCCTTGACCGCCTGCGATCCTTCGTTGCCGTCGGGGAGAAGCGGGAGGCCGACCAGTACCGTCTCCACCCCGTGCTCCCTCGACAAGGAAAGAATCGCCTCGATGTCTTTACGGTCTCCCTCCCGCCGGATCGCCTCCAGCTGCCGGGCGGTGATGCCGAGCGGGTCGGACACCGCGACCCCGATGCGGTGACTGCCGAAATCGAGCGCGAGCAGCCTGCCCTTCAAATCGACCATTCCACGTCCCCCTGCAGGAGAGTGTACGTGCGTTTCCGTGGGACCGTCAACCCGTGGAACGGATGACCGCCCGCCGCGCCGGATTGACGAAGCGGCCCGCCTCCGGTAAGACTATACGCATCCCGGAAAGGGGGAAAAGGCCGTGGTGGACCGGATCGAGGAAACTCTTCGGAAATTGCTGACGGACCCTTCACCGGGGGTGCGGGAAGCGGCTTCCGCCGCGATGGACCGGTTGCGCGCGAAGCGTTCGGTTCCCTCCTGCCTGCAGACGCTGCGGACGGGGACACTCGAAGAGCGCATGCGGGTGGTCTTCTCCGCCGAGGACATCGGCGGCACGGAGGGGGTCTACCTGCTTTTTGCCGCCCTTTCCGACCGCGAAGCGGAGGTCCGGGGGGCGGCCGCCCGCGTGCTCGCGTTTTCACCCACCGTGCCGGTCCTGAAGGCCCTCGTCGATCGACTTCCCCGCGAACAGGGGGTCGTGCTCGGGAACATCTTAGAGACCCTCGGAAAATCACGCCGGAAGGAATTGGCGCCCATCATCGAGAGGTACCTCGCCAACCCCGACCCCGAGGTCGCCGGCAAGGCCGTGGTGGCGTACGCGCTCACGGCGGGGAAAGACGGGTGGGAGAAGGTGCTCCTGCAGGCCGACGCGGAGAACGAGTCGGTGAGGGCCTCGGTTGCCTGCGCGCTTGCGGAGTGGAGCCGCGGAGACGCCTGACCACGTTCGCCCGACTTACGGGCCGGCCTGGTGGAACGCGGGATTACGCGGGGGCGGCGGAGAGGAACAGGTTTTCGCTCGGCATCGACGGGTAGAGGTTCGGGTTCACCGTTCCCAGGATGGCCCGTTGGTCCGTTTCCGTCGCCTTGCCCCCCTCGACGAGATCCACCTGTTCCGGGCATGGGAGCGGTTTCCCGTCCCGGTCGAACAGCACCACGACTTTCCGGCCTTTTTCTCCGTCGCGCCCGGATCCCGATACCACGCCGATCTCCATGGTGTTCAGGCGGACCATCGTTCCCACGGGGTATGCGCCCATCGTATTCACGAACAGGGACACGATTTCCGGGTCGAGGGACTTGCCGGCGATCTTCGTCATGATATCGAGGGCCTGTTGCGGATATCTGGCCTTCTGGTAGGAGCGCATCGTAGTCAGCGCGTCGTAGCAGTCGGCGACCGGGATGATGTTCGAGTTGGGGTTTACGGTATGTTCCGGGTTGGGTTGGGGATACCCCGTCTTGTCGAACCGCATGTGGTGCTCGAGGACCATGTAGGCGGAGGACGGCCGGATGTGGGACATCTTCGTGAGGAGGAGGAACCCCTCGTCCGGGTGTTTCTTGATCTCCTCGAACTCCTTCACGCTCAGCGTTCCGGGCTTGCGGATGAGCTCCAGGGCAAGCTGCGTTTTTCCGATGTCGTGCAGGAGCCCCGCGACGCCAACGTCGACCTTGGTCTCGCCGGGAAGCGACATGGCGTCGGCGATGGCCAGGGATAGGACGGCCACGTTGACGGAGTGGTTGTATGTGTACTCGTCGTAGTTCTTGATGAGCGTCAGCGCGAGCATGGCGTCACGGTTCCGCGTGAGCATGCTGCTCATGTCCTTGACCACCTGTTCGGACTCGGCTCCCGAGGGTATCCGGCCCATGCGCACGTCCCGCAGGATCGAGACCACGACGGAAACGGCGTTGTCGTAGACCTGGTGGGCTATCGCGTAGTCGTCCTCCTCCTCCTCCTCCATCGGCTTGACCCGTATGTGGGCGGCCCCGGCCTGTTCCAGGAGTTCCTGGATCCTTTTCGGAGGCAGCCCCTGTTCCCTGGTTTCGTGGAGGAATCTCACGAAGGTGTCGATGTCGCCCACGGTGAGACCCTTGTCGAAGATGATCGCGGGCACCCCGATCCTGCCGAGGCGGTCCATGAAGTTTTCCAGGGAGGAGGTCAGGCTGAAGATAGGGACTCCCTCGAAGACCAGCGTGCCGTCCGTGATGACGAGGACCAGTTCGTTCCTGTCGACGAAAAAGAGGAGAAGGTCCTGGTGGATTTTTTCGACGGGGTTCCGCACCTGGGGGTGCGTGGCGGGATATATCCCACGGTTCTTGAGGGACGTCCCGAGCGCCCTTATGAGCTTGGTGATCAGAAGTTCCTGTTCGCGCCGGTCCATGGATCTCTCCCTATGTGACCTTTAAAAGACGCTCCGCTTCCATCCTCAGGTATCCCTCCGGGGCCTTGGCGCAACGTTGGAGCGCTTCCCTGGCTTTTTCCCCCCGTATCTTTGAGATGCTTCTCAGCGCGTGGGATTTCATCGCGCGCAATCGTTGCGTCTCCCGGATCGCCGACGTTCTAAGAATCTCCTCCAGGGCGGTGATCGCCTCGTCGGTGCCGATCGTCCTCAGCGAGTCGATCGCCTCGTGTGCGAGCCGGTAGTTGGGGAAAAAGAACCGTTTCTCGACCGCCCGCCTGTAAAGCGTCAGGACGGCCTCGGACTCCTTCTTGGCGGACATGGCCGCGGTGGCTGTGAGCGCCACGGTCTCCTCCGGGAAGAAGCAGAGCTCCCCCAGGGAGGTGACCGCGGAAGGGTGGGGGAGCTTGGAAAGGGCCTTGATCGCCTCCTTCTTGACGCGAAGATCGGGATGCGACAGGGTTGTCGCCACGTGCGGGGCGAGGTCCGGGAGGCCGAGGCTCCCCAGGATCGTCACCATGTTCCGGACCATGAACCACCGGGCATCGTTCAGGTTCTCGAGGATGGCGGGAACCGCGGGCCTGCCGATCCTGACGACGATCTCGACGATCGATTTCCGCAGGAGAAGGTCCTCCTCGTCCGCAAGCGTCTTCAGGAGCGGTTTCACGGCGCGGTCCTCGAACGCCGTGAGCACGGTCTCCACCTCCCTTCGGCCCTTTCCGCCCTTGTCCCGGAGAAGATGGATGTAATGGGCGACCAGCTCGTCCGACGCCATCTCCTTGATCCCGAGTCGCGCGAGATTGGCGATCTCCGGATTCTGCATCGGCGGCTGCTGGACGTGGCCCGCGAAGATCATGAGCGCACGGGAGGCGTGTTCTATCTTCCGGTCCATGCGCTCGTTGTACAGGGCGCGGGAAAGGGCGATCAGGTGGTCGCGGTAGGCAACGGGGTCGGACTCCTTCTCGATCATCGAGATGATGTCCCCTATGGTCAATTCCTCGGGAGCGATGTCATCGAGGGAATCCTGGAGTTCGCCGTTTTCCATGCCGTCGCCTTCGGGGTCTTCGGATCCGGCCTCCTCTTTTTTCAGCATTTCCGTCAATCCCAGGTAGTCCACACGGTTCGCCCAGATCCGGGAGACTTTCTTCCGGAGGAGCAATCGCTCGATCCCCCCTTCGTCCTGGATCTCCTGGATGTCGCGGGAAAGGATCCCCAGGAACTCGACCATCTCGCTGGGCTTCAGGTTGGGCAGGAAGATGATCTTGCTGGCCTGCCTTATGTAGAGTTCCCTGTTCAGGTCGATCACTGTCTTGTTCGGCGCGGGGAGCGGAGTGTCCTGGAACAGAAGGGCGTTCCTGGTCACGTCTATTTCAAGGCCGGCCTCCGGAAGCGGGATTTCCTCGAAATTCGAAATGATCTTGGAGATGATCTGTATCAGCGTCGGGTGCCCCGGAGGGTAGAAGCCCACGCTTTTCATCCCCTTGGCGAGTTCAGCGATCGCCCGGGTGATTCGTCCTATGAGTTCGCCTTCCGTCATTGTTGCGGCAGGCCGCCCCTTCTGTCAGACACCCTGTTTTATTTATTACGATTGTTTATTATCGATGTAAAATTGATACCCTAATTATGGCAATTATTCAAGGGAAGCGTTTTCGGGCAGTCGCGGTCTGGAGGGCGGTGGCCTCCGGCATGGGGGTCGGTTTTTCCCCCTTCATCCCCGGGACGATCGGCTCCCTCCTGGCCCTGCCCCTCTGGTATTTGGGGGGCGGAACGGGAATTGCGCATTTCGGGATTCTTGGGGCCGTGCTCCTCCTGTCGGTTCCCTCGGTGAGCGTCGAGATGCGGGAAACGGGGAAGAAGGACCCTTCCTCGGTGGTCATCGACGAGATTGCGGGGATGCTCCTCGCGGCGACCTGGATACCCTGGGGTTGGAAGCCGGCCCTGCTCCTGTTTTTCCTCTTCCGGTTTTTCGATATCCTTAAATTCGGCCCCGCCGCCTGGGCGGACAGGAAAGAAGGGGCTTTTTACGTTGTCGCCGACGACCTGGTCGCGGGGGTGTACGCCAACCTGGCTTACCGGGGGATCATGTGGCTGACGCGGTGATCCGCGATCTTTCCATGCGCCTCGGGGCGGCGCTCGTCCGGACGGGACGTACGCTGGCCGTGGCCGAGTCGTGCACCGGGGGAGGCTTCTGCGCGGCGGTCACGGACATTCCGGGGAGTTCCGCCTATTTCGCAGGAGGGGTCGTCGCGTACGGGAACGCCTCCAAGGCGAGGGACCTCGGCGTGCCGGCGTCGCTGATAGAGTCCTCGGGCGCCGTGAGCGAGGCGGTCGCGGCCGCGATGGCGGATGGCGCGGCGGCACGGTTCGGCGCGGACATCGGGGTGGGGATCACCGGGATCGCCGGCCCCGGCGGCGGGACGCCCGACAAACCGGTGGGAACCGTGTGTCTCGCGATTTCCGCGGGAGAGGTCCGGCGGTCGCACCGGCGTCGGTTCCCCGGGGACCGCGAAACCGTCCGGCGGGGAACCGTCGCCTGGGCCCTTGCCGAGCTCCTGTCCCTTGTCGAGGGAGGGCAGGGGGCGTGAAATGAGGATGTTCGTCGGGATAGGCCTCCCGCCGGAATGCCGACGCGCGATCGTCGATGCTGTATCGCCGCTGATGGCCAGGCGCCCCCGGGTCTCCTGGACGCCGGAGCAAAACCTCCATGTAACGCTGAAGTTTCTCGGGGAAACCTCCGGGGATCGCGTCGACCGGATCGCCGCCCTGCTTGCCGAAGCCGTGCGAGACGTTCCGGTTTTCGAGTTCTTCGTGGAGGGTGCCGGCGGTTTTCCTTCGCTGCGCGCGCCGCGCGTCATCTGGGTCGGCATCCGGGAATCGCTTGAATTGGTCGGGAAGTTGCATGAGAATATGGAAAACGCGCTTTCCGGCGCAGGTTTTCCCCGCGAGGGGAGACCTTTCCACCCGCACATCACGGTTGGTCGCGCAAGAGACGGGCTCCCGCCGGGGTGGGGCGATGAATTCGCAAGGGCCGTTTCCGCGAAACGGTTCGGCGTTGTCCGGGTTGCCTCGTACCGTTTGTACGAGAGCCGGCTGTCACCCCGGGGAGCTTCGTACTTCGTGTTGCGCGACGTGCCGCTGGCGGCGAGACCTGTGCAGACGGAAGGGGAGGAGAAGGGAACATGAGCCAGGATGCGAACCGCCGCAAGGCGCTCGACATGGCGCTTTCGGCGATCGAGAAGAACTACGGGAAGGGCGCGATCATGCGCCTCGGTGCGGACGTCCCCGCGAAGGACATCGCCGTCATATCAACCGGGGCGCTGTCGCTCGACGTGGCGCTGGGGGTCGGCGGCATCCCCCGCGGGAGGGTGACCGAGATCTTCGGTCCGGAGTCCTCCGGCAAGACGACGCTGGCGCTGCACATCGTCGCGGAGGCGCAGCGGCAGGGCGGCATCGCGGGCTTCATCGACGCCGAGCACGCGCTAGATCTCGGGTACGCTAGAAGGCTGGGCCTGAAAACGGAGGACCTGCTGATCTCCCAGCCGGACACCGGGGAGCAGGCCCTCGAGATCGCCGAGATGCTCGTGCGGAGCGGCGCGCTGGACGTGCTGGTCATCGACTCCGTCGCCGCGCTCGTCCCCAAGGCGGAGATCGAGGGGGAGATGGGCGACTCTCATATGGGCCTCCAGGCCCGCCTGATGTCCCAGGCCCTGCGGAAACTCACGGCCACGATAAGCAAGTCGCATACGGCGGTCATATTCATAAACCAGATCCGGATGAAGATCGGGGTGATGTTCGGCAATCCGGAGACGACGACCGGCGGCAACGCCCTCAAGTTCTACGCCTCCGTCCGGATGGACATACGCCGGGTGACGCAGATCAAGAAGGACGACGCGGTCATAGGCAGCCATACGCGCGTGAAGGTGGTCAAGAACAAGCTCGCCCCCCCGTTCCGCGAGGCGGAGTTCGACATTCTCTACGGGGAGGGTATCTCGAGGGAAGGGGACCTGCTGGACGTCGGGACCGGGCTCGACATGGTCGAGAAGAGCGGCGCGTGGTATTCCCTGGGCGGCGAGCGGATCGGGCAGGGGAGGGAGAACGCCCGGGGTTTCCTCAAGGAGCACCCGGAAATCGCTTCCGAGCTGCGCAAGAAGATACTGGCGCATTACGGCATCGGTGATTCCGGTGGCGCCGCGAAGGAAGGAACCCCCTGAAAGGAGCCCCCTGAATGGAACTGAACGAGATCCTCAAGTCGGCTGTTCGGAACGGGGCCTCCGACGTCCACCTCAAGGTGGGCCTGCTCCCGGTTTTCCGTATCCACGGGACGCTCGTCCCACTCAAGGTGAAGGAGCCGCTGCGGGCGGAAGACCTCCAGGCAATGTCGGCGAGCATGTTGACCAACGAACAGCGCAAGAAGTTCGAACACCTTCAGGAGCTGGACTGCGCCTACAGCGTATCGGGGCTCGGGAGGTTCCGCGTCAACATCTTCGTCCAGCGGGGCACCATCGGGATGGTGCTCCGCGTCGTCCCGGTCGGGGTCCAGTCCTTCGAGGAGCTGCACCTGCCGAAGGTCATCGAGAAGGTCGCGATGGAAACCCGCGGGCTGGTCCTGTGCACGGGGACAACGGGCTGCGGGAAGTCCACGACGCTGGCCTCCATCGTCGAATACATCAACTGCCATCGCAGCTGCCACATCATCACGATCGAGGACCCCATCGAGTTCCTCCTCCGCGACAGGAAGAGCATCATCAACCAGAGGGAGCTGGGAGTGGACACCGTTTCGCTCTCGGGGGCGCTGAAGAGCGCCCTTCGCCAGGACCCCGACGTTATCCTCGTCGGCGAGATGCGCGACCTCGAGACGATCGAGACGGCCATCACGGCCGCCGAGACGGGGCACCTCGTCCTGTCGACGCTCCACACGCTCGACGCCGGCGAGACGATCAACCGCGTCGTGGCCGCCTTCCCGCCTTACCAGCAGAAGCAGGTCCGGATCCAGCTGGCTTCCATACTCAAGGCGGTCATCTCCCAGCGCCTGGTGCCGAAGGCCGACGGGAAGGGGCGCGTCCCGGCTATCGAGGTCCTGATCAACACCGCCAGGGTCAAGGAGTACATCGAGGACAAGGATAAAACCAAGAAGATCCGTGAGGCGATCTCGCAGGGATTCACGAGCTACGGTATGCAGACGTTCGACCAGTCGCTCATGATGCTCCACAAGGATGGGCTGATCACCCTGGAGGAGGCGCTCCGGCAGGCGTCGAACCCGGACGACTTCGCGCTCCGCGTCCGCGGGGTGTCCTCGACATCCGACCTGAGCTGGGAGGATTTTGACAAGAACGAGCAGCAGCCGAAGAAGTAGCAGGACCCCGGAAGGGACGCCCGGCGGGGCGATGCGGGCCGCTTTGTGGATGCTCTCCCGGCGGTCCCTGAGCGAGGGGGAGATCCGGGAAAGGCTTTCGAAAAAAGGGTTTCCGGACGTCGAGGCGGCAAGTGTCATACGCAGGCTACGGGAGCTCGGGTTGGCGGACGACCCCAAGTTGTGCGATCATCTGGTCCGTTCGTACCGCGAAACGCGAGGCTACGGCTCCGGGAAGATAGCATGGACCCTTCGGGCGCGCAGGTTTCCCCCCGCGCTGGTCGAGGAGGCGTTGCGGAACTCATCCTCGGCGGAGGAGGAGCTGGCCGCGGCTTCGGCCGCCCTGCGTAAGAAGTTCCGGGGCGGGCTTGCTCCCGGGCGTGAGGGGGCCGCGAAGGCGTTCCGTTTCCTTGCGGGGCGGGGGTTTCCCCCGGACGCGTGCAGGAAGGCGATCGGGGTTTTTTTTGCCGACATCCAGGAATGAGAGGACAAAAGCCGACAATGACGGGATCCGATCTTCGCGCCGCTTTTCTTTCCTATTTCGGGAGGAACGGGCACAAGGTCCTGCCCAGCTCCTCGCTGGTCCCGGGGTCCGACCCCACCCTGCTGTTCACGAACTCCGGCATGGTGCAGTTCAAGGATTACTTTCTCGGGCTTGGCCCCGCCAACATCACGCGGGCGGCCACCGCGCAGCGGTGCCTCCGCGTCAGCGGAAAGCACAACGACCTGGAGAACGTGGGGTACACGGCGCGCCACCACACGCTGTTCGAGATGCTGGGCAACTTCTCCTTCGGGGACTACTTCAAGAAGGAGGCGATATTCTTCGGCTGGGACTTCCTCACGCGGGAAGTCGGGCTGGACGGGAGCCGGATGACGGTCTCCGTATTCCGGGAGGACGACGAGGCGTACGACATATGGCACAAGAGCATGGGAATACCGGTTTCGCAAATCGTGCGGTTCGACGAGAAGGACAATTTCTGGGCGATGGGACCCACGGGCCCCTGCGGCCCCTGCTCCGAGATCATATACGACCAGGGGGAGGGCACGGGGTGCGGGCAGCCGGGCTGCAAGGTGGGATGCGACTGCGACCGATTCCTCGAGATCTGGAACCTCGTCTTCATGCAGTTCAACCAGGACGAGAACGGCAGGAAGACGCCGCTGCCCCGCCCGAGCATCGACACGGGGATGGGGCTTGAACGGCTTGCAGGAGTCGTCCAGGGAGTGACGAGCAACTACGACACCGATCTCTTCCAGCCGATCCTCAAGGAAATCTCGCGGCTGTCGTCCGTGTCGCCCGGGAAGTCGAAGGACACCGACGCGGCGATGCGTGTGGTCGCCGACCACGCGCGCGCCACGGCGTTCCTGATAGCCGACGGCATCCTTCCATCCAACGAGGGGCGTGGGTACGTCCTGCGGCGGGTCATGCGGCGGGCGCTGCGCCACGGGAAGAAGCTTGGTTTCGAAGGCCCGTTTCTGCACAAGGTTGCCGCTACCGTGGTCAGGGAGTTCTCCGGCGCGTACCCGGAGCTTGCAAAGAGCTCCTCCTTCATAGATACCGTCGCCCTGGCCGAGGAGAAGCGGTTTCTCGAGACGCTCGACGCCGGGCTGCGGATGGTCGAGGAGGAGTTCTCGCGCATCGGTACGGGGGGACGCACCGTCTTCGCGGGCGAGGTTGCGTTCAGGCTTTACGACACCTACGGCTTCCCCGTGGACCTCACGGCCGACCTTTGCCGCGAGCGGGGGGTGACTCTCGACTCGGACGGGTTCGAAAAGGAGATGGATAAACAGCGAACGCAGTCCCGCGTCTCCTGGAAAGGGGGGGAAGCGGGGGCCTCCGATCCGGCGGCCGAGGAACTCGCGCGTTCCGGCGTTTCAGTCGCGTTCGTCGGGTACGACAGGCACGCGGCTTCCGCGAGGGCGGCCGCCCTGTTCCTCGGGGGCGTGCGTGCGGCGGAGGCCCGCGCCGGCGAGGAGATCGACCTCGTTACCGACGTCACGCCGTTCTACGGGGAGGGGGGAGGGCAGGCCGGGGATACGGGCAGCGCCAGCGGCGACGGGTTCCGGCTCGGTGTGATCGCTACCCGCCGTCCCGCGCCGGAGATCATCATCCACCGCGCGAAGGTGGCGGAGGGGACGATCCGAGAGGGGCAGGCCGTGGAACTCGAGGTCGACGGGGCGAACAGGCGCCGGACCCAGGCGAACCACACGGCGACGCATCTCCTCCAGGCGGCGCTCCGCAAGGTTCTCGGGGGACACATCAAGCAGGCGGGCTCCTACGTGGGGCCCGACAAGCTGCGCTTCGACTTCACGCACTACGAGGCGGCGTCGCAGGAGGCGTTGCGCGAAGTGGAGAGCCTCGTCAACGACGTGGTTTTCGCGGCGACCCCGGTCACATGGGAGGTCCTTCCGTACGACGCGGCCATCGCGGCCGGCGCGATGGCGTTCTTCGGGGAGAAGTACGGGGACGCAGTCCGGATGGTGAGCGTCCCGGGCGTGAGCCGCGAGCTGTGCGGCGGCACGCACGTCGGCAACACGGTCGAGATCGGGATCTTCCGGATTCTCTCGGAGGGCGCGCTCGCCGCGGGGGTCAGGCGGATCGAGGCCCTCACGGGGCCGTCGGCGCTCGGGCACCTGAGGGGTGAAGCGGACCTGCTGCACGAGATCTCGCGCGACCTCAAGGTGTCCCCCGGGGACGCGCCGGACCGCGTGCGGAAACTTTTCGCCCAGATCCGGGGCCTCGAGAAGGACCTACAGGAGGCGCGACGCCGGGCGTCGCGCGACATCGCGGGGGAGGTCCTGGCCAGGGCGGTGAAGGCTGGGGACGTGACCCTCGTCGCGGCCGAGGTCGAGCCGATGGACGCGGCCGCCCTTCGGGAGCTTGCGGACCGCGTAAAGGGAAAGATCAAGAGCGGAATCCTGCTGCTGGGGAGCGTGCAGGAGGGCAGGTGCCACCTCGTCGCGGGGGTGACGGACGACCTCACGGCGGTCTATTCGGCATCCGACATCGTGAAGAAGGCGTCCGCGTTCGTGGGCGGCGGAGGAGGAGGCAGGAAGGACATGGCCCAGGCCGGGGGTGCGAAGATCGAGGGCCTGCCCGACGCGCTCGGGTCGCTGTCGGCCTGGGTGAAATAGCCCCGGAGGGGTTAAGCCCCGGAGGCTTCCCGCTCCAGGGTGTGCAGGTAGAGCTGGATGAGCTTGTTCAGCGGGTCGCGGAACAGGGCCTCCTCCCACGCACGGCGGGCATTCTCCTTTTTTCCCAGCAGGTAGAGCAGGATCCCTTGCTGGATCAGCGCCGAGACTTCACCGGGGCGGTTTTCCAGGACGTGCACGATCTCCGCCAGTCCTTCCTCCAGAAGGCCCGCCTCCCGCAGGGCCGCCGCAAGGCGTATGCGAAGGTCCGGGTACTCCGGGGCGACGGACAGGGCTTTCCGGTACTCATGGATCGCGTCCTCGGTCTGCCCCAGCGCGACGTACAGACCGCCGAGCTCCGCGTGCAGGTTCGCGATCTTCCCGCGGAACAGGCCGCACCGCGTGTGCTCGCCGGGGGGCGATACGGATGCGCTCGCCCGCTGGTAGACGGCCTTCGCCTCCTCGTACCGGCCCATGTCGTTGAGGGTTATGGATAGGGAAAGCAGCGCCTCCGTGTATCCCGGATTGAGCTCGATGGACTTCTCGAGATACTCGATTGCCTGGTGGAGTTTTCCCCACTGGTGATAGATCAGGCCCAGGATGTAGTGGATGTCCGGGTAGTTCGCCCCGCCCCCCAGCGCCTCGCGCAGCAGTTTCTCCGCGCGGAAGAAGTCCCTTTCCTCGAAGGCACGCTTCCCGATGGTGATGAGCGTAGAGAGGTCGCGGTTCAAGGTTTTTTACCTCCGCCAGAGGGAAACTTTTCGGCGAGGGTACCGCGTATCTCGCCTGCCTCCTCCTTCCTGCCCTGCTTCTCCACCGCCTTCGCGAGGATGGACATCAGGAGGGGGGTGGCGGTGGTGTCGGGGTAGTCCGAAACCGCACGCCTGGCGCGGACCTCGGCGCTCTCGTAATTCCTGCGGCGGAGGTAGTGGGAGGCCACGTTGCTCTCGTGCTCCGCGAGCCGGTTGCGCAGCCGGCCGATTTTCGCGGCGGCTTTTTCCGCGTAGGGTCCGTTCGGGTTTTTCTCACGCGCCAGCGTGAACGCCTTCACCGCCTCCACGGTCTTGCTCTGGTCCCGGCCGGTGTCGGGCACCTGCCTGGCGAGCAGTTCCCCTTTCCGGTATAGGGCGTAGGATATGTTGTCGTTCGCAGGGTACAGGCGGATGAAATCGTCGAAGGCGACCTCCGCCTCGAGGTCCTCCTTGTTCTCCATGCGGGCATCGGCCAGGCCCAGCTGGGCTTTCGCGGCCAGGGGGGAGTTGGGGAACCGCTCGAGGAGGACCTGGAACGCCTCGCCTGCGGCGCCCGGCTTGCCAGCCGCGGATTTCTGTTGACCCCTTGTGTACAGGTCCTGTGCGGTGAGCCCGGTCTGCTTCGCCAGTTTTTCGGTGCAGGCGGGGAGTATAGCCAGCAGGGAGAAGGCCCCGATGGCAAGGAAGTGGCGCGCCGGAAACATATGGGAAAAACGGTAGTATAGCCAGTGGGAATTGTCAATGTTACGCTTGGTGTGGGACGCTCCTGGCGATATCGGGCGCTAAGGATCGGGATTGTCCCCAAGGAGGAGGTTTACGTAAATGAAAGGAAAAGTGGCGGTCGTCACCGGGGGCTCGCGCGGCATCGGCTTCGCGGCGGCCAGGCGGTTTTTGGCCGAAGGGGTCCACGTGGCGGTCGCGGACGTTCGCGACGACATGGCGGATCACCTCTGCCTGGTGGGGCAGAAGGCCGGCGCGCGGGCCCTCTTCATCCGGACGGACGTTGCCGTTTTACCGCAGGTACGGGAAGCGGGGAGGAAAGTGCTGGAGAGCTTCGGCCGCCTGGACATCTGGGTGAACAACGCCGGGTGGGACCGGGTCACCCCGTTCCTGTCCACCGTTCCCGCGGACTGGGAGAAGGTGCTCGGGATCAACCTCATGGGCGTTATACACGGGACGCTCGTCGCCCTCGAGGCGATGATCGACGGGAAGGAAGGCGGTTCGATCGTGAACCTGGGATCGGACGCAGGACGGGTGGGAAGTTCGGGCGAGGCGGTATACTCCGCCGCCAAGGGCGGCGTGATCGCGTTCACGAAGGCCATTGCGCGCGAGGTCGCCCAGCACGGGATCCGGGTCAACTGCCTCTGCCCCGGGCCGACCGATACCCCTTTCATCTCGGAAAACTTCGGAACGCGGGACGGGGAAAAGGTCATCGAGGCGATCAAGCGGGGGATCCCGTTCCGGAGGCTGGGGAAGCCGGAGGAGATCGCGGCGGCCATCCGTTTCCTCGCTTCGGACGAGGCCTCCTACATCACCGGGCAGGTGCTGAGCGTGAACGGTGGGCTGAACATGCCGGGGTGAGACCACGGTAAGCCCTGTTTTACCTGTAAAAATCGCGGTTGGTATCCGTCACTATTATGGTATTATCCATTTGTCCATCGAAGTGAACCGGTTAAAATCGATCCGCGGTTCACTTCAGGAATATCAACAATATCGGCCTTCGGAGGAGCAAATGAGCACAGGGAGAAAACTGGTCTTTGCAGTATTCGCGGTCGTTCTGGGGTTATGCATCGGAAGCGTCGTCGTGGCCGCCGAGACCTTAAAGGTCGGGATCGTTCTCCCGCTGACCGGTGAGCAGGCGAAGTTCGGCGAGATCGAGAAACGCTCGTTCGAAATGGCGGCGGAGGAGATCAACGGCAAAGGCGGCGTCAACGGGAAAAAGCTGGAGCTTCTCTTCGAGGACGACACGGGAAAGCCCGACGTGGGCCGGTCCGCCGTGGAGAAGCTGATTTCCCGGGAAAAGGTCCCGGTCCTGACCGGCGGGTACTCCAGTTCCGTCACCGCGGCGGCGACTGCCGTGGCCCAGCAGTTCAAGGTCCCCTTCATGGTCACCACCGGGTCGGCGGACAAGATCACGGAGAGCGGGTACGATTACGTCTTCCGGATCAACCCGCCCGCCAGCGAATACCCGGCTGCGGTCGTCACCTTCCTGGAGCAGGTGGTAAAGCCCAAGACGGCCGTCATCCTATACGAGAATTCCCTCTTCGGCCAGTCCAGCTCGAAGTCGTTCGAGGAGGATTGCCAGAAGCTCAAGATCGATGTTGTCGCGAAGGAGGGGTACCACAAGGGAGCCGTCGACTTCAAGCCGCTTCTGACGAAAGTGAAGTCGTTGAACCCCGACCTGGTCTACATGGTTTCCTACGTCATGGATGCGTCCCTCCTGATGCGCCAGGCGAAGGAACTGGACCTCAACCCCAAGCTCTTCATAGGGGGGGGGGCCGGCTTCACGCTTCCCGAGTTCCATAAGAACGCGGGTGACGCGGCCGAGTACGTGTTCTCAGCCGCCCTTTGGGTGGAAACCGCCCCTTACCCCGGCGCCCGGGAATACTTCGACAAGTACGCGAAGAAATACAAGGAAGACACCGAGTACCACGGCGCCGAGGCGTACGCTTCGCTTTACGTCGTCGCCGACGCCCTCAAGCGGGCGAAGACGATCACGCCGAAAGACGTCCGCGATGCCCTCGCGACGACCGACATGAAGACCGCCTTCGGTCCCGTGAAGTTCGTCTCCTACGACAAGAAGACCCAGCAGAACAAGATCCCCACCTTCCTGGTGCAGTGGCAGAAGGGGAGCCTGGAGACCGTGTGGCCCAAGGGAGTCGCGGACAAGAAATTCATTTTTCCCGTTCCCAAGTGGAACGAACGGAAGTAGGCCAGCCGCAAGCGGAAGTCGAACACCCGTCCAGGTCGGGCGGCCTTATTACAACCGCCCGGCCTTTTTATTAACCGGTTCCTGGGCCCGACACCGGAGTTCTGATGGATGTTTTTCTCCAGACCCTCGTCGCGGGCATCCTCAAGGGCGGGCTGTACGCGCTGATCGGTATCGGCATGACGCTCATCATGGGCGTCATGGGCATCATCAACCTGGCGCACGGCCAGTTGATGATGGTGGCGATGTACATCACCTACGTCCTGCACCTTGCCGGCGTAGACCCGTACATATCACTCTTCGTCGCCATGCCGGCCCTGTTCCTCCTCGGCTGCCTGATCCAGCGCTTCCTTTTGAATCCCCTCCTGAAGGTGGACACGATCCTTCCCGAAAACCAGGTCCTCATGACCGTGGGGATCGGTATGGTTCTAACCGAGATCATCCGGTTCATCTTCAAGTCGGACTACAAGTCGGTGAGCACCGGTTACTCGAACGCGACGTTTTTCCTGGGTAACATCTCCTTCAGCATCGCGCTGGGGATCTCCTTTATCATCGCCATCGCTTTTACCGTCGCCATGTTCTTCTTCCTCATAAAGACGGACATCGGCCGTTCGATCCGGGCGACCGCCCAGGACAAGGACGCCGCGGTCCTGATGGGGGTAAACACCGGGCGGATCACGATCATCACGTTCGGCCTCGGCTCGGGACTCGTGGCGGCCGCGGGGTGCCTCCTCGCCCCCGTGTACTACGTGTTTCCTGACATCGGAGGGCCGTTCACTGCCAGGGCCTTCATCATCACCATCCTCGGCGGCCTCGGGTCGACCGTCGGGGCCATCTTCGGGGGGGTCACCCTCGGGCTCGCCGAGAGCTTCGGGGCCACCTATATAAGCATGGATTACGAGAACATCATCGGGATGACCATCTTCGTGCTGGTCCTGCTCTTCCTGCCCGGCGGCTTCAAGCGCCTGACGAAAATATAGGGGGAAGCCGGCGCGTGAAAAAGAAACTGGTGGCCCTGCTCGTGCTGGCCGTCCTCGCGTTCTTTCCTCTCGTCGTCAAGGACAATTACTATCGCCACCTGATGATCCTGTTCCTGATGTGGGTGGTCATCGGGTCGGCGTGGAACCTCATCGCCGGGTACACCGGCCAGGTTTCCTTCGGGGATGCCGCCTTTTTCGGCAGCGGCGCGTACGCCGCGGGGCTTCTGTCCACGCATCTCCAGGTCTCCGCGTGGTGGGGACTGGCCATCGGGGGATTCGTCGCGGTGGCGGTGGGGCTCCCATTCGGCTGGATCTGCTTCCGGATGCGGGGCGCCTACTTCGCGCTGGCCACCCTCGCGCTGAACGAGGTCCTGCGGCACGCCGCGACGATCGCGGAAGGATTCACCGGCGGCATGGTGGGCATCCTGATCATGCCCTCCTTCGTGTCGAAGGTCCCCTACTATTACGTGGCCCTGGCGCTGGCGGCCTTCAGCATGCTCAGCATCCACTGGGTCGTCCACGCCAAGCCCGGGTATTACTTCGTCTCGATCCGGGAGGACCAGGACGCGGCGGAAAGTCTCGGGATCGACACCCATTTCTACAAGATGCTCTCGCTGGGCATCGCGGCCTTCTGGACCGGGGTGGCGGGAGCACTCTACATGAACTACATGGGGTTCATCGATCCCGAGGTGGTGTTTTCCCTCCACGACATCTCCATCATGGCCATACTCGTGGGCATCGTGGGAGGGGTCGGGACGGTCTACGGGCCGATGGTGGGCGCTTTTCTCATGGTCACGGTCCAGGAGCTGTTCCGTTCCGGATTCTTCGGGCTCCTCAAGTATCTCGCGATTGTTACTGGATCCGACGCACTCGGTGTGCTCGCCGAGGCGGTCACCGGCGCGCACGTTCTCGGGTTCGGAATCCTGGTTGTCGTGGTCATCCTGGTGCTGCCCAACGGGATCGTGGGCGACTGGCCGAAGATCAGGAAGAGCGTGTTTCGCATGAAAACCGCGGTGTAAGGAGCCGCACGTGGCCTACTTCAAGGTTGAAAAACTCGTCAAGTACTTCGGCGGGCTTGCCGCGGTGAACGGCGTCACGTTCGAGGTGAGTCAGGGGGAAATCTTCGGCCTGATCGGCCCCAACGGCTCCGGGAAAACGACCACCTTCAACATGATCAGCGGGTACCACCGTCCCACTTCGGGCAGGGTCCTCTACAAGGAGCGGGAGATCCACAATCTTCCGACCCACCGGATCTGCAAGCTGGGGATCGGGAGGACATTCCAGGTCGTGAAGCCGCTGGGCCGCATGAGCGTTTTCGACAACGTCATCGCCGCGGCGTTTTCCCGGTGCAATGCGATGCAGGAAGCGCGGGAAAAGGCGCTCAAGGCCATCGAGTTCTGCGGCCTCTCCTCCGTAAAGGACGTGCTGGCCAGGTCGTTGCCGATCGCGGGGCGCAAGCGGCTGGAGATCACGCGGGCGATGGCCACCGGCCCGGACCTCCTGCTGCTGGACGAGACGGCGGCGGGACTCAACCCGACGGAGCTCCTGGAGGCGATCGATCTCATCAGGAAGATCCGGGACAGCGGCACCACCATCATCATCATCGAGCACATCATGCACGTGATAATGACGATTTCCGACCGCATCCACGCGATCAACTTCGGTCAGACCATCGCCGAGGGGACTCCGCAGGAAGTGGCGCAGAACAAGGATGTGATCGAGGCCTACCTGGGGACGGACTATGCTTAAGGTCGACGCCATCGACGTCTTCTACGGCGACCTCCAGGTGCTCTGGGGCTCCTCCTTCGAGGTGCGCGAAAAGGAGATCGTGGTGCTCGTGGGCGCAAACGGGGCCGGGAAGTCGACCACCTTGAAGACCATCTCGGGGCTCCTGCGGCCGAAGGCCGGAACGATCGTTTTCGACGGCGTCCGGCTGGACCGGTTGCCCGCCGACCGGATCATCGGTCACGGGGTTGTCCATGTCCCGGAGGCGAGGCGTCTATTCCGCGAGATGTCCGTCGAGGAGAACATGGTCATGGGGTCCCTGGCCCCCGAGGCAAGAAAGAAGCGGAGGGAAACCCTGGCGTGGGTCTACGAACTCTTCCCGAGGATGAAGGAACGGAGGAAGCAGGCGGCGGGGACTTTGAGCGGCGGTGAGCAGCAGATGTGCGCGATCGGGCGAGGGCTTATGGCATTGCCCAGGTTGCTCATGTTCGACGAGCCGTCCCTCGGGCTGGCCCCTATCCTCGTCGAGGACGTCTTCAACATCGTCAAGCGGATCAACAAGGAGGGGGTGACCGTCCTCCTCGTCGAGCAGAACGTTCGGCAGACGCTTGCGCTCTGCGACCGCGCCTATGTCCTGGAAAACGGCAGCGTCGTCCTCCAGGGTACGGGGAAGGAGCTCCTGGCCGACCCCCACGTCAAGGAAGCCTACCTGGGGCTCTGAGGAACCCATCCCGTAAATCCGGCGGCATTCGAGCGCCGCTGCATCCGCTACAGCTTCGTTGCGCTCCTTGCGGCGTACAGGCAGTACGCCTCAGTCGCGCGCCTCGCTGTCGCGGCGCATCGGCGCTCTCGGTGCTCGCCGTATTTCCGCGATGGATTCCTCAGAGCCCCGGGCAGGTAAATCCGGCGGCATTCGAGCGCCGCTCCGTCCGTGATTTCCTCTTCATCTATCCTTGACAACCATCCGTTGGCCCCATAATTTGCAGGGAGGCGCATCGTCGCGGACGGGAGCGTGTAAATTGAAGATAGAACTGGTCATGGGGGACATCGTCCGGCACAAGGCCGATATGGTGGTGGTGAACCTCTTCGAGGGAGTGAAGAGACCGGGTGGCGCGACCGGCGCGGTGGACGCGGCGCTCGAGGGCGCGATTACCGCGGCGATACGGGACGGCGACTTTCAGGGTAAATGGGGGGAGACGCTTCTCCTGCGCCCCGTGAAGGGGGTCGCCTCGCCCCGCGTGCTGGTCCTCGGTCTCGGGAAAAAGGAAAAGTTCTCACTGGACCTGGTCCGGCAGGCCGCGCTTCCGGTGGTGCGGCTGGCGAGGAAGCTGAAGCTTGCGACCGTGGCTTCGGTGCTTCACGGCGCCGGGATCGGAGGTTTGGACCCGGAGGCCGCTGCGCGGTTCGCCGCGCTCGGCGCGGCGCTGTCCAATTACGAGTACGACCGCTACAAGTCGGAGAAGGAGAACCGGGTGGGGCGGTTCCGGCTGGTCGAGAACAACCGGTTGCTCGCATCCCCCATCAGGAAAGGGCTTGAATATGGCGCCCGCGTCGGAGAGGCGGTCAACTGGGCGCGGAACCTTGTTTCCTCTCCGCCCGGGGATCTGCGGCCTGACGGGCTGGCCCGCGCCGCCAAGGCGCTGGCGAAAGGGCTTGGTACCGCTGCGGCGAAAAAGATCCGCGTCCGGGTGTTCGGGAAAAAGGAGATCGAGGCGTGGGGTATGGGCGGGATCCTGGCTGTCGGCAAGGGGAGCGATGCTCCCCCGCGACTCATCGTCGCGGAGTTCCGCGGTGGGCGTCCCGGGGGGCCCTGGACGGCGCTTGTCGGTAAGGGGGTCACATTCGATACGGGCGGAATCTCCCTGAAGAAGTGGGAGGGGATGGAAAAGATGAAGTACGACATGGCCGGGGGGGCGGGGATGCTGGGCGCGGTCCGCGCCGCCGCCGCAGTCGGGATACCGGTAAACGTCGTCGCCGTGGTGCCGGCGGTGGAGAACATGCCTTCCGGCGCCGCCTACCGGCCGGGTGACGTCATCCGGATGATGTCGGGGAAAACGGTCGAGGTGCTCTCCACGGACGCGGAAGGGAGGCTCATCCTTGCGGACGCCATGGCCTGGGCGAAGAAGCGGTACCGCCCGGCCGCGATGGTCGACGCGGCGACGCTTACCGGTGCGTGCGTCGTGGCGTTGGGAAGCGTGACGATGGGCATGATCGGGAACGACGGAAAGCTTCTCTCCATGATTAAGGAGGCGTCCGGGGTGTCCGGCGAGAAGGCCTGGGAGCTGCCGCTCCACGAGGAGTATTTCGAGCAGATCAAAAGCGAAATCGGTGACCTCAAGAATATCGGCGGACCGGAGGCGGGCACGATCACCGCCGCCTGTTTTCTGAAGGAGTTCGCCGGAGACACCCCCTGGGTTCACCTGGACATCGCCGGCGTTGCGTGGCGTGAGAAGGAAAGGATGGGGTACGCCCCGGGCCCTACCGGCGCCCCGGTGCGGCTCATCGTCGAGTTCCTGTCGCAGGAGGGAAGGAAGCGGGCCCAATGATCAAAGGCGGACGTCCGTGAAGAAGAAGGCCGGGCTTTCGACGGAGGACCAGGAGTTCATCTCCTGTCCGTATTGCACCATACAGATCGCGGCGGCCGAAGCCGTGTGCCCGCACTGCAAGCATGCCCTGCCCCCCTCGGGGAAGCCGGCCGTTTCCCGCGCGAGGCGGAAAGAGGATGATTTCCGGAATCTCCTTCGAGGCAAGGTCAGGATCGAGTACCTTGCCGACCTGTGGGTCCTCCACGGAAAGTGGATCAAGGTGGCCGGTCCCCTGCTGGCCGCCTTCCTCCTCCTGTTCCTCGTCTACGGGGTTTGGGTCGGGCACAAGGTGACCGTCGTTCCGAACCCGGAGCTTCCCATCGAGGTGAAGCAGGAAAAAGTGGACAAGGGCGTCCTTCTCTCCGTGATGGTGACGAACAAGGGGGAGGATGTCCCCGACCTGTCCCTCAAGTCGATCGGCGTCGTGGTGGAGATCGTCTACCGTGACGGCCGGCGGGAGAAAAAAACGTTTTTCCCGAAGTCCGAATTTATGGGAGAGGGGGCGCTGCTCAACGGGGAAACCGGAAGCTTCGGGATCGAGGTCCCACGCAAAGGGTTGAAGGAGGTGATCCTGCGGAGCGAGATCGTCGACCTGGGGATGGGGCGGACCCTGATTCGTCCGGGCGCGGCAACGAGACCGCGCTCCCGGAGCAGGTGATCGCCGGAAGGAAGTTCTTAAGCCATGACCGCGTCCGGGGGCAGGGGGGCCGGGCGTGGGCGCGGGCCCAGCGTCTGAGCGACACCAGGTCCTCCGCGGTGTCCACATCGGATTTGCCGGGCAGCAGGGCGTAAGGGATCCCGGCATCCCGGCATCGCGAGAGGGATGTCGCAAGAACCGTTGGGGAGCCCCACTCGATTCCCCGGAACAGGAAAGGGGCGGGCTCGCCAAGGCCGACGAGGTAGTACCCCCCGTCCTCGGCGGGGCCGAACACCGCCCCGGCGGCGTTCGACAGTTCACGGAAGGCTGAACGGATGATACCTCCGGACAGCGCGGGGCAATCGGCGCCGATGACCACCACTCTGCGCGCCCCGCCGGCGAACGCCGCCAGCGTGGCCCTCTCCATCCGTTCCCCGAGATCCGACCCGGCCTGCGGACGAATGTGAAAGGCGGAGAATGTTCCCGCGCGGAAGTAGGCTTCGCCTTCCGGGGGGGCAAAGAAGATGTAACGGCGGACCCCCCGGAGTCTTCCGGCTTCTTCCGCGGCGTCTTCCAGGAGGCAGGAGTAAAGCCCGGCCGCTTCCCGTGGCGACAAAGGGGGGCAAAGCCTGGTCTTTACCGTTCCGGGAACGGGGGCTTTCCCGAAGAGGATCAAGGTGTCGAGGCGTTCCATTACGTGGTTTCCCCGCGGTGGCCAAGGTTATTCCGCTTCCATTGTACAGGTTTACGGGTCATGGGCCCAAATCCATGACCGGGTTCCCGGGATGAATTGCCTGGCGTGTATAAAAAAGATACAGTAAGACGACTTCACGACGGGAGGGTTTCTTGTACCGAAGCGCCCGATTGCACCTGTCGTTCCCGCTTGTGTTATTTCTGTCCCTGTTTTCGGCTTCCACGATTCTGCGCGCGGAAATCCCGATGGAGGACGCACAGAAGGAGAAAACGCAGGCGATCGACGTGCTCTTCGACAAGGGGGGCACGGAGGCGGCGAAGGAGATACTGCCGTTCCTGAAGGACCGGGACCTGGCCGTTCGAAGCCACGCCATGAAACGCCTCGTGGACCTCGGCCCCGCATCGGTGGACACGCTGATAGGGGCGCTCGACAGCGAGGAGGTTCGATGGCTCGCGAGCGGCGCGCTCATCAATATAGGCAACGAATCCGTCCGAAAGACCGTGCTTGCCCTGAAGCATAATAATCCGGTCGTCCGCCGGAACGCCCTCTTCATCCTGAGGCAGCTCGACGCCCGGGCCGCTGCCCCATCCATCCAGGCCGCGCTCAACGATTCGGACCCGTCGGTCCAGGTCCAGGCGATCCAGACCGTCGCCCAGTTCGGGGGCGAGGGGGGGCTGCGGCTGGTCATGGCGAAAGTCGACAGCGTCTACCCGTCGGTCCGCGACGCGGCGATCGAGTCCCTGCCCAAGTTCGGGGAGGACGCGACCGCGGCCCTGACCTCCCTCCTTTCCTACGGGAACGTCGACATACGGGTCGGGGCGATCCGCGCCCTGGGGGCCATGGGCACCAGGGAAACGCTGCTCTACCTTCGCAAGATCCTTTCCGACCCTTCACCGCTGGTGCGGTATTACGCCTGCCTTACCCTGGGGGAGACGGCGGACCCGTCCATACTTGAGGACGTGGCCTCCTACCTGGACGACAACGATCCGAATGTCCGCGAGGCGGCCACAGAGGCCTTCGCGCGGATGCCCGACGCGGGCCGCCCGATCCTCTTCCGGATGCTTCGCGGCGGGAACGTCCTGCAGAAGATCGGCGCCGCGACGTCGATCCGGAAGAGCAAATACCGCGCGGCGATGCCCATTCTCCTCGAGGTGCTGCGTGACCCTTCCCCGGATGTCAAGGTCTCCACGGTCGCCGCCCTTATGGCGATCGCGGACCCGGCGTCGGTCGAAGGACTGGTCAACGGGCTCGGAGACCCGGAGATCAGGTGGCTATGCATCATGGCGCTCCGGCAGTTCGGGGACGCGAACCTCCGCCCCCTGCTGCGCAGAAGCAACGATCCGGAGCTCGACTACTGGAAGCAGTACGTGCTCGAGGGGATGGGTGACCGGGTGCTCGAGGGGTGCCTTGAAACCCTTAACAAGGAGGAGGACATCGGAACACGGATCGCCTCGTTGTGCACCATGAGGCAGATCAAGGACACGAGGGCCATATACCCGCTGATCCGCCTACTGGCCGACGAGCGGGTAGGCTTCGTCGCCAGCTTCGTCCTTTCCCAGATGGGTGAAGTGGTCGTCGAACCCCTTCTCCTCTCGCTCCAGGACGACAACCCGGCGGTTCGCGCCCGCGCGGCGTCCGCGCTGGGGGAGGTCGGGTTCACCCGCGTTATGCGCCCCCTCCGTGACCTCCTGGCCGACAAGGACCCCCAGGTCCGGAAGGCCGCCGAGGATGCGATCCGCAAGATCGGCGGAGTGCCGGGGGAACCGTCCACGGCGGCGAAATCCCCGACGGAGCCATGCCCTCCGTAGGTGGACAGTCCGCGGCGACTCCCGATTCCAGGTTGCCTTGGCGCATCCGCGAAAGTAGAATGCGCTTTTCACGTTTCAAGGAAGGAACGACATGAAGGAATCGTCCCGCAAGGTACTGAGCATCGGGTTGCCCAAGGGCAGCCTGCAGGATTCGACGCTGAACCTGTTTCGCAAGGCCGGGTTCACGATTACCGTGGGGTCCCGCAGCTACATACCGTCAATCGACGACCAGGAGCTGTCGGGGCTCCTGATCCGCGCACAGGAGATGGCGCGTTACGTCCAGGACGGGATCCTCGACCTCGGCCTGACGGGGCGGGACTGGGTCCTGGAGCAGAACGCGAAGGTCAAGGAGGTGTGCACCCTCCAGTACGCCAAGGGTGGGCTCCGCCCCGTCCGGTGGGTCGTGGCCGTTCCGAACGACTCCCCGATCCGGCGCATCGAGGACCTGCGGGGAAAGCGGGTGGCCACCGAGCTTGTGCAGTACACCCGCCGCTTCCTCAAGGGCAGGAAGGTGAACGCGCGGGTGGAGTTTTCATGGGGGGCGACCGAAGTCAAGGCGCCCCGGCTCGCGGACGCGATCGTCGAGCTGACCGAGACGGGCAGTTCCCTGCACGCGAACAACCTGCGGATCGTCGACACGATCCTGGAGTCGACCACCGTGCTTATCGCGAACCGGGATGCGTGGAGGCAGCCCTGGAAAAGGCAGAAGATGGAGAACATCGCCATGCTGCTCACAGGCGCGCTCCGGGCGATGGAGAAGGTGGGGCTGAAGATGAACGTCTCCCGCGCCGACCTCGAACGGGTGATCAAGGTGCTGCCGGCCCTTCAGAATCCGACGATATCGTCCCTGAGCGAGGCCGGGTGGTTCAGCCTCGAGGTGATCGTGGACGAGAAAACCGTCCGGGAGCTCATCCCCGTGCTGAAGAAGACTGGCGCGTCCGGGATCGTCGAGTACCCGTTGAACAAGGTGATACCGTAACGGCCCCGGCTCCTCTCGTAAAAGCGCTCAATGCGGTGCTGGCCGCCCACGGGTCGGCGCCGCATTCCTCCGATCCCGTCATGTTTCCCCACCGCTATAGCTCGCGGGAGGACATCGAGTCGTCCGCCTTCATCGCCGCGTCGTTCGCCTTCGGGAACGTACCCCAGATCAAGGCTTTTCTCGAGCGGCTGTTCGCCGCGCTGGGTCCTTCGCCGCACGCCGCCCTCGCAGGTCCGCGCCCGGTCTTCCCGGGGCGCCTCTCCGGGTTGGGGCACCGGTTCATATCACCGGAGGGGGTGCGACTTTTTCTGGGCTGCCTGCGGGCGATGTACCTCGAGCACGGGAGCCTGGAATCCCTGTACCTGCGAGGGACGAAAGGCCCGGGGGCCGGGACCCGCGAACGGCTTGCGCGGTTTCTCGGGGAATTCCGGGGGGCATGGGGGCCTTCCCTGCCCAGGCAACGATCCTTTCTGTTCCCCGATCCCCTGAAGGGCTCGGCCTGCAAACGCCACAACCTGTTCCTGCGGTGGATGGCCCGGGGGGACGACGGGGTCGACTTCGGGATCTGGCCGGCATTTCCCGCCCGCGACCTGATCGTTCCCGTCGACACGCACATGGCCCGGATAGGGCGCTGGCTGGGGATGACGCGCCGGCGCACGGCGGATTGGAAGATGGCGGAGGAAATCACCGCCGCCTTCCGGGATGTGTGCCCGGAGGACCCGGTGCGGTTCGATTTCGCGCTGACGCGTATCGGAATCCTGAAGGAGTGCACCGTGAAACAAAGGGGCGAATGCGACTTGTGCGCGCTTGCGCGGGTGTGCTCCCGGAACAGGGAGTAAATTGATATTGCCCATTTTTCCCTCTCTGCGTTAGATTTGAGGGAAACTATGCGCAATATACGGTTGGGGGGAGCATGACGGATAAAAAGCTGAAGATAGGCGAGATACTGGTTGCGGCGGGCCTGATCCAGGAAGAGCAGCTTCAGCAGGCGCTCAAGACCCAGCGCCAGCTCGGGGGTACGCTTGGGGAAAACCTCATCCGGCTGGGGGTTCTCAGCGAGGAAGCGCTACTGAACACCCTTTCCGAGCAGATGGGAATGCAGCACATCAACCTGGACAAGGTGGAGGTCCCCTCCTCGATACAACGGCTGGTCCAGCTCGAAACCGTCCGCCTGCGGCGTCTCCTGCCCATCGGGTTCGAGGGGAAGCGCCTGGTCATCGGGATGGTGGACCCGACCGACCTCTCCGCCCTTTCGGACGTGGAGTTCCAGTCGGGACACAGCACAAAGCCGGTGATCCTCTCCGCGGTCCACTTCGAGAAGGCGCTCGCGTTCTTCCAGACCCACGGCTACGGCACGGTGAATCTGAAGCTCCAGGGCGAGAAGGCGACCGGAAAGAGGGTCAAGGTGGAGAAGACCCTGGAAAGCCTCCTTGAAGCGCTGGTGTCCTGGAAGGGCCAGGACCTGCACCTGTCCGCGGGCGCCATCCCGTCGATCCGCGTCGACAACGAGATCCGGCGACTGTCCCTGCCCGCGTTCAAGCCGGCGGAAATCGAGCAGATGATCCACGAGATCATGACCCCCGAGCAAAGGCGCACGTTCCAGGACTTCAAGGAGCTCGACTTCGCCTACTCGCTCGAAGGAGTGGCACGTTTCCGCTGCAACCTCTACAGGCAACGAAGCTCAATCGCGTTCACCGCGAGGCACGTCGCGGACTCCATCCCGAGCGCGGCCGAGCTCGGGCTGCCGGATTTTCTCCGTGAATACGCGCTCAAGACGCAGGGGCTCATCCTGATCAGCGGACCCAACGGCCACGGGAAATCCACCACGCTCGCCAACCTGGTGGAAGTGGTCAACCGGGAACGGAAGGCCAACGTCATAACGATAGAGGACCCGATAGAGTTCACGCACCGGCACAAGAACTCGAACATCAACCAGCGGGAGGTGGGGAACGACACGCTGTCCTTCGCCGACGGCCTGCGGCACATCTTCCGGCAGAACCCGGACGTTATAGTCATCGGAGAGCTGCGCGACTACGAGAGCATCTCCATCGCGTTGACGGCGGCGGAGACGGGGCACCTTGTCATGGGAACGCTGCATGCCAACAGCGCGACGGCCTCGGTGGACCGTATCATCGACATCTTCCCGGGGAACCAGCAGCCCCAGATCCGCGCGCAACTGGCGGAGAGTCTGCTCCTGGTGTTCTCCCAGAGGCTCCTGCGCCGGGCGAACGGGCCCGGCAGGACGCTCGCGTGGGAGAAGATGGGCACGTCGCTCCGCGTCCGGAACGCCATCCGGGAAGGGAAGGTCAACCAGATGCGCGGTCTTATGCAGGCGAACACCGAAGAGCTGGTCAGCATCGACTGGAACCTGGCGGAGATGGTCTCGGCAGGCAAAGTGAAATACGAAGAGGCGCTCAAGTACGCGGACAACACCACCTACCTGAACGATCTTCTCAAGGTTCGCGGGGTCTTCAAGTAAATCCGGCGGGCATGTTTCTCCCATAAACGGCCGGACGGAAGGGGAGCGGAGATGATCGGAAAGAAAATCCGCATGGAGCGGATCATCGACCGGAACACCCGGAGGACGGTGATCGTGCCTATGGATCACGGGGTGACCGTCGGACCCATCCCCGGGCTAGTCCAGGTTCCGCCAGCCGCCAACCTCATCGCCGAGGGCGGCGCCAACGCCGCCCTGGTGCACCGGGGGGCCGCCATGTTCGGCCACCGCGGCTACGGGAAAGACCTGGGTCTCATCATTCACCTTTCCGCCAGCACGAACCTCTCCCCGGACTCGAACACGAAGGTCCTCGTTGCGACGGTGGAGGACGCCCTGCAGATGGGCGCGGACGCGGTGTCCATACATGTGAACCTTGGCGCCGACGACGAAGCGCGGATGCTCCGGGATTTCGGCGCGGTCTCCAGCGCCTGCCAGCGCTGGGGGATGCCGCTGCTCGCGATGATCTACACCCGCGGCCCGAAGATCAGGAACGAATACGACGTTCGCTACGTGCGCCACGCGGCGCGGGTAGGCGCGGAGATGGGCGCGGACATCGTCAAGGTCCCCTACACGGGGAGCCCCGAAACGTTCCGGGAGGTCACCGACGGGTGCGCGTCCTCCGTGGTCATCGCCGGTGGTGAAAAAACGGAAAGCGACGAGGAGGTCCTCCGCATGGTGCGCGACTCCGTAGCGGCGGGGGGCGCCGGGGCGTCCATCGGGAGGAACGTCTTCCAGCACAGGTCCCCGGCGGCGATGGTCCGGGCCATCGTGGCGATTGTCCACGGGGGGGCGACCGTTCCCGAGGCGATGGGTCTAATCAAGGCAAAGGGGAAGTAATGGCCCCCGTCCTCTGGGCGCGGATTTTTCCATGGGACAAGGAGATCGCGCTTTCCGCGCTCGAATCGGGCGTCGAGACGCTGTGGGTGCCCGAGGGTTGCGGCGGGAAGGCGCGGGAGCTGGGCAGGGTCGTCACCGTGTCCACGGACGGGGATTTCCGCGAGGGGCGGGATTTCCGGGTGACCGCCATGGAAAACAAGGATGACGAGGCGGCGATTCTCTCCTCTCCCCCGGAGACGATGTGGGTCGTATTCCCGCGTGAGCGGGAGGTGATTCCCCTCGAGAACCTGGTCGCATGGCGGCGAAAGATCATGGTGGCCGCACGGACCGCGGAAGAGGTGAGGCTCTACCGCGGAATCCTCGAAAAAGGGGTCCACGGAATCGTCCTGGAAGCAGGCGACACGGCCCGGATGCGGGAACTGGCCTCCGCCGCCCGGAGCGTGGTGGAGAAGGTCCGGCTTGTCGAGGCACGGGTCACAGAGGTCTCCCTGCTTGGTATCGGCGACAGGGTCTGCGTGGACACCTGCACGCTGATCGAGGGAAGCAGCGGGATGCTGGTCGGAAATTCGAGTGCGGGGCTGTTCCTGGTCTGTGCCGAAAACGTCCCCAATCCCTATGTGCTTCCGCGTCCGTTCCGCATCAACGCCGGGGCGGTCCATTCCTACTGCAGGCTCCCAGGTGGGCGGACGGCCTACCTGTCCGAGCTTGCCTCGGGCTCCGAGGTTCTGCTGGTCGACGAGGCCGGCGAAGGGGAGGTTTCCACGGTCGGCCGCGTCAAGGTTGAGCGTCGCCCCCTCCTGCTGGTCCGGGCGCGGGCCGCTTCCGGAAACACCCACTCGGTGATTCTGCAGAACGCGGAGACGATCCGGCTCGTGGGCCCCGGGGGCGCGGCCGTGTCCGTGGCCAAACTTTCCGTTGGAGACCCAGTCCTGCTCGCGGAGGAGGCGGCGGGCAGGCATTTCGGGGTTGCCGTGGAGGAGACGATCCGGGAAAATTGAGGCGTTCCCTATTCACCCGGAAATGTATAATGGTTTCATAGCCGGTTGTCGTCAAGGAGGAAACATGTTCGGACTCGGCTTGCCGGAGTTGCTGGTCGTTCTCGTCATCGTCGTCCTGCTTTTCGGCGCGGGAAAACTCCCACAGATCGGAGCGGGGATCGGCGAAGGGATACGTAATTTCAAGAAGTCCATGAAGGAAAAGAACGAGGTCGACGTTACGCCCGCCAAGACCGACGATCAGAAGAAGTAGAGTCTGCCTTATTCCCCGTCTTTGGCCTCGAGGCGGTAGGCGCCGATTCCTTCGGGAGCATCGAAGAACACCACCATGAACGGTACGGATTTACCCGGTGCGACGTCCATGTTGACCAGTCTGTCGCCGAAGCGGTTGGAGAGCGCCTGCTCGATCTTCTCGCGGCTGGCCACGCGCAACGTTTCTCCCGCGAGTACGTTTCCCGCGTAGCATGTCTTTTCCGCGACCGGCACGTCTTTGCTGTCCAGCAGCGCCGCGTGGACCCGGGTTCCGCTCTTTCTGGATCGTCCCGTGTTGGTCACCTGCCCCTTGATGATGAACAGGTTCCCCGCCTTCGCGCCCGGCTCGTAGTACCCGATCAGGTTCCGGACATCGTATTGCGGGCCGGTTTTGCCCTTGTCTTGCAGCCAAAGGGATTCCATCCCCGGAACCAGCTTCCGCAACAGTTCCTGCCCGTTTTTCGTGAAGCCGAGATACGCGCCTCCTCCTGCCAGGGCGACGAACAGGAGGGCGAGGGCGATCAGCGAGGGTCGGATAAGCGGGGTCGCGGCAGCCCGGGGTTCGGGAGGCCTTGGATGTAACGGTTCCCTGACGACAGGTGCATCCGCCGTGGGCTGGGAGAGGGGAGCGCTTTCCTCGGGGCTCTTCTCGGGAGGTGAATCCATATCCTGCGTCAGAAAGCCAATGGAAGGCGGAGCCGCCGGTATTTCGGCGGAAGCAAGTGAATCCTGCGGTTCCTGCCGGAGGCTGGTTGAGATGTCGAACTGCCCGAGCTGGGGTTCCTTGTCCTGTTCCTCTTTCTTACGGAGAAAACCAAGGGAGTCCTCGTCGCTCATGAGGAAATCGGACGTTTGGGGCTCGGCGGCCGGCGATTCCTTTCCGGCGGGATCGATAAGGGATTCGCCCGCCGCACCGGGAGTGAATTCCAACTTTTCCTCCGGCCGGAAGTCGACGGCCAGGTCCTCCCCGGGGGCGAACCCCGTTTTTTCCGCCTCCGGAAGGGACTCCTTCTCCGGAAGACCGGGAGCCAGGAATTTCTCGAAAGCGGCGTCGACCTCGTCTATCGCCGGGGCCGACGCGGGCTCCGCGGTTGCCGGGCCGACGGGTGGTTCCCATGTCCCGGGGGTGGCAGCCTCAGGCGGGGATTCCTCTTCCACGTGCGCGGCAGGGTCGAATCCCGCGGTCGGGAACGGCTCCGGCGGAGTCGAAACCGCATGCGTCGGCGGAGCCGAAGCGGGCCCTTCTTCCGGGAACCCCTTGATGGCGGAACGCAGGTCGAGCATTTCCGGCGCGCCGGCTTCTGCGAAATCAACGGGGGGTTCGACGGGCTTGATGACCAGGATGGACTCACCGCACCGGCGGCAACGTACGCGCGCCCCTTTCCCCTTGATCTTGGCTTCATCCAGCCGGAACCGTGCCCGGCACGCGGGGCATTCGATGATCATCTACATCCTCCGTAAGATGGCATTGGACCGCCGGCCACCTGATCCGACTATAGTTAATTTTCGATGTGCGCTCAAGACCGCACTTTACGGTTTGCGTCGCCGCTCGCCCAGGAAACAGAGCACGATGCCCACCTCGTAGAGAAGGTAGAACGGAACGGCGATCAGTATTTGCGAGACGACATCGGGCGGGGTGAGGACCGCGCCCAGGAGCAGCACCCCGACGGCGGCTACCTTTCTCCCCTTCCTGAGGAGTGCGGAGGAGATGATACCCGCCCGCCCGAGGAGATAAAGCATCAGCGGAAGCTCGAACAGGAAACCGAAGATCAGGAGCAGACGGAGGATGAGGGAGAGGGACTCCTTCATCGAAGGCATAGGGATGATGACGGAGCGGCCGAACGACAGGAAGAAGGAGAAGACCTGGGGAATGGCCACGTAATACCCGAATGCCATCCCCGAGAGCAGACCGACGGTCGACCACCCGGCGAACGCGATGAAAAGCGATCTCTCCTTGCGGTAAAGCCCCGGCGAGACGAATCGCCAGAGCTGGAAGAAGATCACGGGGCTCGAGAGGATGAACCCTCCCCAGAGAGCGACCTTGAAGTAGGTGAGGAACGCCTCCGTGAGCTCGGTGAAGATGAGGCGGGAGCCTCCGGGCAGGTGGATCATCAGGGGCCGCAGAAGCACCTTGTAGATGTCTTCCGCCCAGTTGTAGCAGAGCCCCGTCCCGACGCCGAAGGCGATGAGGGAACGGACCAGCCGGCTGCGCAACTCCTCGAGGTGTTCGGTGAGCGGGAGCCTGGCTTCCTCGCTCATGTAACTTGGAGGCCTTCCGGTTTCATGCCCGGGGCGGGGGCGTGACCTGGTCTTCCGTTTCGGCGGCGGGGTCGGGGGCCGCTTGCGGGGCGGTGGCCCCGGCGGCCGGGGTCTCCTCCTTCGGGGTCTCCTCCTTCGGGGGTTCTTCCTTCATGGCCTCGTCGATTCCCCTCTTCACTTCCTCGGAGGCTTTCTTGAATTCCGCGATTCCCTTCCCCATGCTCTTGGCGAGGTCCGGGAGCCGCTTCGGTCCGAAAAAGATCAGGACCACGACCAGGATGATAAGCATTTCCTGAAAGCCGATTCCGAACATCTCCCGTCCCCCGAGAATCGCTTGTCCGTATACTATACTCCGGCTTCCGCGCCAATTCCACGTTATCCGATCGGATAACGCGCCTATCCGATCGTGCGCCGGGATTGTTGGACAGGAAAGGCCCACGGGGAACAGGGGTTTGTTTTTTCAGACATTTCCGGGAAGGCACGGGATTTGAAGAAAAATGCGGCAGTAACCCCACTCATGCAGGGAGGAACCCCGTGTTCCTGGGTGTCGACGTAGGGTCGATCAGCGTTAAATTCGCCCTTTTCGTTCCGCCGGGAACCGATCCGGTTCCCGGGGAGGTCCGGGGACGGTTCCAGGACCCTGAGCCGATCGCCTTGCGGGAGGGCGGGCTGGCCTACGTCCTGTCCTACGATCGCCTCCTTGGAGATCCGGGCCGGAAGGTCCCGGAGCGTCTCGCGCACTGGCTGGAAGCCCTCGGGTCCTCCCGGGTGGCCGGCGTGGCGGTGACGGGCAAGGCCGGCAAGCGCCTCTCCGAAAGTCTCGATGCGAATTACGAGAACGATTTCCGGTGCCTCGTCAAGGCGGTGAGCGCGGCCTGCCCGGACGTGCGCACGATCTTCGAGATGGGCGGGGAAAACGCCAAGGTGATCCGGCTTGAACCGGCTCGATCCGGCGAGGCGGTCCGCATACAGGATTACGACACCAACGGCGATTGCGCCGCCGGCACCGGATCCTTCATCGACCAGCAGGCCCACCGGATGCGTCTTTCGGTGGAGGAGGTCGGAGACATGGTCGTGCGTGCCGCGACCTCCGCGAGGATCGCCGGCCGGTGCTCGGTGTTCGCAAAGTCCGACATGATCCACGCCCAGCAGAAGGGATTCGGACCCGGGGAGATCCTGAAGGGGCTGTGCGATGCGGTGGCCCGCAACTTCAAGAGCAGCATCAACAAGGGGAAGGACCCGTTGCCGAAGGTCGCGCTGGCCGGCGGCCTGTTCGCCAACCAGGGGGTGGTGCGCGCGATCCACGACGCGTTCGGGTTCGGTTCCGGCGACGTGGTCGTCTCTCGGGGGTTCGCGCATTTCAGCGCTATAGGGGCCGCCCTGGCCTCCGCGGAAATTCCCGAAGGCGCCCGGAAGACCGGGGCGGCTGTGCCCTACGTTGCCGAATCCGCGGGGGAGACGGGGGTTGTGTTTCCTTTCCTCCCGCCGCTGTCGACGGAAAACGTCGTCTTCCTGAGGGACAGGATCGCTCCTGTCCCACGGATCGAGGGCAGGCCGGAAGTCTTCCTGGGGATCGACGTCGGGTCGGTGAGCACGAACTTCGCCCTCGTCGACTGGGAAGGGAATCTCCTGAAGGAGATCTACGTGCGCACGCAGGGGAGGCCCGTCCAGGTCGTGACGGACGGACTTGCGGACCTGCGGGAGGAGTTCGGGGATTCGGTGCGGATACGCGGGGTGGGGACCACCGGGTCGGGAAGGGAGCTTATCGGCGAGCTGGTCGGCGCCGACACGGTCCAGGACGAGATCACGGCCCACAAGACGGGCTCGACCTTCATCGGCAGGCGGTTCTTCGACCAACCGGTGGATACGATCTTCGAGATCGGCGGGCAGGACGCCAAATTCATCGGCCTTGAAAACGGAATCGTCGTCGACTTCGCGATGAACGACGCCTGCGCGGCGGGGACCGGGTCGTTCCTCGAGGAGCAGGCGGAGCGGCTGGGGATACGGATCAAGGGGGAGTTCGCGGAGCTTGCCCTGTCCTCGAAGGCGCCGATCCGAATGGGGGAGCGGTGCACGGTATTCATGGAGCAGGACCTGAACAACTACCTCCAGCAGGGCGCGGAGAAGGTCGACCTCGTGGCCGGGCTCGCATATTCCGTGGTCATCAACTACCTGAACCGGGTGGTCCGCGGGCGCAGGATCGGAGAGACGATCTACTTCCAGGGAGGGACCGCGTACAACGACGCGGTCGCCGCCGCGTTCACCCACGTCCTCGGCAAGAAGGTCATCGTCCCGCCGCACAACGGGGTCATCGGCGCCATCGGCATGGCCCTCCTGGCACGGGACAAGGTGAAGGCGATCGGGGAGCACACCCGTTTCCGCGGGTTCGACCTCCGCAAGGTCGACTACCGGCGCAGGGAATTCGTCTGCAAGGGGTGCAGCAACGTCTGCGACATGCAGGAAATCCTGGTGGACGGCGCCAGGACCTACTGGGGCGACAAGTGCTCCGAGAAGTACAGGAAGGCCGCGCGGACCGACGCGCGCCCGGTGATCGACGACCTGTCGGCGCGGCGGGGCGAATATCTGGACCGCCTCGCGGAGGGAGGCGTGGAAGGCCCCCGTGGGGTCATCGGCTACCCGAGGGCCATGTATTACTTCGAGCGGTTCCCCTTCTGGAAGGCCTTCCTCGCAACCGTGGGGTTCGGCGTCAAGGTCAGCCCCCGGACCGACAAGGCGATCGCCCGCGAAGGGCTGGAACTGACGGTAGCCGAGCCCTGCTACCCGATCCAGGTCGCCCACGGTCACGTGGCGTCGCTCCTTCGGGACGGGATCGATTTCCTGTTCGTCCCGAACGTCATCAACTCGGAGACGGAGCACACGCACACGGAATCCCACTTCTGCCCCTGGGGACAGACGCTCCCGTTCGTACTTGGGGCCGTCCCCAAGTGGGAGAAGGAGCTTCGCCAGAAACTCCTTTCCCCCACGGTGCGATTCCGGGACGGGGAGAAGTACGTGGTCGAGGACCTGTTCGAGTGTTTCGGCCCATTGGGGCTCTCGCGCCGCGAGATCCGGGACGGGATCCGCGCGGGATACGCCGAGCAGAGGAAATTCCACGAATTCCTGATGAGCCTCGGGGCCGTGGCGACGGACGTGGTCGACCAGGCGGGTGCGAACGCCATCGTCCTCCTCGGGCGCCCGTACAACCTCTACGACCGGGACATCAACCTCAACATCCCCGCAAAGCTTCGGGACCAGTACGGTGCGAACGTCATACCGGTCGATTTCCTGCCCGTGGACGACATCGACATCCGGGACATCCACGACAACATGTTCTGGAACTACGGGAGGAAGATCATCGCGGCGGCGAGGTGGTGCAGGACCCGCCCGAAGTACCACCTGATCTACATCACCAACTTCAAGTGCGGGCCTGATTCGTTCATCCGTCACTTCATAACGCGCGCCTCCGAGTCTCCGCACCTGTGCCTGCAGTTCGACGGCCACGGGAACGACGCCGGGTACATGACCCGCTGCGAGGCGTATCTGGACAGCAAGGGCGTGCTGCGCTGGTGGGCGGAAAAGTGAGCGGATCACCACTGGAGGGGAGGACAGTGTTCTTCCCCACGATGACGATCGCGGGATCGAAGGCGATCGCGGCGGCCTTCCGCTCGGTCGGGATAGAGGCGCGGGCCATGCCGCCCTCGGACGAGGAGACGCTCCTCCTGGGCGGTCGCTTCTCATCGGGGGAGGAGTGCCTTCCGCTCAAGGTGACCCTCGGGGACGCCTTGAAGGTCCTGGTTCACGGCCAGGTGGCCCCGGAGAAGATGGCCCTCTTCATGCCGACTTCGGATGGCCCATGCCGTTTCGGGCAGTACGGTTCCTTCATGAAGGTGATCTTCCAGGAAATGGGATTCGGGGACGTCCTGCTGCTGTCTCCCACGTGCGCGGACGGGTACGACGGGGTCAGCGAGCACGCCGACGAGCTCCTTCGCACCGCGTGGCGGGCCCTCGTCGGGAGCGACCTGCTCCAGAAGCTCCTCCTGCGGGTGCGGCCGTACGAGAAAGAGAAGGGCGACGCGGACCGGGCGTTCGCGGAAGCGGTCGACCTTCTGTGTGCGGCGGTCGAGGTGCGGGGGGTCCCCCAGAAACGCAAGCTTGCCGTCATTGCGAAGAGCCTGGACGAGGGGCGCGACCTGTTGAACCGGGTACCCGCGGACTACTCGTTCCCGCGGCCGCTCATCGGGGTCGTGGGGGAGATCTTCTGCCGGCTGAACACGTTCAGCAACGAGGACGTCCTCCGGAAAGTCGAGGAGGCGGGCGGGGAATGCTGGATCTCGGATGTCGCCGAGTGGGTGTGGGCGACGAACGCGGAGCAGATCCGGATGCTCAAGCGGTTCGGCAGGCACTTGACGCTGTCGATGTTCGGGGCAAGACTTAAATGGCACTACCAGCGCAAGGACGAACACGCCCTGCTCGACGCGTTCCGGGAGGATTTCCGGGGGTACGAGGAACCGCACGACATCCGCGAGATCTACGAGCTTGCCCGACCCTACCTGCCCCCCGAAGGAGCCCTGGGGGAGATGATGCTGTCCGTGGGGAAGACGGTATACCTTCACCGCAAAGGGGTCGACGGCATCCTGGACATCAACCCCTTTTCATGCATGAACGGGATCGTGTCGGAAGCCGTGTACCCCCGGGTCTCCCGTGATTGCGACGGATTTCCGGTCCGCGTGCTTTACTACGACGGCACGCACGTCGACCGGAGCTACGAGCTGGAGATATTCATGGACCTCGTGAAGGCTTATTCCGCCCGGAAAAAGACGCACCGCAGGCTTCCGGAAGTCATGGGGGCCGGGGCGCCGCGCGTGGTTGCCGGTTGAAGATCGCCGTCCTATCGGACATCCACGGGAACGGGGAGGCGCTTGACGCCGTTGCGCGCGAGCTGGAAAGGACAGGTCCCGACCGCGTGGTCCATCTCGGGGACTTGGCCGGGTACAACGCCGAGCCCGAAAAGTGCGTGCGGTGGGCGATGGAGCGGACCTCGGGCGGAGTCCTTGGAAACCATGACGCCGTCGCCTGCGGGAAGGCCGGCGGGGAATCCTTCAACACCCCGGCGCTGATCGCCGCACGATGGTCGGCGGCCCATCTCTCCGACGGGTCGCGCGAATACCTCGGGGCCCTCCACGACCGGCTGGTCCTGGACGGCGGCATTCTCATGGTGCATGGCGCGCCATCCGATCCCGACCGCTACCTCTTCACGCTGGACGACGCCGTGGATGAGCTGGACCGCCTTTCCGGGGATGTCTTCCCGACGATCGTCCTTTTCGGCCACACTCACGTCCCCGCCGCGGTCATCCGCAGGCATGACGGAAGCACCGAAGTGGCTTCCCAGGGGGGGCTAAGGCTGCGGGAAGGGGAGCGGGTCCTCCTCAATCCCGGAAGCGTCGGGCAGCCCCGCGACCGTGATCCCAGGGCCTCCTTCCTCCTGTTCGACACCGTTTCCCTTTCCGTCGCGTGGATCCGGGTCCCGTACGACGTCCCGTCGTGCCGGCGGAAGATACTGGCCGCCGGCCTCCCCCGCTTGTTCGCCGACCGGCTCACGGAAGGCATGTGAAGCGGCGACGCTTCCGCCTCCTCGCGCACACCGCGGACATCCGGCTGGAGGTCCGCGGAAGGGACCTCCAGCAGCTCTGCGCGGAAAGCGTGACGGCGCTTTTCTCCCTCCTCACCGACCGCCACAAGGTCCGAGCCCGGGAGTCGAGGATACTCCGGGGTCCGGGCGGCGACCCCGCGGACAATCTCTTCCTTCTTCTCCGGGAGGCGCTGCTGCTGCATTCCGTGGACCGGTTTCTCGCCAGGAATGCGCGTGTTATCATGGACGGGTCGGGTGTGTCCCTGGAGGTCGGAGGGGAGGCATACGATGCGTCCCGGCATGTCCTGCACCGGGAGATCAAGGCGGTGACCGCGCACGCCCTGGAGGTCCGGAAGGGACCGGGCGGTTATATCGCCCGCTTCGTGGTCGATGTATAGACCCCCGGCCTCCCTGAA